>CAZSJU010000080.1:7338-12351 GCA_964607235.1 uncultured Anaerolineae bacterium | reverse complement strand
TTGTTTCACGCCCAGCGTCAGCGGGTGACCTTCGACCTCATAGCGTTCGCTGTGGGCGCCGGCGGGCGGTGGACCGTCCACCAGCTCGTCGCTCAGCGTCTCGGCCTTGATATAGTCAGCCCACGCGTGAATGACGGCCTCCAGTTCCGCGTCGGTTTCGTAGGCGGTGAGAATGTGGTCATCCAGTTGGAAATCGGCGTCTTTGCGCAGCGTCTGCACGCGACGCACGACCTCGCGTGCCAACCCTTCTGCAATCAGTTCGGGCGTCGGCGTCGCGTCCAGCGCGACGGTGATGCCGCTCTCACTGAGCACGGCCAGCCCGGCGCGCGCTTGGGTTTGGACCAGTATTTCTTCAGGGGCCAGCGCGATCGTTTGTCCCTCGACTTGCAGCGTCAGGGGTTGACCCGCTTCCAGGGCCACGGCGGCCGTGGCGGGGTTGGCGTGGTCGCTGAGCGCGGCCCGTACCTTGGGAAACCGTTGGCCAAACTTGGGACCCAATACCCGGTTGACGGGCAGCAGTTGAAAGGTGACCAACTCACCGGCCTCGCGGGCGATCTCGAGCCGCTTGACGTTCAACTCGTTCAAGATCAGGTCTTGCATTGCCAACAGGTCGTCGGTGCGGTTGGGGGCAAACACGACCACCTTTTCCAGCGGCTGGCGCACTTTGACGTTGGCCTGCGCGCGGGCCGCGTGCCCCAGGGTGACCACTTGGCGCGCCAGCGCCATCTGCTCGCGCAGCGCTTGCGAGCCGGCGATCAGGTCGGCGTCGGCGGTGGGCCAGTCACAATGGTGGACGCTTTCGGGGGCGTCGGCCACTGCCGAGCGCACCAGGTTTTGGTGCATGACCTCGGTCACAAAGGGCGTAAAGGGGGCCAATAGCTTGCTAATCGTCACCAACACGTGGTAAAGAGTCGCATAAGCGGCGCGCTTGTCGGCGTCGCTGGCCTCGCTGGCGCCGGTTTTGGCCCAGAAGCGACGCCGGCTGCGCCGCACGTACCAGTTGCTCAGGTCGTCCAGGAATTCGTCTACCACCGCCGTGGCGACGTTGGGCTCGTAGGATTCCAACTTGTCGGTGACCGTTTGGACCAACTGGTGCAGCCGGGCCATGATCCAGCGATCCAGCAGCGGCAGCGCGTCTTGGTCGACGTCGGCCTGCTCGGGTGTCCAACCGTCAATGTTGGCATAGGTGACAAAGAATGAATAGACGTTCCACAATGGGATCAGGAAGCGACGTCGCGCCTCGTCCGCCCGATGATAGCCAAAGATCAGGTCTTTTTCGGGTTTGTGGTCGCAGTACAACCAGCGCATCACGTCCACGCCCATCTTGTCGGCGGCGGCGTTGAATTCGATGGCGTTGCCCCAGCTTTTGTGCATCGCGCGGCCGTCCTCGGCCAGCAATGTGCCGTACGTGAAACAGTGCTTAAAGGGCGCCCGGCGCGTCATCACCGTGCTCATGGCCAGCAAGCTGTAGAACCAGTTACGGAACTGACCGGGAAAGCTTTCGCTGATCAGTTCGGCCGGGAACCACTTGGACCAATACTCCCGGTGGGTATTGTATTGCAACGTGCTGAGGGCCACACTGCCGGCGTCGAGCCAGGGATTGCCCACGTCGGGGATGCGGCTCACGCTGGCGCCGCATTGCGGGCAGGCGATCTTGACGGCGTCGATGTATGGCCGGTGTGGCGTATGATCTTTGAACGCTTCCCAACCGGCGATGGCGCGCTCTTTTAATTCCGCGCGGCTGCCAATGACCTCGAAATGTCCGCATTCCTGGCATTCCCAGATGGGCAAGGCCAATCCCCAGTACCGTTTCTTGGAGATCATCCAATCGTGCATGTTGCGCAGCCAATCCAACTCGCGCTCCAGGCCAAATTCCGGATACCAATGGGTCTCGTTAATCACCACTTCCATGATCTGGTAGCGCAGGTTTTGCAGCTTTTCCTCTTCGGTGACCGCCTCATAAGGCTTGTCGAGTTGCTTGCCCATGTGGATGAACCATTCATCCACCAGCCGGAAGACCAATTCTTCACCGCAGCGCCAGCAGACCGGGTAGCGGTGCGTATAGTCAGCGATGCGGTAAGTGCGGCCTTGGCGGTTCAGGCTCTCAAAGATTTGTGGGGCGACCTCGTGGACAGACTGACCGGTCAGCCAAGCAAAGCCCTTTTTGTACACGCCCGCTTCGTCCAGGGGCGCGATGATGGCTAGATCGTGTTCCTGGCTCAAGGCAAAGTCTTCGGCGCCGCAGCCCGGCGCGATGTGGACGATGCCGGTGCCTTCTTGCTCACCCACCTCGTCCCAGAGGATGACGCGGTGGGCGGCGACGGACCCGCTCTCCTGCTGGGCCGGTAACTCGTCAAAGGGGCCATCATAAGTCCAGCCTGCCATCGCCTTGCCCGGCAGTTCGTCCAGCACTTGATAGTCGCCTTGGAGCATGTGCAGCGTGCCTTTGCTCAGGTAAAAGACCTCGGCCGCACCTACCGCATCGCCTTGTTGGACCTTGACATAGGTCAACTCGGGACCGACGGCGGCGGCGACGTTGCTGCTCAGCGTCCAGGGGGTGGTGGTCCACACCAGCAGGCTCTCGTTCTCGCGCCCGCGCAGCGGAAAGCGCAGCGTGATGCTGGCGTGGGTGAGTTCTTGATAGCCCTCGGTGACGATCTCGTGTTGGCTGATGCCGGTGCCGCAGCGGGTACACCAGGGCATTACGTCACGCCCTTTGTAGACCCAGCGGCGGTCGTGGCAACTCTTGAGCATCGCCCAGATGGTATAGTTATTCTCGTTGGAAAAGGTAAAGTAACTGCCGCCGATCTGGGGCAAGCCCAACTGGCCGACGATTTGTTCGACGCTATCTGTCACCGGGCCTTGAGGCCCCTGGACGGTGATGACCTGGTTAGGGTCCGCGTTCAATTTGTCGCGCAGCATGAGCAGGTGGTCCGGGTCATTCCAGTCCATCCAATACCCCAGGCGCATACTTTGATCGGTCTGTACGGCGGCGTAATTGAGCACACGCTCTTTGCAGCGCAGCACAAAGCCGGACAGGCCATACGCCTCGATGTCTTTTTTGCTCTTAAAGCCCAGCGCTTTTTCGACCTCGACCTCGACCCACAGCCCCTGGCAGTCGAACCCATTTTGCCAGCGCTGGTTATAGCCTTGCATGGCCTTGAAGCGCTGAAAAAGGTCTTTGTAGGTGCGTCCCCAGCCGTGATGCACACCCATCGGGTTGTTGGCCGTGATGGGACCGTCTATGAATGACCAGCGGGGACCGTCGGCGCGCAAGGCGCGCAACTTTTCAAAGGCATCGCTTTCAGCCCAAAATTTCAAGATCTCTTTTTCTTGTCTGACAAAATCAACTTGGTTCGGTACGTCTTGGAACATTGCTCGCCTCCGTTGGAAAAAAAAGATAGACCCGTCGTGTTGCGCTCGGGCTAGGCCAACTCGATCCGTAACCGCTTGTTGATGCGGCCTTTGCTTTGATAGTCCACGATGTTGATCCGTCCGACCTGGGACGTGTTGGCCACGTGGGTGCCGCCATCCGCTTGCAGGTCCAGCCCTTCTATCTCGACCGTGCGCACCTGTTTGATGCCTGGGGGCAGCAGGTTAATTTTGGTGCGGATCAGGTCAGGAATCTGAAAGGCTTCTTGGCGGGGCAGGATGGCGACCTTGATCGGCCGCGCTGCCGCGACCTCGGCGTTGACCTTTTCCTCGATTTCCTTGACCAGTTCCTTTTGCATGCGCTCAAACTCGAAATCCATGCGCGCTTTGCCCGGCTCCATGTTGCCACCGGTGACCGACGCGCCATAGTCGCGCCAGATCACACCGCACAAGATGTGCAACGCGGTGTGGGTGCGCATCAGATCGTAGCGTCGCGCCCAGTCGATGACGCCCTTGACCGTCGCGCCGCTGTCCGGGAGTTTTCCTTCCAAAAAGTGCCACACGTCCGCGCCTTTTTTCTTGACTTTTTTGACCGGCCAGCGCTGGCTGTCGGTTTGCAAGGCGCCGGTGTCGTGAGGTTGGCCGCCCCCGCCCGGATAAAAGGCAGTCTGGTCCAGGACGACGGCGTTTTGGGAGGCGTCCACGGCCGTCACGGTGGCGGTGAACTCGCGCAGGTAACTGTCGGTTTGGTACAATAGTTCCGTCATCTTTTTTTTTCTCCGGTCTGAAACAAAAAAACGCTCTCGTCCGCAAAGGGACGAGAGCGTAATGACTCTCGTGGTACCACCCTTTTTCCCCAGTCAAACTGGAGCACTTGGCCGGCGACGCGATGGACGCCGTGTCTGGGATAACGGGGGACAAGCCCGTCCAGGTCTACTTGTCTCGCCCACCCGGGGCAGACTTTGGGCTGGCAGCTCCGGAGGGATTTTCGACCAGGCTTCCGCACCCGGCTCCCACCAACCCGGGCTCGCTAAGCAGGATCACCTGGCTTACTCGTCTCCATCATCGCTTTTGGTAACGATATTATGCCATAGGGCCAAAGACATGTCAAGCAGTGCCTTGAGTTTTTACGGGTTTTGGTGTATCATTGGACCACTAAATTGGGAGGCAAAATATGAAGGTTCTGTTAATTCAAGATGTTGAAAATTTGGGCCTGGCAGGTGAAGTGTATGACGTCGCCGGCGGTTACGGTCGCAACTATTTGATGCCCCAGGGCTTGGCCGTGTTGGCCACGCCGGGCGCATTACGGGATGCGGAGGTACATCGGCGACGGGCGGTCAAGCGCCGGGAGCGCATTGCCGCCGAGATGGCTGAATTTGCCCATGCGATCAGCCAGGTCTCTCTGACCTTTCAAGAGAAGGCTGGAGAAAAGGGCCGTCTGTATGGCTCTGTCACGAACGTTGATGTGGCGGAAAGGTTGGCCGAGGTCATCGGGCAGGAGGTCGATCGGCGCAAAATTATCATTGATAGTCCCATCAAGCAGTTGGGGACGCACACCATCAAGATGCGTTTGAGCGCTGATTTGGTCCCGGAATTCGATGTCGTTGTCGAGCCTGTCGAAGAGGATGCGTCAGAGCCTGA
>CAZSJU010000080.1:0-7238 GCA_964607235.1 uncultured Anaerolineae bacterium | reverse complement strand
TCAGAATCTGTGCCTGAAGCAGAGGACGCATCGGCGGCTGAAGCATAAGATTGGCCAGAGGCGATCTGGCTTTCACCAGGTGTAAGGGCTATCTTTTTTTTTGTTCGGTGGCCCTTCTTTTGTGAAAGCCAGGCGTCCGTACTTGGTCAGGAGTGTAGATGATTGACCTGGGAAGCGAGCTACGACAGGCCCGCGAGGAAAAGGGGATTTCGTTAAAAGAGGCCAAAACTGCCACGCGCATCAAGGTGTGTTACCTGCAAGCGCTAGAGACGAATGACTGGGCCGCCCTGCCGACCGCGGTCCAAGTCCGTGGCTTTTTACGCAACTATGCCACGTATTTAGAGTTGGACGTGGACCAGTTGATGTCTCGATTCGGACAGGCGGCGCGCGTCTTGGAAGCGCCCCTGCCTGCCGCGCCGTCAACAGAAGCGTCGGTCCAGACGACAGGTGCGGGCGGTGTCGTCTTTGAACCCCGCAACATTGACATTGAGCATCCGGTAGGGATGCCGGATTGGTTGTCTTGGGACATTCTCATCGGTGTGGCGCTGGCGCTGCTCGTAGCTTTGGTCGGGTGGGGGCTACTGACCCTGGTGTTCGACGATTCGGACCAGGCATCGGCAGCGCCGACAGAGATGCCCGGCTTGACGCCGGCGGTGACGCAAGATGTCCCAGCGCCGACCGCAGAGAGCGGGGGGCTAGTTGAACCGGCGGCGCCGGATGCGATCACTCCGACCTTTGATACCACTGCAGGTAATGTCCAGTTGAGCCTGGAAGCGACAGAGCATGTCTGGGTGCGCGTCACTGTGGATAGCAATGTCATCCTGGAGGGCATTCTGGCGCCGGGTATGCCAGAGACGTGGCAGGGCGCCGAGCAGATCGTGCTAGAGACGGCGAACGGCGCAGGCTTGGATGCTGTGGTAAATGGTCAGCCCCAAGGGCCGCTAGGCGAGCGTGGACAGACGATCACGTTGGCCTGGGGTCCGTCCGGCCCTGTCGCGCCCTGAGTGCTCTTTTGATGGCCCAGGCACGTTATTATCTGCTTTCCCTCGGTTGTGCCAAAAACACTGTGGATGCTGCGGGCATGGCGCAGCTCTTGGACCGTGCCGGTTATGCCGGTGTGAGGGAACCAGGCCAGGCTGATGTGCTCATTGTGAACACGTGTGGCTTTATCGACCCGGCGCGCCAGGAATCCCTGGAAGCGTTACGTGATCTGGTGAGCGACAAGCGTCCCGGTCAGGTGCTCGTTGCTGCGGGATGCCTCTCCCAGTTTTGGGGAGAGCGTCTGGCAGAAGCGGTGCCGGGTCTGGATGGCGTCATCGGCACGCGTCGCTGGATGGACATTGTCCCGTTGGTCAAGCGGCTGCACGATCGATGCAATCGATGCCATCGAGGCCATGGTGCGCCATTGTATCATTTGCCTGAGGAGGCGTGCACTGTCGGACGCGATGAGCGCGGCACATTGTGTGCTGCGGTACAGGGAGGCAGCGCCTACCTCAAGATCGCTGACGGGTGTCGACGCCGCTGTGCTTTTTGCGCGATCCCGCTCATCAAAGGCACCGCTATCAGCCGCCCCCCCGAGCGAATTTTGGACGAGGTGCGTCGCCTGGCCGCCGGTGGCCTGCGTGAGTTGGTTCTCATTGCCCAGGATACCACGGACTATGGCTATGATTTGGGGATGAGAGACGGGCTGGCCTGGTTGTTAAAGCAGATCGTGGCTGTGGCGCCCCAACCTCAAATCGACTGGGTGCGATTGATGTATACCTATCCCGGCGCCATTACACCGCACTTGATAGCGGTCATGGCGCAGCACGCTCAGATCTTGCCTTACATCGACATTCCCTTGCAGCACGCTCATCCCGCTACTTTGCGCCGCATGCGCCGGCCGACGAACGTGGAGGGCGTTTATCGCATGCTGGACGCCCTGCGCCAGGCGATGCCCGAGGTGGCCCTCCGCACCACCTTTATCGTCGGTTATCCGGGGGAGACGGAACAAGCGTTTCAAGCGTTGTATGATTTTGTAGCCGAGGTGGCCTTTGATCGACTGGGTGTGTTTACCTATTCGCACGAGCCCGGGACACCGGCGGCGGAGCTACCGGACCCTGTGCCAGAAGCGCTCAAGCAGGAGCGACGCGAGCGCTTGATGGCCTTGCAACAAGAGATTTCGCTGGCCAAAAATCAGACGTTTGTCGGCCAGATTTTGGACGTGTTGATCGAAGGCCAGACGGCCGAGTTGAGCGTCGGGCGTTCCTACCGCGACGCGCCCGAAGTGGATGGCCTGGTGTTGATAGAGGGCTATGCGCCGCCGGGCGAGATCGTGCCGGTGCGTATCACGGATGCGCTCGAGTACGATCTGCGTGGCACGTTGCTGGACGATTCAGCGTGCGCCGCCCGTTCACGGCCGGACAGGCGTGGGTAGAAAGGGGATGTAGGGGATGGATGAATGCGATCTGTATCGTAAACTGGCGACCTGGTTACGCTCCAACCATCCGCTCGTGTTTTCCGAGTGGGAGAAGGAACGTAAACGGCAGGAGCAACGCGGGGCTGGTGAGCCGTCATTGTTGCAAGCTTCGACGAGCCGTCTGGGGGCGGCGCTGGATCAACCGAGCCCGGACGCCAGCAGCGCGGAGATGATTCGCACCATCCAGCGTGACCTCGAGTCCCTGGGCATCAGCGGCGGCATTCCCGGCTTTACCGGGGAAGGCACGCCCTGCGTACACCTGACCAAAAAGGGACTTTATGGTCAACCCTATGGGGAGGACGTGACCCTGGCGCGCCTGCGCGACCACGGTTACCGGCGCCATCTGCGACAAGTTTTCGGTTAATCTTGAGCTTTCGCGCGCCTAGGCTGTCAGGCCACCGTCCACGAGCAGCGTGATGCCGGTAATCCAGCTAGACGCGTCGGAAGCCAGAAACAGGGCCGCATGGGCCACGTCGTCGGGTCGCCCGAGGCGCCGCAGCGGATAGCGCGCGGCCATTTCTCGCTCTTTGGCCACCGGGTCGGGCGCGTCGTTGATGACGTTGGCGTTAAGCGGTGTCTTGATAAAGCCGGGACAGATGGCGTTGACCCGGATATGGTCCGGGCCGTACTTGACGGCCAGCGACTTGGTCAAGGCGATGACGCCGCCCTTGGAAGCGCAATAGGCGGGCATGTTCCCGCTCCCCCCATACATCCCCAGATACGAGGCGATGTTGACGACTGCGCCACCCGAGCCCTGGGATAGCATTTGTCGCAGAACGTGTTTGCAGCACAGGAAAGGCCCGCGCAGGTTTGTCGCTTGTACGTGTTCCCACTCTTCTAAACTGCTCTCGGGCGCCGGCGTGCGCACAATGATCCCGGCATTGTTGACCAATATATCCACCCGACCCAGGTGCGCCACTGTCTCCTGGACCACGCGTTGCACTTGCGCTTCGTCGGTCACGTCCAGCCCCATGCCGAGCGCCGTCCCGCCCTGAGCCTGGATTTCTCCTGCCCGCTGATGGCACAGCGCTTCCCGGCGCGAGGCAATGATCACTTGAGCGCCGGCTTGGGCAAAAAGGTGGGCGATGGCCAGCCCGAATCCGCTGGCCCCGCCGGTGATGATGGCAACCTGGTCCTGCAGTGAAAAGCTCATTTTTCCTGCCCCTCGTACTCGTCGTCCTCGACGACTTTGTATTCGCCCTCGATGACCTGCTCGTCTAGTTCTTCTTCCAAGGGCTCGACGTCAAAGCCCATCACATGTAAATGCTGGCGCACGATGGGGCCCGCGACCAGATTGTTGAACGTCTTAATGCCAAGTACCAGAACTCCCAGGTCATCCAGTTGCCCCAGGACCGGCACCAGGTCAGAGACAAAGTCAAAGGGAAAGATGATGTACAGCAGGGCGGCAAAGGGGACCAGCTTGTTCCACAGCGGGACGCGATAGTCCCACAACAGGCGCCAGGCCAGGCGGAACTCGCGGATCACGCTTTTCCAAAAACCGGGGGACCGTTTTGAATTTTGGCGCATTGCTCACCTCTCTTGGTGGTGACGGTCGCGCGTACCGTAAGGTCAATACGGGCGCGGGGCGATGCCGATCAGGTACCCGAAACGTGCCTTTAACGCTTCCAAGGTCAGGTTGGTGTGCGTCGCCATGCGCGCCAGGAGCATCTCATTGTCGGCATCCTGGGGTTTGAGGCGAATCATAAACTTGTGCGCCGAGCGATAGGTGAAAGAGTTGATATTCACCTGGCGGACTTCTGTGCGTCCCGTCTCGGGGTCCATCATATCCGCAAAGGGGATAGGGACCACCTGGTTGCTCTGGATCGTGATGGTGGCGCTGCTGCCGCCTGCTAGCAAAAAGCTCACCGCGGCTTCGCCCAGGCTGCGCGTATAGTCGATGTCAAAAGCTATGGGATCGGCGCAGCGCAGTTCGTATCCCAGGTCTTTGCTGATCAGACGGATGTCGATGCCTAACCTGAGCAGCTCTTTGCGCAGCGCCTTTTTGAGCATATCGGAAAAGTTGATCTCAGAGAGGCGGATGTGGCCATGCGCGTCGCGTTCTGCCGTCTCGAGCACTTCCAGGTCCTCATAAGACATTTGTTCAATCACACCTTCGGCTATCAAGGCCACGCCATAGGGTTTGCCCTGGGCCAGGCGCTTGATCACCGATGTGGCCAGGATGTCGACGACCTCTTGCATACGGATCTCGCGACCGGTCCACTCTTCAGGGATCAGGGTTAGCGTGGCGCCGGAGCTTTTGCCGATCCCCATAGCCAGGTGTCCGGCCTTGCGCCCCATCGTCACTACCATGAACCAGCGCTGGCCCGTGAGTGCGTCTTCCATCAGGTTCATCACCAGGCGCGTGCCCAATTCGCGTGCCGTCTCAAAGCCAAAAGTACGGATGTCATCGGGCAAGGGCAGGTCGTTGTCGATGGTTTTGGGGACGTGTGCGGTTCTGATTTTTACCCCCATCTCTTCTTCAGCATAGCGGGCGACGCAGTGTGCCGAGTAAGCGGTGTCGTCCCCGCCGATGGCCAACAAATAGCTGACACTTTCGTCTATCAAGGCGTGCACGCAGTTGCGGAGCAGGGTCTGGCTCTTGGTGGGGTTGGCCCGTGAGGTGCGCAGGATCGACCCGCCTTCGAGGTGGATGCGGCTGATGTCATTGATGGTCAGGGGGGTGCCCACCAGGCGCCCTTCCATCAAGTGTTTAAAGCCGTCGTAAATGCCGACGACGGCGAGGCCGTTGTTGATGGCCTCGATCGTGGCCGAATGGATCACGCTGTTGATCCCCGGCGCGGGACCGCCGCCCACCACAATGCCGATTTTTTTATTGTCGTCTGGTTCGTTGATCATGAATCATTACTCCATTCTTTGCAGGATATTTTTAGACGCCAATGGATAGGATTTGAGATAGCGGTCACCTCTTTTTGTCTCCCCACCCATAACGATGTCTTGCGTATTTTGTATTTATAACATCCTGTGCGGTATATGGCAAGTCGAGGATGGAAACCTAACGACGGACGTCGTGGGTTTGACGTATGTCGCAAGTCCGTGTAGAATTTTGATATTGACCGTAACGCCATTTTCGCCTTGCAACTTTGGCTCTACTGAAAGAACCCAAAAGTTTGCCACAGAGGCACAGAGAGCACAGAGAATTCAATATCGGGCTTGAATTATTGACTTCAAAGTGCTATCTGATTGAAAAATTTCAATCTTTCTCTTGATTTTTCTCCGAGTCCTCTGTGCCTCTGTGGCAGATTGCTTTTTTTAGGGGAGTCAACTTTGAGGATATGACACACATTCGCTCATTACGGCAGAGTTTGACCGATATCGAGTTGGCGCGCCTGCGGGTCATCGCGCGCTTGTGGGGGCTGGATGTGGCGACGCATCGCCCGTTAGACATCGCCGTCGAGCTGGCGGCGTTGATGGGAGATCCCGTGCACGCCGCCGACGTGTGGGCCGCCTTGCCTGAGGCCGAGCGCGACGCGTTGCGCGCCTTGCTTGCCGCCGATGGTATGCTGCCCGCCGCTGCCTTTGCCCGGCGCTTTGGTGAGATCCGGCCGATGGGACCGGGGCGCCTGGAGCGGGAAAAACCCTGGCGCGAACCCGTCAGCTCCACCGAGGGCCTGTGGTACCGTGGCTTGATTTATCAAGGCTTTGTCAAGCAAGGGGACGAGGCCTATCCTGTCTTTTTCGTCCCCGCCGAGTTGCGCGCCGCGTTGCCCTTTCACGTCGAAAAGCCGGCGCATGCTATACAATTGGAACCGGCCCCCGCGCCGGACAATGTGCGCGCGGCGGGCGACTGGTTGTTGGATGACTTGGTCACGTTGCTGATATTTGTGCACAACGAGATCGTTCAATCTGTGGGGGAGGCGCCTGGAATCTGGTCAGAAGCGGCGCAGCAAGCGCTGGCGCGGCGCCTGCGCGACCCGGACGCTGAACGGCTGGCCTTTATGTCTCACATGGTCGAACATCTGGGATGGGTGCAGGTGGGAGAAGAAGGTCACCTGAGTCTGATCCCGGCGCCGGTGATGGCGTGGCTAAAGGCCGATCTGGCCCCGGCGCGGGCGACGCTGCAGACGGCCTGGCGCCGGATGACCGAGTGGAACGAGTTGTGGCGTTTGCCCACGCTGCGGCCGGATGACACCGGCACGTGGCACAATGACCCTACCCTGGCTCGGTTGGCCTTGTGCCGCCACCTGGCGGCGATACCGTCGGGGCAGTGGGTCCGGATCGATGACTTTATCGCGGCGATCAAGGCGGTCGACCCCGATTTTCAACGCCCGGGCGGCGATTACGAGGCCTGGTACATCCGTGACGCGGCCAGCGGCGACTATTTGGACGGCTTTGAGAGCTGGGATCAGGTAGAGGGCGCCTTGTTGCGGGCGCTGTTGACCGGTCCGGCCTGGTGGCTGGGCCTGGTCGCGCTGGGCGGCATGGCCCAAGACGCCCCGCCCGAGGTCTTTTGTACTAGGGCATCAGAGGAGGCCGTCGCTTTATCCGAGGTGCCACCGCCGCTCGTGCACGCGGACCTGACCGTCGAGATGCCGGCCCGAGACCCGGCCCGAGACCCGGCCCGAGTCTCGGCCCGAGACCCGGCACACTACCGCTTTGAGCGTTTCCAGTTGGCGCGCGTCGCGGACCTGGTCAGCGTGGGCGATCCTTATGTCTATCGTCTCACCCCGACCGCGCTAGAACGCGCCCAGGCCCAGCGTATCGACGTGGAGCGGGTCTTGGAATTCCTGGCCGGGTTGAGCGAGGCGCCTCTGCCGCCGGC
>CAZSJU010000079.1:0-12351 GCA_964607235.1 uncultured Anaerolineae bacterium | reverse complement strand
GGCTCGCGGCGCCCGAGGTCCAGGATGCGGTTGGCCATAAAGTTGCTGCGCATCAAAAATTGCAAGACCAGGGCGGCGCGATAATCCCAGGCGTATCTGGCCCGCACGGCGGCGGCATAGGGGGCGAGGGCGCGGGCGGTAAAGTCACCGGCGTTAAAGGCGCGCAGCGTGTGTTCGGCGGCCAACAGTCCGCTCTCCAGGGCCGGGGCGATGCCTTCGCCGCTGAGCGGATGCATCAGCCCGGCGGCGTCGCCCAGCGCCAGCCGTCGTGGCCCGCACAATCGGCGGTTGGTGAGGGTGGAGACGCGTAGGGGATGGCCCTGCATCGCGCCGGGTTCGTAGCGCGGGCCGAGCAGCGCTTGCACGTCGGGACGGGCCAAAAAGGCGCGCAGGCTGCTTTTCAGGCCGAGTTTTTTGCGCTTGAGATCGGGCAGCCACATGCCCAGGCCCACGTTGTAGCGTCCGTCGCCGGAGGGGAACACCCAGCCGTAACCGGAAGACACGTCTTGCAGAAAAAAGACGTGATAGGCTGGGCGGGCGGGTTGGCGCCCCCGCACGTACAGGCGGGCGGCGACGCCCTGGGGGCCGGATTGGACCAGGCCGGCGTGCCGAGAAAAGGTCGCGACGGCGCCGTCGCCCGCCAGGGTGATTTGGGCCTGGATGGCGAACCGTTGCTTCTCTCGCCGGCAGTGGACGGTAATGCCGCGGGCGTCCGAGGATGCGCCCAGGGCGCGTGTCTCTTGCAGCAAGCGGGCGCCGTGGGACACGGCGTGTTCGACCAATGCCTGGTCGAGTTGAAGACGGGGGATGACCCGGCCCAGGCTGGATAACCCCGCGCCGGGCGCGATCGCGACGCGGTAGCCGCCGGGCGCGTGCAGCATCAAGCGTTGGGGTTGTGTGAAAGGGCGTGTGAGCCATCCGTCCAGCCCCATCTGGCGCAACAGCGCTAGCGTGTGGGGGGAGGCGGCGTTGCCGCATACTTTGTCCCGGGGAAAGCGGGCCTGGTCGAGCAGGGTCACGTTCAGGCCGCGAGCGGCCAGTGCACCGGCTGCGGCGCTGCCGGCGGGTCCGGCGCCTACGATGAGGACGTCAGTTTTCATAAAAGTGTGAGAGAAACCGGGTTTTGTGTAAGCGGAGCGGCAAAACCCGGTTTCTTGCTCCTCGGTGTCCTTACTCCAGGCCGGCTTGCTGGCGCAGCGTCTCGGCTTTATCGGTGCGCTCCCAGGGGGCGTCAATGTCGTCGCGGCCAAAGTGACCGTAAGCGGCGGTAGCGCGATAGATGGGCCGGCGCAGGTCCAGGTCGCGGATGATGGCCGCCGGGCGCAGGTCAAAGTTGGCGTGGATCAGCTCGACGATCTTTTCGTCCGAGACCTTGCCGGTGCCAAAGGTCTCGACGGCCAGAGAGAGCGGCCGCGCCACGCCGATGGCGTACGAGACTTGGAGTTCAAAGCGGTCGGCGATGCCGGCCGCCACGATGTTCTTGGCGATATAGCGCGCCATATAGGTGGCCGAGCGGTCTACCTTTGTCGGGTCTTTGCCCGAGAAGCAGCCGCCGCCGTGGCGCGCCACGCCGCCATACGTGTCGACGATGATCTTGCGGCCGGTCAGGCCTGCGTCGCCCAGGGGCCCCCCGGTGACAAAACGACCGGTAGGGTTGACGTAAATCCGGGTCTTTTCGTCGAGCATGCCGTTGGGTATGATGTATTTGATGACGCGATGGATAATGTCATCACGGATCTTTTCCTGGCTCACGTCGGGCGCGTGCTGGGTGCTGATCACGACAGTGTCCACGCGCTTGGGCACGCCGTATTCATACTCGACGGTGACCTGACTCTTGCCGTCGGGGCGCAGGTAGGGCAGGGTGCGCTCCTGGCGCACGCGGGCCAGCCGCTTGCACAGTTTGTGCGCCAGCACGATGCTGAGCGGCATGAGTTCGGGCGTCTCGTTGCAGGCAAAGCCGATCATCATACCCTGGTCACCGGCGCCGGTGGCCTCGATCTCTGCGTCGGTCATCTCGCCCGTCTTGGCCTCCAGGGCCTTGTCTACCCCCAGGGCAATGTCGGCCGATTGCTCCTTGATGCTGACAATGACGCCGCAGGTCTCGGCGTCAAAACCATACTTGGCGCGTGTATAACCGATGCCGTGAATCACGTCGCGGGTCAGTTGACCAATGTCGACATAGGTGCTGGTCGTGATCTCGCCCATCACGACGACCAGGCCGGTGGTCACACCCACCTCGCAGGCCACGCGCGCATCGGGGTCATCGGCGATGATGGCGTCGAGCACGGCGTCAGAGATCTGGTCACAGACCTTGTCGGGGTGGCCTTCGGTCACCGACTCGGAGGTGTAAAAATATTGAGGGGACGTCATAAAGGTGACATTGCTGTTACTCATTCGATCGATCCTTTCTTTTCATAAAGGTTTAGGTGCCTGACTGCCACGAGTTCAGGTATTTTTCTTGTTCAGGGGTCAACACGTCGATATTGACGCCCATGGCTTCCAGTTTGAGGGTCGCAATGTGCTGGTCGATGGCCTCGGGCACGCTATAGACGGTCCGCTCCAGTTCCTCGGCGTGCGTGATCATGTACTCGGCGCACAGGGACTGGTTGGCAAAGCTCATGTCCATGACCGCGCTGGGGTGGCCCTCGGCGGCGGCGAGGTTGATCAGGCGTCCCTCGCCCAGCAGGTAGATCTTGCGCCCGTCGGGCAGTTCATAGCCATCCACAAAGGGGCGCAAGCGTCGCGGCGGACCGACGGCCAGTTTTTCCAGGGCCGGGATGTTGATCTCGACGTTAAAGTGCCCGCTGTTGCTGACAATGGCGCCGTCTTTCATCACCTCAAAGTGGTGCATATCGATCACATTGATGTCGCCGGTGCTGGTGATAAAGACGTCGCCCAGGGGCGCGGCCTCGATCATCGGCATGGCGCGGAACCCATCCATCACCGCTTCCAGCGCTTTGAGGGGATCGATTTCGGTGACAATGACGTTGGCGCCCATGCCCTTGGCCCGCATAGCGATGCCCCGGCTGCACCAGCCATAGCCGGCCACCACGACGGTCTTGCCGGCGATGAGCACGTTGGTGGCGCGGATCACGCCGTCCAGGGTGCTCTGACCGGTGCCATAGCGGTTGTCGAACAGGTGTTTGGTCAGGGCGTCGTTCACGGCGACGATGGGATATTCTAGCACCTTGTCGGCCGCCATCGCGCGCAGGCGGATGACGCCGGTGGTCGTCTCTTCTGTGCCGCCGATCACGTCCCCCAACGCGTCGCGGCGCGCCTTGTGCAGCGTGCCGACCAGGTCGGCGCCGTCGTCCATCGTGATGTGGGGTTTGTGGTCCAGGGCGGCGTGGATGTGTTCATAGTAGGTCTCGTTGTTTTCGCCCTTGATGGCATAGACCGGGACCTCCAAGTTGCTCACCAGCGAGGCCGCCACGTCGTCCTGGGTGCTGAGCGGGTTGCTGGCGCACAGTACCACGTCGGCGCCGCCGATCTGGAGCGTTTGCACCAGGTTGGCGGTCTCGGTGGTGACGTGCAGGCAGGCCGAGACGCGCACGCCTTTGAGCGGCTTTTCTTTGGCAAAGCGCTCACGGATCAGGCGCAGCACCGGCATTTCGCGCTCGGCCCATTCGATGCGGTAACGGCCGCCGGGGGCCAGGTCTAGATTTTTTACGTCGTATTGTATGGTCATTCTTTTACTCCTATGTTGATATAGATATGCGTTCTTGCTCTGTTTAATTTTATCTCACGGCCGACATTTCCAGGAACGGGCAGTGACGGGTAAATCCCAGTTTTTCGTAAATGTGGATGGCATTGCGGTTGGTCTGGGCCACGTTGAGAAAGATGTGACGGATGCCACGCCGCAGCAGCGTGGACACGACGGCGCCGGTGACGGCGGTGCCATAGCCACGCCCCCGATAGTCCGGAGCGGTGTATATGTTGCCCACAGCCGCCCTGCTATAGCTGGGGCTGAGCAGGTGAGTGCCGGCTGCCGCCACCAGGCGTTCCCGTTCATACACGCCATAAAAGACGCCGGTTTCTAACTGGGCCGCGTTGAACGTCTCACCGCCGCCCTGAAGGTATAGACCTTGCAACGCGGCGGGGTGTTGCAGCGACTGCACCGCCACGTCCGGCACGGGGCGGTAACGAAAACTTGCCGGGTTCAGGCTCATGCGCCACATGGGCGTCGGCGGTGTGGTGCGGTAGCAGGCCTGGACGGTCGCCAGGTGCCGCTCGCGGCAGGTCAGGTAGACATGGTTGGGCGCGGCGTCGCGCTCCAGGATGCTGACCAGCGCGGCCGGCTCGCCCATCACAAACAGGGCCGGCGGGTCGAGCCCCTTGAAATGCAGCGTGAGGGCGTGGATTTGGCCCTCAGCCTGGGCGCCGGTCCATTCACTCTGGGCGAATAGCGCCGGTTCCAGGTCGCCGATGGCGTAAGCGGCGTACCCGGCGTCCCGTTCCAGAAACGTCAGAATCTCTTTTTTATCGGTGAGCTGGCGCACTTTATACAAGTTTGACTTTCTCATTGAGACGGTGTGTTATGTTGCCAACATGGCGTCCAGCAGGCCGTCGTCATCGGCGTGCTGACGGTAGCGGGCCACAAACTCTTCCCGCGTGAAATGGTGGTTTTGGGTGCCCTTTTGTTCCAACACATAGGCGGCGGCGACGGCGCCTATGCGCCCGGCCGTCTCCAAGGGGGCATCCAAGGCCAACCCCTTGATGAACCCGGCCCGGTAGGCGTCGCCCACACCGGTGGGGTCGACGATATGCTCCGGCGGGACGACGGGCACGGCAATGGTCTGCCCGCCCGCGTGGATCTCTGAACCGCGTTCGCCCTGGGTGATGACCAGTATCTCTATCTGCTGGCTGATGTCGCGTTGGGTCAGCCCGGTTTTCTCCTGGATCATGCCAAACTCATAGGCGTTGACCATGAGCAGCCGCGCGCCGTTGATGCCGGCGCGCAGTTGTTCGCCGGACAGGCGGATGATTTGCTGGCTGGGGTCGTACAGGTAGGGGATGCCCAGCGCCTGGCATTCCGCGGCATATTGGACCATCGCCCCCGGGTCGTTGGGCGAGATGACGGCCAGGTCGACCTCATTGACCGCGGGTGGCAGGTCTTTGAAGGACAGCGTGTGGGCGTGGGCCATCGCGCCGGTGTAAAACATTGCGATCTGGTGGGTGTCGCGGTCGGTGCTGACGAAAAAAGAGGCGGTGAATTCGTCCTTGATGGTCTTGATGGCCGAGGTGTCCACACCCTGCACTTCGAGCCAGAAGCGATAGTCCTCAAAGTCCTGGCCCACGGTGGCCATCACGTGCGGGCGTTCGCCCAACAGCGCCAGGGTATAGGCAATGTTGGTGGCGACCCCACCACGTTCGCGCACCATCGTGTCGACCAAAAAGCTGACGCTGAGGTTGGCGATCTGCTCGGGCAGGATGTGCTCCTGAAAGCGCCCGGGAAAGGTCATCAAATAGTCATAGGCAATCGATCCAGTAATGACAATGTTCATAATCTCTCTCCTAGCCAAACAGGCGGGTCTTGATGAGGATCCACAGCCAGCGAAAGCCGGTCTTGACCGCCAGCATGCCTACCAGCCCTTTGCCTTGTGCGGCGGTGCGCGGGTGATAGGCGATGGGCACCTCGGGAATGTCATAGCCGCGTTTGAGCAGCTTGCAGGTCAGTTCGAACTCCCAATCAAAGCCGGCGCCGCCAAGCTTCATCGAACGCGCCAGGTCCAGCCGGGCCAGTTTGAGGCCGACGGCGACGTCGGTCAAATGGCAACCGTACAACAAGTTGGTGGCCCAGGTGAGCAGGCGCACGCCCCAATAGTTTTGGGCGTACTCGTAAACCTTGCGCCCGCCCAGGGTGCGCGAGCCATACACAGCCGCGGTCTCGCCAGGCACGATGGGGGCGACCATGCGCGGCAGGTCGGCGGCCTCGTATTCCAGGTCGGCGTCAAAGATCACAAAATAGTCACCGCTGGCCTCGCGGATGCCGGTCTGGAGCGAACCGCTTTTGCCCATGTCGCGCGGGTGCAAGATCACGCGCACGCCCGTCAGGTCCACCGCTT
Organism: uncultured Anaerolineae bacterium; assembly: GCA_964607235.1. GTDB lineage: Bacteria > Chloroflexota > Anaerolineae > S140-20 > S140-20 > CAZSJU01. Next base: position 6,286 of record CAZSJU010000079.1, on the reverse strand, counting down.
CTAGCAACTCGCGCGTGCCGTCGGTGGAAAAATTGTCCACGACAATGATCTCCTTGTCCCACCCGGCGCCTAAATCTAGGGCGTGGGTCTGGTGGATGGCGTCGCGGATCGTCTCTCGTTCATTTCGAGCACAAATGATAATAGATAGTTTCATAGGCTTGTTGTTTGCCACAGAGGCACAGAGAGCACAGAGAAAAGATTTAACGCAGAGGCGCAAAGAGATTGGTGTCTCTGATCTGTGGTATTTTCATAGGTTGCCAAAGAATGCTCCAAAGGTCTCTAGTACATAGTCTATGCGGGCACGGTCGAGGCCCGGGTAGACGCCAACGAAAAAGCTGCTGCGCAGTACCTGGGCCGAGTTGGGCAGCGTGCCGACGGTGCGGTGCGGCATGTCACGGTAGGCCGGCTGCTGGCGAATGTCACCGGCGAACAGGTAGCGCGTCTCCACGTTGTGGCTTTCCAGCCAACGGGTCAGGTCACGCCGGGTAAAGGGCGCCTCGGGGCGCACGGTCATGGGAAAGGCGAACCAACTCACGTCGGCCTGGGGGTGCCAGGTCGGCAGGATCAGGAACTCTTGGTAGGGCTGCAAGCCCTGGTATAGCCAGTCAAAGTTGCGCTGGCGGATGGCGATAAAATCAGGCAGCTTTTCCAATTGCGCCACGCCCATCGCGGCCTGGACATCGGTCAGCTTGAGATTGTAGCCGATTTCGGTAAAATAATAACGGTGGTCATAGCCTTCGGGCACGCCGGGGATGGGCCAACGGAAGCGCTGGCCGCATTGACCCTCGGCCGGGGCGTCATAGCCACACCAGCAGTCGCGCCCCCAGTCGCGGACCGAACGGGCGATTTTGGCCAGTTCGGCGTCCTGGGTAAAGACGGCGCCCCCTTCGCCCATGGTGATGTGGTGGGCGGGATAGCAACTGAGGGTGCCAAAGTGACCCAAGGTGCCGCACATCTGGCCGGCAAAGCGGCTGCCTAGCGCGTCGCAGGCATCTTCGATCACGTACAGGTCGTGCGCCTGGGCAAAAGCCATCAGCCGCGTCATGTCCAGCGGGTTGCCCAGCGTGTGGACCAGCATCACCGCGCGGGTACGTGGCGAGAGGGCCGGCGCCAATTGCTCCAGGTCCATGTTAAAAGTGCTCAGCTCACAGTCGACCAGCACCGGCACCAGGTTGTTTTGCAAGATGGGCGCCAGGGTGGTGGGAAAGGTGGCGGCGGGGGTGATGACCTCGTCGCCGGGCCGCAAGGGCTGCGCCAGCTTGTGGGAGGTGAGCGCGGTGACCGCGACCAGGTTGGCCGAAGAGCCCGAGTTGACCGGGATGACCTCGCGCACGCCCAAGAATTTCCCCAACTCGCGCTCAAACTGCTGCGCATAGCGCCCGGCGGTGAGCCAGAACTCGAGCACGGCGTCGACCATGTTGATCATCTCGCGTTCGTCCCACACGCGGCCGGCGTAATGGACGCGCGTCTCGCCGGCGGTAAAGGGCCGGTCGGCGTGGGCCAACTGGTAATAGCGCGTCACCTGTTGGAATATCTCTTGCCGTAATTGCTCTAATTCAGTCACTGCTCTCCCTAAAGACCTGCTGGGTTGGGCGAACCCAGTTCGCCCGGGTCGCTGTTCCCCGTTTCATCGCAGGCTGTGTCACCGGGCGCCTCATTATTGAGGGCCTCATCACTGAGGGCCTCATTACTGAGGGCCTCATTACTGAGGGCGGCGATGGTGCGTTGCAAGCCCTGGTCCAGCCCGGTTTGGGCGCGCCAGCCGGTGCGTTGGGCGGTGCGTTGGGCGTCGGCCACCAATTCCCACACGATGCCGGGCCGGTAAGGCAGCGCGCCGATCTGCGGCCGGCCGGATGTCTCGGCGCCCATGAGCGCAAAGACCCGTTCGACCACATGGCGCACCGGTGTGGCCACGCCGGTGCCCAGGTCGAGGCTTTGTCCCTCGATACCTTCCGCCAGCGCCAGCGCCAAAAAGCCCTGGATCAAGTCGTCCACGTACACAAAGTCGCGCCGTTGCTCGCCCGGGGTGGTGGGAAAATCCCGGCCCCCCAGCGCTGCCCGGATGGCGGCGGGGATGAGCGCGTGGCTGTTCTGCCCTGGGCCATAGACGTTAAAAGGCCGGGCCACGATGACGGGCGTGCCATAGGCGCGGTACGCCATGCGGCAAAAAGCCCAGGCGGCCACCTTGGAAGCGGCATAGACGTTGCCCGGGTCCAGATTGTTGTCCGGCCCATACTCGTAACACGTGCCGGTCACGATGACGCGTCGCAGGCCGTGCGCCGACCGGGCTGCTTGCAGCACGTTCAGCGTGCCGCGCACGTTCACCTCTAACGCTGCCTCGACGTCGATAAAGGGTTCGGTCACGCCCACGGCGGCCAGGTGAAACACAATTTCGGGCGCGACGTCTTGGGTCAGTTGTTCGACTTGCCGGGCGTCGCGTACGTCGCACAGTTGCCCGGTTACACCTGACGGCCAGGGGGACGGCGCCGGTTCGTCCGGGTATCGCGCCACGGTGACGCGGGCGCCCCGTTGGGCCAGCCCTCGTGTCAGATGCCGGCCCAAAAAGCCGCTCCCCCCGGTGACCAGCACGCGCCGGTCGTGCCATCGCTCGTTCAATGCAAATCCTCTATCGCTAACAATCGTTCAGACCTGTCAGGTCTGGCGCCCTAGAAAGGCCATGTACCAGGCCATCGTCTGGCGCAACGCTTCCGCCAGGGTGTGGGCGGGCGTCCAGTCTAAGCGTCGCGCGGCCTTGGCGCTGGACAGGTATTGCGCCTGGATCTCGTTGGGCGCCTGACCCAGGACGATGGGCGCCAGGTCGGGATGGTCCGAGATGTCAATGATGGCCTGCACGATTTCCAGCACGCTCTGGGGATTGTCCATGCCAAAGTTAAACGCCTCACCCTTGAACGCCGGGTCATCCAGCGCCCGGGCCAGCTTTAAATATCCCATGACGGCGTCCTGCACGTAAAGATAGTCGCGCACCAGGCTGCCGTCGGAACGGATGACGGGCCGCTCCCCATAGATGAGCGAGCGCATGGTGCCCGGCACGATGCGGTTCCAGTTGAGGTCGCCGCCGCCGTACAAGTTGGCGCAGCGGGTGATGGCGACGGGCAGGTTGTACGTGGCGGCATAGGTGCGCGCCAGCATCTCGGCGCACGCTTTAGAGGCGTCGTAGGGATGGCAGGCCAACAGCGGCGCGTCCTCGGTGTAGGGCAGTTGCGCGTGGCTGCCGTAGGCCTTGTCGCTGGAAGCGATCACCATGCGCCGGACGGTGTCCCCGCGCCGAGCGGCCTCTAGCAGCAACCAGGTGCCCTTGATGTTGGTTTCAAAGGTGGACAGCGGGTTGCGATTGGCAATGGTGACGATGGTCTGGGCGGCCAGGTGAAAGACGGTCTCTATCTCGTACTCGGCCAGAGTGCGTTCCAGCAGGGCATAGTCGGCCACGTCGCCGCGCACGATCTTGACCCGCTCATAGGTCCCCGAGAGGACCAGTTGCGACTGGGGCACCCAGTCGCGCACCAGGCCGACCACGTCGGCGCCCCGTTCAGTCAGCGCAAGGGTCAACCACGCGCCCAAGACGCCGGTGCAGCCGGTCACCAGCACGGGTCGATCTCGCCAAAAGTTTGAGGTCACGGTGTGTTCCTTATCATAGGTAATTGGGTGGGGCAGGGTGAATGTCCCTCGTCGCTATAGATTTCAGCGCGTCGCATCACGTCTACCACACTTTCCAGGGCTGCTCGCTTTGCCACAACTCGTCGAGCATCTGGGCTTCTTTAAAGGTGTCCATAGAGCGCCAAAAGCCGGTGTGGCGGTACATCATCAGTTGGCCGTCGCGCGCCAGGCGCGGCAAGATCTCTTTTTCCAGGTCAACGTCGTCACCGGCTGCCATAACGTCAAACACGCCGCGGTTAAAGACCATAAAGCCGCCGTTGATCCAATAGTCGAGCAGCGGTTTCTCTTCAAATCCGCTGACCTGACCGCCGTCGCTGGCGTGGACGATGCCATATTGCCAGCGGGCGCGCACGCCGGTCAGGGTGGCCAGCCGGCCGTGGTCGCGATGGAAGGCCAGCAGGGCCGCGACGTCGACATCGCCGACGCCGTCGCCATAGGTGACGAAAAAAGTGTCGGCCTCGATATAGGGCGCGACGCGCCGGACGCGGCTGCCTTTTTCGGTGTGCAGCCCGGTGTCGATCATGGTGACGTGCCAGTCCTCCTGGTGCTCGCGCTGATGATACTGGATATGGCCCGAGTTCCCCAATTGTAGCGTAAAGTCGTGCGACATGGGTTCAAAGTCGAGAAAGTAGCGCTTGAGCGCCTCGGCCTGGTAGCCCAGCGTCAGGATAAAGTGGGTGTGGCCATAAGCGGCAAAAATCTTCATGACGTGCCATAGGATGGGCCGTTCTCCCACCTCGACCAGCTCTTTTTTGGTGGGCGTGTCGCCCTGCATGCGCGTGCCTTTGCCGCCGACCAGGATCACGACCGGGAGGGTTTCGACTGCTAGGTTTTCGACCGGGACGTCGCGTTCACTCACCGTGCACCATCCGGGCCAGGCTCAGTTTAAAGGGCGGGTAGGCGACGCCGTTCTCGGTGACGATCCCGGTGACATAGCGGTGGGGCGTGACGTCAAAGGCCGGGTTGGCCGCGCGTGCGTTGGCCGGGGCGATGGGGCTGCCATCGCTGGCCCACTGTAGGCCGAGCACCTCTCCCGGGTCGCGTTCTTCGATGGGAATGTCGTCGCCGCTGGGCAGCGATAGGTCAATGGTCGAAGTGGGCACCACCGGGTAAAAGGGGATGCCATTGGCCTGGGCCACGACGGCCAGCTTGTAGGTGCCGATCTTGTTGGCCACGTCACCGTTGGCGGCGGTGCGGTCGGAACCGACCAGCACAACGTCCACCTGGCCCGTGCGCATAAAGTGACCGGCGGCATTGTCGACGATCAGGGTGTAGGGGATGCCGGCTTGCTCCAGTTCCCAGGCGGTGAGGCGTGCGCCTTGCAGGCGCGGTCGGGTCTCGTCCACATAGACGTGGATCTTTTTTCCGCTCTCGTGAGCGGCGCGGATGACGCCCAGGGCCGTGCCGTAATCGACGGTAGCCAGCGCGCCGGTGTTGCAATGGTGCAGAATATTGTCCCCGTCCTGGATCAGCCGGGCGCCGTGGGCGCCGATGCGGCGGTTGATGGCCACATCCTCGTCGGCGATGGTCTGCGCTTCGCGGATCAGGGCCTGGCGCAGGTCGGTCGGGTCGGTCAGGGCGGGGTCGTCGGCGCGGCGCAGCATGCGGTTGATGGCCCAAAACAGGTTGACGGCGGTGGGGCGCGAGCGCCGCAAGACGGCGGCTGCGTCCTCCAGTTCCTGCCGCAGGGCTGCGCGGTCCCTCGCCGGGCTGTGCACGGCGGCCAGCGCCAGCCCCAAGCCGGCGGCGGCGCCAATGGCCGGCGCGCCCCGGATGACCATCGTGCGGATGGCATCGGCGACGTCGTGATAGTCCGTATACGTGTTGATCTTGAATTGTCCGGGCAGCAGACGCTGGTCGATCATTTTGACCGCGCCGTCGTGCCATTCAATCGTGCGCATAGGGGCCCCTCTTTCACTATTCAAAAAAAAACTCTCTTCACAAGATGAGAGAGTCGCCGATTGCTCTCATCTTTCAGCGTTTCGGAGAACGCTGCCGGATTTGGCACCTCGATCCAGAATCGAACAGGTTGCCGGGGTTTCGCAGGGCCGGTCCCTCCACCCCTCTTGATGAAAGGCGTACAAACACTAGATTTAATGGTCGGGATGGTAACATAGGTGCGGGGTTTTGTCAAATTTATGAGGGACGCAGATTTGCGCTGATGGACGCAGATACTCTCTGATCTGCATCGTTTGCGCATCGTTTCTTCACGCGTTCTTCACAGGTGGGTGCTATCATGGCGCCACGGTTAAAGGATAAACGATGTAGGGTAAGGAGTACGGAGAGATGAGTAAAGCTAAAATGAATTATCTGCTGGACGCGGTGATCGCGCTGGCGTTCGTGGTGTCTATGGTGACAGGCCTGGCTTTTATGGCCATGGGCTCGGGCGGTTATCAAGGTGGTCAGAACGCGGGATTCCAGACGGCGTTTTTGGGCATCAGCCGGGCCGCCTGGAGCGACCTGCACATCTGGGGCAGCCTGATCATGATCGCCGGCGTGGTGATCCACCTGGTCTTGCACTGGCAATGGATCGTGTGCATGAGCAAAAAGATGGTGCGGCGGCCCAAGCCGCGCCGGGAAGAGCAAGGGTGCCCGGTCACGTTGTAGCCAC
>CAZSJU010000078.1:10284-12541 GCA_964607235.1 uncultured Anaerolineae bacterium | reverse complement strand
GGAAAAATGCCCGACTCGACCAGGTCTTGGAAAAAGTGAGTGCCATAGGACGCCTCGGCTGTGCTGCCCCCTATGGCCAGGGGGACCTCGATGAGCATCTTGGCATTATAAATGTCAGCGTAACCGACCTTGACCCCCAGTTCAAGATTGGAGCTGCCCCATCGACCCGGCCCCATCAGGATGAACCGTTCGTCCTCTAGACGCTTGTTGAGCCGCCCGATCAAGCGCGCCAGTTCCAACTTGACCACACGGTCCGGCACCCGGTTGTACCCTTGGGGGTCCACGTACACGATGTAACGCACCTGCGAGACCACCCCCTGCGGCACCAATTTATGCGCCGCAAAGATAAGGTCCGACTCGGGAATCCGCTCTGGAATCTCTATTTTCCCCAACCACTCGTGGCTGACCAAGGTGCGACATTGCAACAAGGAGACCGTGTACTCGGCCTGTGGATACTTGGGAGCAATATGCACTGTGAACTCGATGTCAACCGGCCATTTGTAATAGCGTTGCAACTTTTCCAGGATCGCCTTCATCAAATCGATGAACCGCCTGTCACGGGACAACTGGTCAAAAGTCAGCACCAGGTCGCCCGCGTCCGTGCCCAAACGAGAGATAATGGGCGCCAGATACCCCCCATTGTCCACCGAAGCCAGATAGCGCAGTGCCGGATAATCATGCTGGATGACCTCTTGAACCGGCAACGCGCTAAACGTGTTATCCCGCACATTGATCACGTCAATAAAGTGCTGCGAGTACCTGCGGATTTCCTTAATGCCAGTCTGAGGACGCAATTGAGGATGGCTCAACGCCATAATGCGCGGATAATCGGCAGCCACCCGATCCACGGCGCGCGTGCCCATGCCGCATACCAGGCGCAAAAAGCCCTCCTCGCGCTGGATTCTTGGATCCCAACTGAAGGGATTGTAACTGTAACCGACACCCGCCAGCGTGGGAAAGAAATAGTCATGATAGCGTTCGCCTTGCACCTTTTGAATGAGCACCGCCATGCGCTCATCATAGTCTACCAAGCCCATGCGCTGGCGATACAATAACGCGTCAGGGCTCAACCCGCTGGCGTACACCCGGATGATAGCGTTGGTCAAAGCTTCCAGGTTTTCCTCCAGCGTGCCCTGGTTGGGACAGAAAAAGCTATCGTACTTGCCGGCAAAGGCCGTACCAAAGTTGTCCTCCAACAAGCTAGAAGAGCGCACGATCAGTGGTGCGTCTCCCACTTCTTGCAGCATCTCTTTGAGCCCATAGACTATCTCTGACGGAAAGCATCCCTCCAAATAGACCGCACGGATACTTTTGTAATCCGCCTTGATCTCCTCCGGCGTTTTGTACTTTAGGTTCATATACTGGATGAGGTTGTTGATCGAGAGAAAATCATAGAACACGTCTGCACCGACAAAATAAGAATCCGGGATCGTGACGTGCGGGCGGATGTCGACGTCGTCCTCACCGTTGACTATTTGCAATATCTTGCGGGCCAACAGCATACCGGCCGCCTTGCCGCCGATTTTGCCCCGCCCGATGCGACGGCGCCTAATCTCTTTTAGATCCTCAATCGTGAACAGTTGCTTGGCGACGCCGACAAATTGCAACTGGTCACTGATCATCCCCTTGATGAGCACCACGAGGATCTCGCGCAGGTGATGCTGCACCGCTTCCCGCCGCGCTGGTGACAGTCTTTCGTACTCTTCTGCCTGGGCGAACAACAAATCCCAAGGCGCCAACTCGGGGTTAAAGCTCAAAATCCTTTGCTGGCTAAAGCCACGCCCCGCCAACACCGACTTGATGATCTCTTCTAATCGGTCATGGGGCAGGTTGTAAGCAAAATAAAAGTCGGCAAGCTGGTCACGCACAAAGGCCAGACGCTCACTCCACACATGGGCCGGCTCCTCAAACAACGGGTCAGCCAAGCCCTCCCGTCGCTGCGAAAGCACCGCCTTTTCCTTGACCTCAGCCTCAAAATCCTCGACCGTGATAATGCCTTTAACAAACAGCTCTTGCCGCATTAACTCACGTATCTTGCGCGCCAAAATGGGATACTGGGCAAGTTCTAAATAAATGCCCATCACTTTGTGCTGATGCTGCAAATCAGTGCTACTGCTACCTTGCGACGTCATTGTAGGCTCCTCGGGCAATTCAACCCTCAAAGCGTCATCACACGCTTTCATCGTCACGTTTCCAATCCTCAGAATAAATCATCGTGTCCATTGATTGCATTTCCTCTATCTGATGTTATCATGGT
>CAZSJU010000078.1:0-10184 GCA_964607235.1 uncultured Anaerolineae bacterium | reverse complement strand
AGGGTCAGTACACAAGCAAATGGAGAAAATCATGTCAAGAATAAAAACTCTCATCGTCTTGCTCATTGTCCTATTAACTTTGGCCGCCTGCGGCGAAACTACCCCTCAAGTCGATTGGGAACTGAGCATCGACGGCGACGTCAATCAAAACGTCACCTACGATTACCAAGACCTTATCAAGATGCCCCGCGCCCAGCTAAAAGACATCCTGACGCGAAATCCCGAAAATCCAGACGAGCGCGTCTCTTGGAAAGGGGTGACACTTTTCCAACTGCTGCAAGAACCGGGCGGCGTCGAATTCGACATAGGCTGGTCGGCTCTGATCACTCTGGACGATGGCTCCCGCTACCGTATGAGCCTGGCAGACCTGCGCGGCGCATTGGTCGCCCTGCAAGACGGGCAAGGAAACTGGCTGGCCGAGACAGCCGAAACACCCGTCCGGTTGATCGCGCCCAACAAACCCAGCAGTAGCTGGCTACAAGGCCCGGTCCGCATCACCATCTCAGCCCCTTAATACGAGCAAGGGCTAAACCACGGTAGTCCCAATCACTCGCATCGCCCCAGCTTTTTGCAGCGCATCCTTGACCTGTGCTTCAACGCGACCGCCTCCCTCAACGTCCTGATGGTTCGACAAGCTCACCGCTGGGGCCTGCCGAAGAGCCGGGAGCAGCGCGATCATGTTACCGCCTTGGCCCGCGCCGGAGAGCTTGGCGCCGGCCGCGCCCGCGGCCCGCGCGGCCTCTACCAACCGTTCCAACTCGGGGCTGGAAACGCCCATCTGGCGCAACAATGTGTGATTGCGGTCCATCAATGTGCCCAGCGCGACCAGGTCTCCACCGGCCTGGATGAGCGCGCGGGCCTGCCCGACCAACGCCCCCACCTGGGCAAACAACCCCTCATAGCGGGCAGGATCGCGTTCCCACCCCCGGCGCACATCTCCCACCGCAACGCGGGTGGGACTGGATACCCCTGTATCCCCGATCAAAAAGCGCAATCCTTTAGAGCCATCGGGCGTGCCATGCGGCGTAGCGACGCCAAAAGTCTGCATCTGCGCGTCTCCCGCCGGCCCGCGCACAAAGTAAACCGGCATACCATACGCGACGACCGTATTGTCGATGCCGCTTGGCGTCCCGTGGTGCAACTTTTCCACCTCATACACCAGTTGACTGACCGTTGCAGGCGTCAATGGGCGCCCTAGATAAGCGGCCAGGGCACGCACAAGCGCCGTGCTGACCGCTGCGCCGCTGCCCAGGCCACTGGCAATGGGGATCGTCGACGTCACACAGAGGGTCACGTCCGGAACCGGCTGACCCAGATGCGCCAGAGTCAACCGCACCGCCCGGGCCAACGGGTCATCCTCAGGCGCCGCCGCCAGGGATATCACCTGTGACAAGTCCACTGCCCGCACGGTCAACCCGCTGCCGGCCGGCGCTGGCGTCACGGTCACCGTCGCCTGCACCTGGTGCACCGGCACAGCGATGGCCGGTTGACCATAGACCACAGCGTGTTCTCCAAACAGAATAATTTTTCCGGGCGCCGTCGCGCTGATGGATTCCTTTATCATTCGCTCACTGGTTCAACATCACAGTCGCCTCTCTTTATTTTACCACGTTCTGAATAAACAAGTAAACTGGCGCGTTTTCATAATCCGTGGTATCCTCCCATTTGTGAATGGTAAATACAAAACTTTCATAACCTTGCTAACGCTTATCGCAGGCCTCGCGTTGCTGCTCGCATGCAGCGGGGGCAACACGCCGACGACGGTCAGCACACCATCGACCGAGCCGTCGCCAACCTCCGGCCAGCCTACGCTATCCTCACCCGCTATGCCAGTTCCGACGCCAATGGCAAGCGACCCGCAGCCCGAAACACAAGCACCTGACCCGTGCCAGGGGGCGGACGTTTGCCAGGGAGGGCAAGTGAGCGCAAGTGAGGATCAGCACAAACGCTCCGTCGAAGACGACGACCTGCAACCTGCGCCGACGGACCCGCCCCTGGCGCCGGCAAAAATCCAGCACGTCGTCCAACCTGGCGACACGTTGCTCGGCCTGGCGATGAAGCACAACATCTCGATGGCCTCCATCCAGCTAGCCAACAATATGGGGAACACGATTGACCTGATCGCCGGCCAAACGCTCAACATTCCCAACGGCCCCCAGTGGCTACAAGAGAGCTGCTTTTGGATCGTGCACGTCGTGCAACCCGGTGAGACGTTGATGGAACTGTCCAGCGCCTATGACACGAGCGTCGACCAGATTCTGCGCGTCAACGCCATCGCCGACCCCACGCTGATCAACGTGGACCAACAGCTCGTTATCCCGCTGACACAGTTGTTGATCGCGCAGCGCCCCGAGCCGACCACAGCACCTGCAACGTTGGCAGAAGCCGCCCAGGCCATACCGCCCACCCCCCAGCCGAATGCTGACACCGACGCGGCCGCCAGCATGGCCGTTGCTGCGCCGACCACTGCGCCCCAACCGACTGAGCCTGCAAGCAACACAGAGACTGATCCACCTCCAAGCCTCCCGGCCGGCCCGGCCGAGTGGCCCAATTATATCCTGACCCGTATTAATCAAGCGCGCGCCGCCAACGGCCTGCACGCCCTGACCATCGCGCCCGAGTTGACCTATGCGGCGCAGGCGCATGCTCAAGACTGTGCGCAACGTGGCTGGGGCAGCCACGTGGGTTCTGATGGCGCGGTCCTCAAGACGCGGGTGCAACGGGCCGGTTACACCGGTGACCGCTGGGGCGAAAACTGGGTGCAGGCACAAAACGCCGAGCGCGCCTTTGACTGGTGGTACGGGGAAATTCCACCCAACGACCCGCACCGGCGCAATATCCTCTCCCCGCACTATACCGAGATTGGCATCGGCATCGCCAATAGCGGCTGGGGCTATATCTTTATCACGGATTTTGGCAGGCGCTAGTCCGGCGCCCCCGCGACCTACACCTTTGGTATGACACTCCAGGCCAGCGCCATCCGCAATTATTGGGCAAACCTGCTCAAACTGTTCCGCCGCGATTACCTGCTGCGCCCGCTGGCCACGACGTATTACGTGACGGCGCGCTGCAACCTCAACTGTGTGTATTGCGAGGACTTTGGCGCGCGGCGCAACGCACAAGCCGAACCTGCCTTGCCCTTGGACGATGCCATCCACGTGCTGCGCATCCTGCGCCAGGGGACGGATCGCTTGATCTTGACCGGCGGTGAACCGTTGCTCTATCCCGACATCGTCGAGCTGGTGACCCACGCCCGTCGCGAACTGGCGTTCCGCCAGATTACCCTACTGACCAACGGTTCGCTACTGCCACAACGCGAACCGCTGCTCCCCCTGCTGGATCAGCTAATAGTCAGCCTGGATTCGACCGACCCCCAGGCATGGAGTGCGCTCATCAACGCTCCCCCTTCCACAGCCCAGGCTATCCTGGACAATGTCCGCACCTACGCCCGGCGACAGTGTGAATGGGGCTATCGTATGATCATCAACTGTGTGCTGACGCCTGAAAATCTGTCCGATGCCCACGATATGCTGGATTTCTGTACGGCCCACGACCTGCTCATCTCCTTTTCCCCCCAGGCAGTCCACAACTGGCCCCATTACGACCTGTTGGTCTCAAAAGATTACCAGGCTTTTCTGACCCAATTGATGACCTACAAACGGCGCGGTGCGCCTATATTGGGCAGCATGGCTTATCTGCGCACCTTGCGCGACATGGTGCCCTATGCCTGCTATCCCACGCTGGTGCCACGGGTGACGCCCCAAGGCGATCTGCTCTATCCCTGCCGGCCGATCGAAAAAGAGGGCGACAGCCACGGGGGCCGTCCCTGTAACCTGCTAAATGTCACATCCTGGCAACACGCCATCCAGCGCGCGGTCGAGACGTACGGTTTGCCCCCCCGCATGTGTACCAGTTGCTTTCAACAATGCTTTGCCGAGCCTTCACTGATGCAAAGCCACCCCCTAGCGCTGCTGTGGGAGTGGGTGCGCTACCCACCATCGCGCCGGGGCACAGTGTGGACCCACTCACCGGGCTAAGGAAAAGCCGACAATGACCTCACACGAGACAAGCTATGAGTATGAAATCGAGTCACACCCTGTCATCATCATCGGGGGCGGGATGGCCGGACTGTCGGCCGCGCTGCACCTGGCCGACCGTGGCTTGCGCCCCCTGGTGCTAGAGGCCGACCCAGATTACTATGGCGGACGGGTCGCGGGAGGGGATACCGTCACGCTGAGCCACGCCGGGAAAACCTGGCACTTTCGGAGCGAGCACGGCGTTCACGGCATCTGGTCCGCTTATCGCAACTTGCAAGCCATGCTCACCCGCTACAACATCCGGCCGATGTTCGTACCGGCCCAGGAGGAGAATTGGATCTACAAGCAGCATGGCCGTTTCCGCCAGGCCGCGGTGGGCAGCACCATCCGGCACAGTTGGGTACCCGCGCCGCTGCACTTTTTGGCCTTGTTTATCCGCCCCCGCTTCCTGGGCACGTTGGGATGGCGGGATTGGCTGAACCTGCCGCGCGTGTGGTACAGCCTGGCCCTGGCCCTGGGCATTGACCCGCTATACGAAGGTCAGCCACTACAAGGGTTATGTCTGGGAGATTTTATCAAAAACTGGCCGCCGGCCCTGCGCGCCATTTTCATCGGTCTGTCGCGCAATTTCCTGTCGGCCCACCCTCAAGAGACCCCGCTATCCGGTTTTATCGGCTTTTTGCGCTTTTACATGCTGCTACGGCGCGACGCATGGGCCTTTTCATATATGCCGGACGACGGCGGCACCAGCCTGATTGAACCGCTCGTGCATAAACTATACGAAAAAGGCGGCGAGACGGCGTTGGGCTGCACTGTGACCCACATGAACCAGGAAGCAGAGGGCTGGCGGGTGCATTGGCACGACACACAGGCCAACCAAGACCGTTCGACGCTGGCCCGCCAGGTCATCCTGGCCGTTGATGCCGCCAACGCCGAAAAGATCTTGCGCGCCAGTCCCGACATATCAGCCACCGCCGCCGGCCTATACTGGCCGCGCGCTATGCCCACGGCGGTAATTCGCTTGTGGTTCGACCGCGCGCCTGACACCGACGTCGAGGCCGGCATCTTTAGCGGGGAGTGCATCCTCGACAACTATTTCTGGCTGCACCGGCTGCAAAATGCCTACATCGAATGGCACCGCGCCACCGGCGGCGCTGCCATAGAAGTGCACGTCTATGGCCCACCCGAGTTGCTACAAGCACCTGACGCGGTCTTGCTCAGCCGCGCCATCAATGACGTCAACGGCGCCTTTCCAGAGCTGCGCGGCCACATCGTCCATCAAGTCATTCAACACAATGACCCGACGCACACGGTATTTGGCGTCGGGCCGGCAGGACAGCACCTCAAAGTCACGACGCCCTGGCCCGACCTCTTTTGCTGTGGCGACTGGGTCCGCTATCCCTCCCCCGCGCTCTTTTTAGAACGCGCCTGCATCACCGGCATCGCGGCAGCCAACGCGGTGCTGACCAACCACGGCCTGTCCCCCTGGCCGCTCTTGCCACCCCCGCCGCCCGAGCGCCTGGCAGGCTGGATTCAAAAGTTGATGTTACGCGGCCGCCGCGCGCGACGCCGGCGCGTCGCGCCCTGAGCGACCAGGCGCACGGGCATACAGATATGTCCAAGCGAGGTGTCATTGCGAGTGTGTCGATGCCTGTCATTGCGAGCCCAAAGGGCGAAGCAATCTCTCCTCCAATGGACATTGTGACGTTGTTTGAAATATATAGTATAATAGGCGGCATCGTCACACCAACAGGCTTGGTGTCAGTGGGGGATGCCCAACCTGCCTTTGCATTTGGCTCATCCCATTCTTTAAGCGCTTAACAGACTAGAAAAGGAGCACATGTTATGCCACCCATCCTGGAAGTGAAAGATCTGGTCAAAAAATACGGCGACTTTCAAGCCGTCCAAGGGGTCAGTTTTACCGTCCAAGAAGGAGAGATCTTTGGACTACTCGGCCCCAACGGCGCCGGCAAGACAACCATCATCTCAATGCTGACCGGTCTCTTTGCTCCCACCGCCGGCACGGCCACCATTGGCGGTTACAACATTCAGACCCAGATGAACCAGGTCAAAAAGATCAACGGGCTGGTGCCCCAAGACCTGGCCCTATACCCTACCCTCAGCGCGCGCGCCAACCTGAACTTTTTTGGCCGCATCTATGGCCTGGGCGGTCAAGACCTCAAAGAACGTGTAGAAGACGTGCTGCGGGTCGTGTCGCTGACCGAGCGCGCCGACGACCCGATTGAGACTTTTTCGGGTGGGATGAAGCGCCGCGTCAACATTGCGGCCGGGCTGGTGCACCAACCGCGCCTGCTGTTCCTCGACGAGCCAACCGTCGGCGTGGACCCCCAGAGCCGCAATCACATCTTTGAAAGCGTGATGCGCCTCAACCGCGAGCGGGGCATGAGCATCATCTATACCAGCCATTATATGGAAGAGGTCGAGCTGTTGTGCAACCGCGTGGCTATCATTGATCAGGGCAAGATCATTGCCCTCGACAGCATCAAGAACCTGATTGACATACTGGGGGGCGGCGTCATCCAGGTCGGCCTGCCCCAGGTGGGCGATGCGCTATTGGCGCAACTGTCCGCCCTGCCGGCCATCAAACAAGCCAGCCTGGCCCCCCAACCGGTCCAACCGAGCGCGCCGGAGGGAAAAGAGACCGACGTAGCGATTGTCGCACCGGCGTCCAGCTATACCGTCGTCAAGGTCGAAACCGAACACAGCCAGCAGGCCCTGGTCAACATGATCAGCTTTTTCAACGAGCGCGACATCCCCATCGCCTCCCTGGAAATCTTGGAGCCCAACCTGGAAAGCGTCTTTTTGCACCTGACCGGCAAGAAATTGCGAGAGTGAGCCATGAATATCTTGTACATCGCGTTAAAGGATATCCAAGTATTACTCAAAGAACAGGGCAACCTGATCTACCTGTTTGTGCTGCCCATGGTATTCATCCTCGTGCTCAGTTCCACGCTAGGGGCCGTAATGGGCGAAGGGGAGGACAATCTGATCACGCTACCGGTGGTCAACCTGGATCCCGGCGGAGAATCTGCTCAAGAACTGATCAACTATTTGAATCGAGCCGGCGGGGTCCAGGTCAAGCTGTACCCGCAAAGCCAGGCCCAAGCCGAACTAGAGGCGTTCAACATCGGGTGGCTGTTGACCATCCCCAAGGACTTTGGCGCCGACTTGGAGGCGGGGCGTCCTCTGACGCTGAAATTGCTCACCCATCCTGAGGCGAGCGAGACGGCGGCCCAGTCAGTGCTACAAGTGATCGATGGCGTCGTGCAAGAGCTGGCCCTGGAGAAACAACTTATCGCCAGTTTTGAGCAAATGGGAGACATGATGGCCAAAGCCCCGGACGAGTATCAGGTCTTTACACCAGAAAGGGCCATCACCCAGGCGCAGAGCCAGATGAAACGCGCCGAAACCCAGCCGCTCATCGTGGTCGACCAAAGCAAACCGGTCAACATTGGCGCGCAAGTCAAGCAGCCCAACGCCGTACAGCAAAATGTGCCCGGCTATACCATCATTTTCGTCTTTGTCACGGCCGGCGGCACCGCCTATTCCATCTATAAAGAGAAAAAAGAAGGCAGCTTTCGACGTCTGTTGGCTGCGCCGATGAGCAAGGCGACGCTGCTGGCCGGCAAGATGCTGCCCAACTTTATCACGGCGTTGATCCAAATCGTCGTGATTTTTGCTGTCAGTGTCTTTTTGCTGCCAATGATGGGATTGGAGCGCCTGACGCTGGGGCAGGACCCGCTGGCCCTGGTGTTAGTGTCACTGATGGTCGCGCTCTGCTCCACCGGTATGGGCATCTTGATCGCCGCCTTGGCCCGCACCGAGGGTCAAATCGGCGGGCTGAGCACCTTGTTGTTGTGGACCATGGGCGCCGTCGGCGGGTGCTTGTTTCCACCCTTCCTGCTGGGTGGCATTCTGGACACCATCGGCAAGATCGTGCCCCACTATTGGGCGATTCAAGCCTACCAGGACCTGATCGTGCGCGGGCGCGGCCTGGCCGACGTCACCACCGAATTGCTAGCCTTGGCGATCTTTAGCGTGGTCTTTATGGCCATCGGCCTGTGGCGTTTCGAGTTTGACTAGGAGAGAGAGCATGATTAAAAACACGTTAGCAGTGGCATGGAAAGAATTACAGGTGCTCTTTAAAGATCGGGGAGAGCTGGCGGTGCTGTTTCTGATGCCCATCATGTTTGCTTCGGTCATCGGTTCAGCCTTTGGCGGCGGCACCCCCGGCATTTCGGTCTACCTGGTCAATCAGGACCCAGGACAATACGGCACACAGGTAAAAGACATCCTGTATCAAATCGAGACGCTACGCATCACCGAATTGGACACCGTCGAGCAAGCGGACCGCCAGGTGGCCGATGGCCAGGCGCTGGCCGCCATCGTCATCCCGGCCGATTTTAGTCAAAAGGTCAATGAATTTGAACAGACCAGCGTTCAAGTCATTGTAGACCCTACCCAACAAAAGTATGGCAGCATTATCACGGGTATGATGAACAAAGTATTGACGCCGGTGGTTTTGCAGGGTGAGATCCAATATGGGATCAAGGTCGTCATGGAGGAATCAGGGCTGCTGGAAGACCAGGATGTGGCAGCGCTGCGCATGATTCAAGCGCAGACGACCGGCGCCGTGATGACCCGCCTGCAAAAAGCCTTTGAAAACCCCCAAATCACGGTCAAGAGCGAAGACCTGGAAGGCGTGGAGTCAAGCTGGCAGCAAAGCCTGGACAGCGCCTACAGCTATACCGTTCCCTCCTATGCCGTGATGTTTGCCTTTTTCATCGTGGGCACCATCGCGGGCACGATCATAAAAGAAAAGGACCAAGGCACGTTCCGCCGCTTGTTGGCCTCACCCATCCATCGTGGCGCCATCATCGCCGGCAAGATGCTGGCCTACATGTTGGTCGTGGGCTTGCAAATCCTGGTCGTGTTTGCCGTCGGAAGCGGCTTTTTCGGCATGCCGCTGGGCAATTCGCCCCTGGGGCTGTTGCTGTTGACCGTAGCACTGGCGCTGTCCGCCACCGCGTTGGGCATGTTGGTCGCCGCGCTGGTCAAGACGCGCAGCCAGGTCGACACCGTCGCTATTGTGCTTGGCCTGGTCTTGGCTGCCGTTGGCGGGTCACTCACTCCCATCCCGGAAGAAGGCTTTATCCACATGCTCTCACAGCTCACGCCCCACGCCCACGCCATCGAGGGCTATCTCAAATTAACCTCCGAGGGCGCCGGGGTCATCCAAGTGCTGCCCCAGATTGGTTTGCTTGCCGGTGTGGGCGTCTTGTTCTTCCTGGTCGCGATGTGGCGTTTCAAGTTTGACTGATTCAGACATGAGGATGGCATCCACGGCCGCTTGACTATGATCCAGGGGGGGGAACCGAGCTGGCTGGACCACGCATATTAAGGTTTGACGCTGGCGACATCAAGATTTTTTCCCTGCCATCCGTGTTCCCCCCGCTAATAAACCGCACGAGGAGGAACATAGATGAAGGGGCATAAACTACTCGTCCTAATTCTGATCAGCGTGGCGCTGTATCTATGGATTGGCCAGGCACAAGCGCAACCGACCTACAATCCCAACAGCCCCCCCGTCTCTGAACGAGAAAATGAGCTGCCCCCTGGCCGGCTCAACGTGCGTTTCGACCCACGAGACCCTAAACAGGTGGGCCAGGAGATCCGTCAGATACTACAGCAGCCCCGCACCCTGTCCGCCCAGGCGGTGCCCACCATCACCGCTGAAATCCAGACCCTGGCCACGGGGTTGGAAGACGACCCCTTGGCCATTTACGATTACGTCCACAACCACGTGGACCATGTCCCGACCTGGGGCCTGCTCAAAAACCCCCGCGAGACCCTGTTGGCCGGCGTCGGCAACGCCTTTGACCAGTCGGCGCTGCTGTCTGCGCTGTTGGGCGCGGCTGGGTTTGAGACGCGCTATGTTTGGGGCAACGTCTGGATCACCAAGACAGCCGCCATGAACTGGGTGGGCGCAACCGACCCAGGCGAGGTCGGGAACGTCTTTGCCAGTGGCGGCATCCCAACCGCCGACTATGGGGACGAGCTGCTGCTGAGCCACGTCTGGATAGAAGTCTGGGACCAAGGGGAATGGCACGCCCTGGACCCCAGCTT
>CAZSJU010000077.1:6776-12607 GCA_964607235.1 uncultured Anaerolineae bacterium | reverse complement strand
CGGATTCGGTTAGTGCGCGATGGTACTAGGATGGAAAAGCGTTGGAGATGCGTTGGAGCAGCAATGCCAGCCCTTTGATGCCTGGGAGAATGGGGCAGAGATTCCCCGAATTGTTCGGATGAGGAGTTGAGCACCCCCAGGTGCGGGATGAGGAGGACGCCCATCGCGCCATCGGGGTTGGAAAGCATGTGAGATGGCCGGTTAAAGACGCTCATATCCACTCGTGAGACAAGGGGGCGTGCCCTATCTCACGCCAGGAACAGTTCGAGCGCCTCCACCTGGCCGGCCCGCACCCGCTCGGCATAAGGTGCCGGGATGACACCATCGGCAAACGCGATCTGGCCCTGGTCGGGGAGGTGCAACACCACCGAATGATGTTGCATCCGGCCGGCGCCCACCTCCTCCCAGGTATCCACCCGGCCTGGATTGTGAATCGTGACCGGGGTGTGGCCCAGGAAGGTAAAAGTGATGTGACCCGCGTCATCGAACAGCCAGCCAGGTAACACGGGTTTGAACGCGAGGCACAGCTCGCCGTCCCGCAGGAAAAAGGGCTGCCGGCCGGCCATCATGACGCACCACATACTCAAAAACTCGGCCGTGGCGCCGCTCAGGCGGGCGACAAATCCGGCGCCGTGCAATGACGCGTCGGGATGGGCGCTGCTGACGAGAAACGACGAGTTCTCCAGGGGACTGCGGCCATAGACGGCCGGGTCCTGGAAACAGATCAACGCGCGCTTGAAATCCGCATAAAATTCCTCATACAGCCCCGCTTTCAAGACTTCCAGCAGGTACTTGTATGCCATGTGCAACCAGATCGACTCATTTTCCAGCCAGCCGGGCGTAAAGGCGCGCGCCCGGCCGATCTCGTGGGACTGGTCCGCTAGCGGCGCGTTGACCTTGTACATGCCCAGCTTGCGGTCGTACAACTCACTCTTGCGGACGCGGGCATACAAGCCCCGCGCTTCATCCAGGCCGGCCTGGACTTTTAGGGCATGGACCGGGCCTTCGAGGAACAGGGGCAACACCTCCGGCTCAAAGCGCTTGGCCCGGACGTGGGGCCGGCCCTGACCATCGACGCCGTCCAGCACCTTGTAATCGGTGACGGTGTAGGCCAGATAAGTGGGTGGGACGCCATCGTTCATCGCGACGGCGCGTTGGATGCCGCTACGCACCTTGGCCTGAAAGGCGGCCAGGAGCGGCGCCAGTTGGTCAAAGGGCAGCGCCGCCGTCTCGCCGTCAAAGCCCAGGCGCACACGCGCGCGGTAGGTTTCACGGGCGGTGGACACCGCGTCCCAATAGCGGAAATCCCGCCCCCCATCACCTGGGCGATGGGCACCATCACCTGGGCGATGGGCACCATCACCTGGGTGATGGGCGCCATCGTCCGCCGCGTCCCACGTCTTCAGGGCACACGACACTGTTTGCAAAAGGGCGTGCTGCTCGACCGGCAACGCCACCGCGCCCCCGTCCCGCTCTGCCAGCGCCGCCAGCAAAAAAGTCAACAGTCGCTCCAGCTCATACGTCTCGCACAACGACGCGCCAAACAGGCCCGGCAGCCCGTTGAGGGCGTCATACCAGCCCGGCTTGCCGGCCTCCATCTCGACGCCCATGCCCAGGGGGTCCAGGCTGGCGAACTTGAGCAAAGCCAGGCCTACCAGCTTGGCCAAGACCGTCGTGCGATACACCTCGCCCTCACCATCCATAGCCTGCGGGTGATGGGTGGTCCGCATCAGGTTGGGCGACGTGCGGCGCGCAGCGATCAAGGCCACCTTTTCCTCGTCCTCGGCCACCGCCCTATACTGGCGCACGCGGCCATCGTCGGCCAGCACGTACTTTTGGGCGCGCGGCAACACGACGGCCGGGCTGTCGAAAAAGGATACGGCCCGTTCACCAAACAGCAGGTCATCCTTGCGATCGGGATATACGGCCAGATAGATCTCGATCAGGTCGAGGTTGTAGATCCAGTGGTCGATCCAATAGCCCTCCCCCAAGGTGGCCTGAAAGTGCTGTTCCGCGTGGGTCAAGGCTGCGCCGACTAAAGCCTCGGCGCTGACCTTCAACCCCAGTTCCCCGTCGGCGATGGCCCGCAGCAGCCCGCCGGGGGTAAAGGGTCCATCCAACAGCGGCGCCAGCTCATCCGGCCGCTCGACCAGGGCCAGCACCGCCGCGCGGCGCGCGGCCGGCAGGGTGAAACGGCTGCCCTCGACCACCAGCGGATTATAGCCGTCGGCCTGGATCAGGCTCAGGAACGAGAGGACATTGAACGCGCCCACCTCCGGTTTGAGCATGACGTCGCAACGCCGGTTCTGGTTCACGTCGCGATAGTTGGCGTTGCCCTGCGAATAGGGCTCGGCAGCGACGGAAAAATAGTTGTAATCGCGCTCCAGGTCGCCGTGTTTGCGCGAGTAGATGTGATAGACGGCCGGCCGATCCTCATCGCCCAGGAGAATGGGCCAACCGCCGCGCAACACGTTGTCCAAAAAGGTCTGGCGCGTGTAGGCGTCGAACATTGGTGCGCCCGTCTGCGTGGCGACGACATCCGTGAGTTGGTCAACCAACTGATGCGCTGCGTGCCGTTTCTGCTGCACGTAGGCCGGTTGGGCCAGGCGCTCGGCCTCGCGCCGGATGCGTTCGACATCCCCGGCGTGGCCAATGATAGCATACAGCGTCGTCGCCTGGCCCGGCGCCAGGTCCGCGCGCGCCCCGAAAAAGCCGCAGGGCGTCCGGCCGGTGGTGATCTGTGGTCGCTGAACGAGATCGGCCAGCGCCTCTTTGACGAAACCATCGGGCTGGCTCAGGGCCGTGTTCTGACCAAATACGACGACCGGATCGACCAAGGGCGCGGGCCGTCCCCCCGCGCCGTCAAACGCCAGATAAAAGTGCCCGGCCTGGACCTCGCTCACCTCGGCCGTGTCGCCCGCGCTGGCCTGGAACCGGTAAAAAGGGAGGCCCTCCTCCAGGTTAAACACCGCCATCCAGGCCTCAGTCGTGCGGCCCATCTCTTTCAGGCCGCGATTGTCCACCCCATAGGGCATGACGCGCGCCATGCCATCCAGCATCTCCAGGGCCAGCGGCGTATCTCCCCCGTTGGTCACCGTCACCTGGCGCACCAACCCGGCAAAAGGCTCACCGGTCAGGGTAAAATAGCGCACGTCCGTCTGGACCCCGTGCGCCGGATTGCTGGCCTGCAGTTCCAACTCGTTCATGCCGATGCACATCCGGGTCGCGTCGTCCGCGCTCCACGGCGCAAAAGGCTCATAGAACGTCACGTCCGCGCCCCGTTTCAATTTAAGAAAGGTGCGAAAGCCGGTATAGGGCGTGGTCTGATAAGCCTTGTTGGCCGGCTCGAACTCGAGGATGGGATTGTCCTTGTTCTCGATGCCAAAGCTGGCGATGGCCTGACCACGGTTGACATAGAACACCCACAACGGGATGCCCAGCGGCCCGGCGATGCCGGGCAGAAAACTGGAAAAGGGACGCGCGCGCGCCAAGTCATCCAAGATGAAACGCCCAGCGTCGTCAAACATAACGTTATCCATGCCTTGCTCCTCAGGTGAGCCATCTCCAAGCGACTGTAGAGACGGCTTGCGCAAAAAAAAACGCTCCTACTAATGAACTGCACTCTCTCCCCAGCTCCCAGCCGGTCCGCGACCGGCGGCCGACGCCGCGCAGACTTTTTCACTGCTCTGACCAGTTCATTACTGACTGAATAGCGCCGCGGCGCTATGGAATACTCGCAATGACAGAGGCGAAATCGTTATCCCAATACTCTTGCCTGATCACTCGGGCGTCGGTGTCTCGAATCCCAGTTTGTCCAGATAAAACGATCCATCGCTGCCGGCCAGTCGCAAGCCATAGCCCCAGACCTCGGTCAGGTCCAGCCCGTCATCGGGCGCGCCGGCAGGCTGATCGACGCTGCGCACCAGTTCGTCAAAGGGGACGATGATCTGTTTCCAGCCGCTGAAATCGTCGACCAGGCGGTACTCGAAACGCTCGGCCGTGCTCGGCGCGCCGTAAACGCGCACATAGTCGACGTGCATGGTCTGGGGAAAAGTCGTCGTCGCGTCAGGCGGGCCAGGCCAGTTGCCGCCCACGGCCAGGTTCAGGATGATGAAAAAGGGGTGATTGTAAACCCATTCCGACCCGGCCGGCACGTACTCGGCCGTCGCCGTGAAATAGTTCTCATCGTCCACGAACCAGCGGATTTGGTCCGGCGTCCACTCGATGGCATAGACGTGAAAATCGTCCGCGACGGCGCCGGCGGGCAGATCATAGCTCGCGCCGATACCCTCGCCGCCCGAGTAACCCGGCCCGTGAACCGTGCCGTGGACCGTCGCCAGCTCGCGCCCGACGCTCTCTACGATGTCAATCTCACCCGACTGCGGCCAGCCGACCTGATCCAGGTCGGTGCCCAACATCCAAAAGGCGGGCCACATGCCCTGACCGGAGGGTAATTTGAGCCGCGCTTCCACGCGACCGAACGCAACCTCGGCCCGGCCCCAGGTGATCAGACGGGCCGAGGTATACGCGCACGGCCCATACCAGCAGCGCAGGTTCGAGGTCGCCGTATTCACCTCACTTGCCCTCCCTGGCAAACGTCCGCCAGGACTTTGGGCGGGCAGTGCCAGGGGGCGGGCGGTGATGAGCAGATGGCCCTGGCCATCGGTGGCCGCATTTTCCGGGTCGGCGGTATAGTACTCTAGCTCACCGTTGCCCCAGCCGGGGATACCATTGAGCAAGCCGTCCCCGACCTCGGGCTGCCAGACGCCGGGATCGGGCGGCGTGCCGGCCGGGTCGTCAAATTCGTCGCGCCAGACCAACGTCCAGTCCTCGGGGCGCACGTCCGCCGTGCTCGTGGCCGGGTTATCAAGCAGCTCGACCGTGAGCGTGTCACCGCTGCCGCGGCCATAGAACCAAAAGCGGAGAGCAGCATAGTCGCTCCAGTCCTGGCCCTGGGCAAAAGTCTGCCCGAAACGAACCGGCGCGCCGCCGGTCTCGTAATCCACCGCCAGCACGTGCTCCAGGTCAGTTTGGTCCGCTAACGCCAGGTCCGACGTGGGCGCGAGCGCTTTGATCGAGAGCGTGACGCCATCCGTGGCCTGAAAGGGCGGGAACGCGTCAAAATCGAAAAGCAAGTGGGGATCGGCCGGCTCGTCGTCGCGGATCGAGAGCACCGCTCGCGCCTGGACGCCCAAGACTGCGCCGCTGGCGCCGGTCAACACCACCAGCGTTCGCTCCTGGCCCTCGGCCAGCGCGTCGTCGACGGCGTGGAGGGTGAACGATCCCTCGGTCGTGCCCGGCTCAAAAGTCACGACCTGGTCGTCCAGCGTATAATCCCGGTCAAGGACCGCCTCCCCCCTGTAATGGTCGGTGGCATAGTGCACCGTCACCAGTTCATCGGCCGCCTGGTTGAGCTTGAGCCGGAGGGTCGTCTTGCCGCCCTCTCGGACGCTGTACTCGGTCTTGGCAAAAGCGACCGTCACCGGTCTCTCTGGCGCCTGCCCATAGAGCGCGACCTGGTCGACATAGTGGGTCTGCCGGCCCATCTCTACCGTGCCATAGGCGCCGACAGCATAGCCGTGTACCTCGGTCAGGGTAAAGCCATCGTTGGGCGCGCCGTTACCAATGTCCTTGCGGCGGAACTTTTCAAAGGGCATCTGGACATACTGCCAGCCCTTGAAATCATCAGGGATGTCGTAGGACCAACGCTCGGCGTCGTCCGATTGAGAGTCAGGGTTGCGATTGTCCTGGACGTCGACGAACAAGGTGCCGCCGCTGTCGTTGCCATAGACCCACATGGCCAGGCCCGCATAGCTGCTCCAGTCCTGGGG
>CAZSJU010000077.1:3985-6676 GCA_964607235.1 uncultured Anaerolineae bacterium | reverse complement strand
GCCCAGCCGCCGCTCTTGACGTCGGTATCGAGCTGCAAGACGGTGTTTGTGCCGGATTGTTCTGGCAAGGCCAGGTCATCCCCCTGGTCCACCTCGACGGGCTGGATGGAAACGGCGCTGCCGTCGCTCCAAGAAAAATAGCCGATCTGGACGCGACCATGTTGACCAAGCCCCAGTTTCCCATCCTCAAAGCTATCCAAAAGCGTCACCCGATCGGGGCCGCTGGCCTCCGTTTCGCCTGCTGGCCCTTCATCGGCGCTTGCTGGCGGTTTCGCCACTTGGCTGCCGTCAGTCACCAGTCCATACCCGAATGGGAACAGGGGCTCTTGGCCGCTTGCGGCGAGAGCGCTGAGGGGAACTTGGTCTACCGAACGGGGCCAGGTGTAGGGCAGTTTGCCGCTAAATGGCCGCTCACCGAACAGGACGTCGGCCACGCCTTGCCCCTCGGTACCGGGCAACCAGGCCGCGACAAAGACATCCCAATCGTCCAGGTCATCGGTCACGATCAGCGGGCGACCGGACAAAAGGAGGACGATGAGCTTGTCGCACTGCTCTGGCAAGCGCTTCAGCATGCGCTTGTCGGCAATGGATAGAGACAGATCGGCGCTGTCGCCTTGCCCTTCAGCATACGGTTCTTCGCCAATCACCGCGATGCACACATCGGCCGTGCCTTCCAAGTGCCCAAAGCGGTCATATTCGACCGTCGTGTTCCCGGAAACCGTGTCCCGAATCGCATCCAGGATCGTGGTTCCAGGGGTAATGTCGCCGGATTTGCCCTGCCATTCGATGGTCCAGCCCCCGCACTGCATGCCAATGTCGTCGGCGCCCACGCCGATCACGGCGATCTGTGGCGTCTCCTTGGACAGCGGCAGGACGTCTCCATCGTTCTTGAGTAACACCAGTGATTTGGCCACCGCTTCCCGCGCGACGGCGCGATGCACTTCAGAGCCTACATCAGCCAGCAGCGATGCGTTGGACAAGGGATGATCAAACAGCCCCATCTCGTACTTGACGGTCAAGATGCGTCGCACAGCATCGTCGATGCGCGTCATCGACACGTCGCCGTTCTCGACGGCCTCGGTCAGGGTATCAATAAAGCGGCCATATTCATAGGGCACCATGTTCATGTCGATCCCAGCGTTGATGGCGCTCACCACGGCCTCGTAATAATCGTCCGTGATCTGGTCCACGCCGCCCCAGTCGGAAACCACAAACCCATCAAAGCCCAGTTCATCCTTGAGCACGTCGGTGATCAGGTACTTTTGGGCGTGCATCTTTTTCCCGCCCCAACTAGAGTAGGAAATCATAATGTTCTTGGCCCCAGCCTCGACGGCGGCGGCATAAGGCGGCAGGTGAATGGCGCGCAGCGTGGCCTCGTCTATGTCGGTGATGCCCTGGTCGATCTCATAGCCGGGCGTGGTCGAACTGCCCCAGACCGCCCCGCCATCGCCGACAAAGTGCTTGACCGACGCCAGAACTGAGAGAGGATCGGCCATATCGTCGCCTTGCAACCCATACAGATAGGCGTTGGCCAGGGTAGAGACCAGGTCCGTGTCCTCGCTATACCCCTCAAAAGTGCGTCCCCAGCGGATATCCTGGGGCACAGCGACGCAGGGCGCATAGTTCCAATAGATACCGGTAGCGATCATCTCGGCGGCAGTAGTCCGGCTGACACGCGCCATCAGTTCCACGTCGGCGGCCGCGCCCAGCCCGACGTTGTGGGGAAAAATGACGGCTCCATAGACATTGTTGTGACCGTGGACCGCGTCGACGCCATAGATCAGCGGGATGCCCAGGCGTGATTGCAGGGCGTATTCCTGATAGCCATCCACCATTTCCGCCCAGGCTTCCGGCGTGTTGGTCTCAGGATAGCCACCGCCGCCGCTCAAGAGCCCGCCGATGTAGCGCTGGGTGATGTCCTTTTCGACAATGCTGTTCTTTTCGACCAGCGTCATCTGTCCGATCTTTTCTGCAAGCGTCATATGGCCCAGTAAATCGTCCACCCGCTCTTCGATGGACAAGTCGGTTTGCTTGTAGGCCGCGTCTTTTGGAGCAGGGAGCGAGGTAGGCCTGGGGGTCGGTTTCACCTCGGCGACTTGGGTCTGGCCGATTTCAAAAAAGATCAGCTTGCCAAAAACGCTGGGATTTTGGTACGACCTGTCGGCCTTGTCAAAAACCGACCAGATGAGCTTGAGGTCGCGGTTGGCGGTCGAGGCGCCGTTCAGGTGGACCTGGAAACCGATGACGTTGCCGTGGTCCAGGCGGATGTTCCAGACGTCACTCTTGAGAGGCAAGGCCACTTCTACCGCCCAGCCTTTGTCCGTTTTGACCGCCGCGACCTGGGCGCCGGCCGTGTCGCCCCGCACCCCACTAACCACAGTCTCTGCCGGGCTCAAGTCGATGTTCAACGCTGGGACCGTGATCTGCGCCACGCCGTCGCGATAACTGGTCAAGCTCAGGTCGCCCGTGGCATTGATATAGAGCTCGAGCGAGTCCTCATTCCAGTATTCGGCGCCGTGCTGGCCGCTGATGATATTGTCGTCGGTCAAGTCACCCATGAAATAGAGATGCGTGTCGTCGGCGGCAGCGGCAAAGGTGACAGCCGACAGCTCTGGATACTGTTCGGCTTCTTCAGGGATCGTGACGCGGGGCACGCCTTCCCAATCACCCAGATCGCCGTCCAGGGTGATG
>CAZSJU010000077.1:2303-3885 GCA_964607235.1 uncultured Anaerolineae bacterium | reverse complement strand
CCAGTGCGCTCAGGGGGACTTGATCCATCGAGCGCGGCCAGGTGAATGACAATTTTCCGGTAAAGGAATAGTCGCCAAACAGCACATCGGCCACCCCATCCCCCTCCGTGCCCGGAAGCCAGGCCGCGACAAAAGCGTCGGCCAGGGGCAATTGCGCGGTGATGATCATCGGCCGGCCCGAGATCAAAATGACGACGAGCTTTTTACTCTGGGCCCTCATCCGCTCAATCAAGGCCACGTCGTCGGCCGAGAGAGATAAATCGGCCTGATCCCCCATCCCTTCGGCGTAGGGCATTTCGCCCACGACGACGATGCCGGCATCGGCCATCCCGTCAACTTTAAACTGGCCCGCCGGATCATAGCGAACGGTGGCGCCCTCCGAGACCGCCTTTTCGACCCCCTCCAGGAGAGTCACGCCCGGCGTGGTGGCCCCCGCTGCGCCCTGCCACTCGACGGTCCACCCACCACACTGTATGCCAATGTCGTGCGCCCCCTGTCCGGCCACCAAGATCAGGGGCAGGTCGCGGGCCAAAGGTAACGTGTCGCCCTCGTTTTTCAACAAGACCAACGACTTGCGCACCGCCTCGCGGGCCACGGCGCGATGGGCCTCCGAGCCGACGAGGGGCGGCAGCGATGCGTCAGTCCTGAGCTTGCCGAAGGGCCGAGTCCTGAGCTTGCCGAAGGGTGGCTCAAACAGCCCCAGCTCGAACTTGACGGTCAGGATGCGGCGCACGGCGTCGTCGATGCGCGTCACGGGCACATCCCCATTTTCAACCGTCCGCGTCAGTTGGGTGATAAAACGCTGACCATCATAGGGCACCATGACCATGTCCACGCCGGCGTTGATCGTCGTCGCCACGGCGGTGTAATAATCGGCATGCACATAGTCCACCGCCTGCCAATCGGACACCAAAAAGCCATCAAACCCCAGCTCCCCTTTCAACACCTCGGTCAACAAGTAGCGCTGCGCGTGCATACGCAGGCCGCCCCAACTACTGAGCGAGACCATGATATTCCTGGCCCCGGCCGCAACCGCATTGACATAGGGCGGCAGGTGAACGGCGCGCAGGGTGGCCTCGTCCACCTCGGTCACGCCCTGATCAATGATCCAGTCATTGCTCGTGTTGCTGCCCCAGGTCGTGCCGCCGTCGCCGACGAAATGCTTGACCGAGGCCAAGAGCGTGCGCGGATGGCCCAGGTCCGGCGCGCCGTCTCTGTTTTGCAGTCCCTGGAGCTGGGCCTCGCCCAAGAGGGAAACCAGGTTCGTGTCCTCGCTGAATCCCTCATAGGTGCGGCCCCAACGAATATCCTGGGGAATCGAGACCGCCGGCGCAAAGATCCAGTTGAGGCCGGTGGCCAGCGCCTCGAGGGCCGTGATCTGGCCGACGCGCCGGGCCAGTTGCGGATCCCGGGCCGCGCCCAGGCCAATGTTGTGGGGAAAGACCGTGGCCCCGCGGACGTTGCTGTGGCCGTGTACTGCGTCGGCGCCATACAGCAAGGGGATGCCGAGGCGGGTTTGGCCGGCGGCTTTTTGATAGTCCCGCACCATCGCCGCCCAGTTCTGTGGCGTGTTGGGTTCAGG
>CAZSJU010000077.1:0-2203 GCA_964607235.1 uncultured Anaerolineae bacterium | reverse complement strand
ATGCCCTGCATAAAGACGCGCTGGGCCAGGAAAAAGATGATCACCGGCAAGACGAGCGTGATCAAGGCGCTGGTCTGGATCAGGTTAGGCATGCGCCCATAGGTGGCGTTGAACCGCTGCAGACCGACCGACAGCGGCCACAGATTCGGCTTGGAGACCAGATAGATCAGCGGCCCGAAAAAGTCGTTCCAGGCAAAGAAAAAGTGAAACAGCGATACCGCCGTGATGGCCGGCAGGGCCTGCGGCAGGATCACCGAGATCAGGATGCGGAAAGGGCCGGCGCCATCGATCATGGCCGCCTGGTCCAGCTCGCGCGGGATCTGCATAAAGTACTGGCGCAACAGGAAAACGTTGTAAGCGTTGGCGAAAAAGTGGGGCACGATCAAGGGCAAAAAGGTGTTGACCCAACCGATCCGTTGAAAGACGATGTAGGTCGGAATCAGGGTGGCCTGCATGGGCAAGGTGATCGTGGCGATCAGGATCATGAACAAAAAGTTTTTGCCGCGAAAGTCAAAGCGTGAGAAACCATAAGCCACCAGGATTGAGGACCCCACCGCGCCGATGGTGCCGAGCACGGCGATGATCAACGTGTTGCGAAAAAGCAAGGGAAAGTTGAGCTCGTTCCAGGCGGTCTTGAAATTCTCCCACTGGGGGTCGGCATAATAGACCGGCGTGAGGTCCTTGCGCCAGTTGCCCTCCCACTTGATCAGGCCCGCTCCCGGGTTGTCGGGATCGATGAACGTGGTCATGGCGCGGGTCTTTTTCACCGCTGCCAGCTCCCTCACACCGTCCTCGGTCGGAACCTGGTAGACCTCCAGTTGCTGCCCCTCGTACTCGATAGTCTTGGGCGATTGCGGCCAAAAAGGGGAAGCGCTGGGATCGTTCATCTGGGCGGTGTTCTTGAGCCCGGTGGTAAACATGTACCCCAGCGGCATGATAAAGGCGGTCAGGATGAACAGGGTAATACCCGTCACCAAGATCTTGTTCAAGATTTCGCGCTGCTTACCGGTCATATGGGTACGTTCTTGATTTTTCATTTCAATTCTTCCCTTCGCCGGCATAGTAGACCCACTTGCTCTGTCCCCAAAAGTTGAGGGCGGTCAGCGCCAAAACGATAAAGAACAGTATCAGGGCCAGCGCCGAGCCATAGCCCATCAAGTTATACTCAAAGGCGTTCTTGTAAAAGTTGAGCACGTAAAACAGGGTCTGGTCGGCCGGCCCACCAGTCCCATCCTTGAGCACGTAGGCCAGGTCAAAGAACTTGAAAGCGCCGATGAGTATCAAGGTAAAGTTGTAAAAGAGGACGGGCGAGATCATGGGCAGGGTCACGTTTCGGAACTTGACCCAAGCGTTGGCGCCGTCGATCTCGGCCGCCTCGTACAGCTCGGTCGGCACCCCCTGCATGCCGGCCATAAGCGTCAACATCAGGTTGCCCACACCCCACATGCCGATCAAGACCATCGCCGGGGTGATCCAAAAGATGCTGTTGATCCAGTCCGGCCCTGGAATGCCGACGGTTTCCAGCGCGACGTTGACCCAACCGGTCTGCGTGTTCATCACCCCTTTCCAAATCACCGCGCCGGCGACGATGGGGATCATCATCGGCATGTAGAACAGGGTACGAAAGATATTCTTGCCCACCAGGCCCTTGGCATTGCCCAACAACGCCAGCAAGAGGCCAAAACCGAGGGTGATGGGGATGGACAGTAGGGCATAGCGCACCGTCACCCATAGCGACTTGACGACTTTGGCGTCGCTGGGCATGCGCACATAGTTCTTGAGACCGACAAACTCGGTGAGATCGGGCGTCACCGGGCTATAGTTGGTGAAAGAAAAAACCACAGTCGCCACGACCGGGATCAGGGTAAAGGCCAAAAAGCCAATGATCCAGGGCGAGATAAAGACATAACCCCACTTGGTATGGTAGCGCTGCATGTGGCCGGCGCGCTCTTTGACCTGGGGCATAGGCTGAACAGCGTCTCGAGCTGTTCCTGTTGTAGCCATAACAAACCTCCCATCGCTTGCCGGGGCCTATGCTATATATGCTATATATTTATATTATAGGCCCTCATCTTACGTGAGAACAATCGAAAGGTGTGGGTGGCAGCCTTGTCCGGTTGCCACCCACACCCTATAGGACGCCTATTGCACCTCGTCAAAGACGGCCTGTAGCTCTTTGATCATCTTGTCCAGCTCGGCATCG
>CAZSJU010000076.1:0-12780 GCA_964607235.1 uncultured Anaerolineae bacterium | reverse complement strand
CAATAATTTCGAGTCTGCAATTTATCCCTGGGTGAGCTGTCAAGGACCGCACGACTGACGTCGTGGGTTTGATATGTTTCCCTTTCGCGCTTGTTGTGCTAAACTGTAGCAAGATTTGGCCTGTCTGCCCATCCACCTAGATGGAGGAACGATCATGCAACCTTTTTCATCCCTCACCCCTGACCTGGCCGACAAACTGCGCGCCATCGTCGGGGCTGACCACCTGATCTACGACGCGCCGGACCGCATGCAAGACTATGCCCACGACGAGGTCGCCGACCCACGCTACACGCACATGCCTGAAGCCGTCGTCAAACCAGAAAGCGCTTCCCAAATCGCCGCAATCATGCGGCTGGCCAACCGTGAGCGCGTGCCGGTCACCCCGCGCGGCGCCGGTTCGGGACTGTCGGGCGGCGCCGTGCCGGTCTATGGCGGCATCCTGCTCTCACTGGAGCGCATGAACCGCATCCTGGAAATCGACCGCCAAAATCTGGTCGTGGTGGTAGAACCCGGCGTCGTGACCAACGACATCAATACGGCGCTCCAGGAATTTGGGTTGTTTTACGCCGGTTATCCTATGAGCGTCGAGACCTGTTTCATCGGCGGCAACGTCGCCGAGAACGCCGGCGGCGGTCGCGCCATCAAATACGGCGTCACCGGCCAATACGTGCTGGGACTAGAGGTCGTGCTGCCCACCGGCGAGATCATCCAGCTCGGCGGCAAGCGGGTCAAGGACGTCACCGGCTATGACTTGTTGCACCTGATGGTCGGCTCGGAAGGCACGCTGGGCATCTTTACGCGCATCACCCTACGGCTGCGGCCACTGCCCAGCGCGCGGATCGTGCTGCTGATTCCCTTTGCCGACGTGCCCAGCGCCATCGCTGCCGTGCCGCAAGTCATCACGCAAGCCCGCGTCATCCCCTCCTCGGTCGAGTTTATGGACCGCCTCTCGGTGCAAACCGCTTACGACCACATTGGCGAGCGCCCACCGCACCCAAACATCGGCGCGCTGTTGTTGATCGAGCTGGACGGCTCCAGCCGCGAGCAAGTCGAAGCCGAAGCCGAAGCCATCGTGGACTTTGTGCTGGAGGCCGGCGCGCTGGAGGTGTATGTGGGCAACACGCCCGCCACCGAACGGCGTATGTGGCGCCCACGGCAGATCCTGGCCGAGGCTTTCAAGGTCATCTCGCCAGTGCAAAGCCTGGAGGATATTGTCGTGCCGCTGGCCCAGATCCCGGACCTGATGCCCGAGTTGGAGCGCCTCTCGCAAAAGTACGACGTATCCATTCCATGCTATGGCCACGCCGGGGACGGGAACTTGCACGCCACACCGATAAAAAAGCCCGAGATGTCGCTGGAGACCTGGGAAGAGACGTTGCCGGCCCTGTTGGAAGAATTGTACCGGGTCGTGTCCGATCTGGGCGGCACCATCAGTGGAGAACACGGCATCGGCTCCAAGCGCGCCCGTTATCTGCCGCTGGCGCTCGACCCGACCGTGATCGCGTTACAACGGCGCGTCAAACAGACTTTTGACCCGCTGAACATACTCAATCCCGGCAAGGTCTTTGCGCCCGCCTAGCCATCATCGCGCGTTAACATCATTGGAGGAACCCTATGCCCCATACCGACGAGCAGCGCCAGCCACCATCAGCCATTGACAAACATTGACAGAAGGAGTATAATTTACTCCAGTTATGCGGGATATTACAACAAAACTTTGAGGAGCGCGTGTCACTTGGCAGTGGATGATTTGCTAGCGGCTTATGCGGACGTCACCGCAGCGGCAAAGCGACTGGATATCCATCCCGAATCGGTCCGCCGGCTGATCCGGCAGGGCAAGCTCCCTGGCAGCAAATTTGGCAACAAGTGGCTGATAGAAAGAGATACGCTGGAACAGTTTGCCAGTCATTATGACCCAAGGCCGGGCAACAAAAAAAGGCTATTATAGCCGATAAATGCACCCACGTTATGAAACTTGACGCGGATTCGGGGGGGTTGAGCTATTTTGTAAAGCGGTTGACACGCCACGAGTCCGCGTCTTTTTTGTCTCTGGTGCTAAAGCGCTTTGGTCATCCGTTCACAGGAGCACCCTTGTATGTCGACGCAACTTTTAGCCATATTATTGATCATCTTGCTCATGCTCTTTTTTATCGCTGAACCACTGGCCACCAATGTGTTTCAGGCCAGTGACGTCAGAATCCTCGGCGTCTCGCTATTGGGAGAAGAGGTACATACCGTGTTGGGCATCGCCATCGCGATTTGCGAGCTGGGCATCGTGATGTTCTCAATGTTGGGCCGCATCCGTGATACCATCGACGACCTGCTGCGTCCTCTGTTGCGATTCGTGCCTCTGGCTGGCTTTTTTTATGCCTTCTTTGACACGTTCAGGCCCATTCTGTCCAGATTTTTCCCGGGATTGTTTGGCAGCCCCGACCCCAACACCAGCATCGCCCAGGCGATCAGCCAGGACACGTTCTCCGAGGGCGTCTTGCTCACGGTAGGGGCGCTGGTGCTGTTTCTGATGACCAACAGGTTTCTCAAGACGCCAGAAAGAACCGTGCGGTACATAGAGAAACCAGAATGATTGCCCTGACTGACAAGCACCGAAGGAAAAGCGCCATGTTTTATAAAACCCTTGCCTTGCTCTTTCTAGCACTCTTGCTTTCAGCGTGCGAGGTGGTGCCCCTGACCCCGCCCCCTGAACCAACGCCCATCCCCACACTCGATCCGGCACAGGTCAACGCCCTCCAAAGCCAGGCTCAGGACAAAATTCTCAACCCGGTCCAAGGGTCTATAGAGACCCTGGCAGAGTCTTTCGAGGCGCTAGAAACCGCTCCGGACGCCATCCCCCAGGGCGTCGAGCAAACAGGCGCAAAAGAGACCGCCGAGGAGGCAGAAAAAAAGTTGCCGCAGCACGGACTGCGCTATGCCTTGCTCCCCATACTGCTGCTTGGGGCGCTATCGGCGATTTCCGAAGTTTTCTTGTCCCGCTACTTGCGCCCGCGCAGCATCGACGTCACCAAGATCCTGATCAAGGGCCAAGACGGGTTATTCATCGAGTCCGCCGTCTCTGTGACGGCGCGCAAAACGCTCTCCCCAACGGCAGTCACCACCCGTTGGGACCAGGTGAGCAGTTTTGTCGAAAAAGAAATAGAGCAAAGACTGATCAACGAATCTATCAAGTCCCCGACCTTGAACGACCTGGAACACCGCCTGGACCAGATCGCCGAGGGCTTTCGCAATTTGCCCATCGCCCAGGAGCTAGCGAACGACTTTGGCGTAGAGGTGCTGCGTTTCAACATCGAGACGCGCTATCCGCAAGAGACGATGGATGCTCTGAACCGGCGAGCCGAGGCCTCGGCCGGCGGCACGGCCTACCTGGCCTACGCTGCGGCCGCGGGGCTAAACCCCAATTCGGCCGAATGCCGCGAGCTATACAAGGTGTATCAGGAAACCAGCGGTCAGGTCGACGCCGCGCGCAACCTGGGCGGTGGGATCACGGGCTTGGTCACTGCGTTGAGCCACAGACAGGAAAAAACAATAGAAGGCAAAAATGTTGAAAATGAATGAGGCCGAACTCAAGCAAACCCTGTACGACCTGGTCAAAAAGTCCCTAGTGGCGTTACCGCTTGCCGTGGGGGTGGCCCACCAGTTCCTGATGGCCTTTTTCGGCATTGACGACATCTATGTCTTTGTTGATCCCCCCGGTCACATCTCTCCCTGGGCCAGCGTCCAATTTGAGTGGTGGATGGTGCTATTGATCGGCACGAGCACGCTGTTCGTGTTGCTCTTGTTAAAACGCCTGCACCGGGTGCCGCGCCGCATGATTTACCCCGTCTATTTCTATTTGCTGTTCCTGTTGATATGGATCAAGCCGATCTAGACCCTCCGGTCCAGAGGTTCCATCTCGTACCAATTCTGCCCGACTTTGACATCCACCTTGAGCGGCACCACCAGTTCGCAAGCCGCCGACATCTGCTCGCACACCAACGCCACTACCGGCGCCAGTTCGTCCTCCGGCACCTCCAACACCACTTCGTCATGCACCTGTAACAGCATACGCGCGCAATAGCCCCCCGCGCGCAAAGCGTCGTACACGCGCCGCATCGCCACCTTCATAATGTCCGCTGCGGTGCCCTGCACCGGCATGTTGATCGCTTCCCGCTCGGCCGCCGCCCGCCGCATCGCCGACGTGCGCCCCCGAACCTCGCGCTGCAAGGCCGGAAAATAACGCCGCCGGCCCATCAGAGTCTCCACATACCCCTTTTCCGCAGCCCGGCGCTTGGTGCCTTC
Source organism: uncultured Anaerolineae bacterium (assembly GCA_964607235.1). Classification (GTDB taxonomy): domain Bacteria; phylum Chloroflexota; class Anaerolineae; order S140-20; family S140-20; genus CAZSJU01. Next base: position 8,487 of record CAZSJU010000076.1, on the reverse strand, counting down.
CAGGTATCCTTTGACACCAGGGAAACGCTGAAAATAACCCTCGACAAAGCGGTCCGCCTCGGCACGGGGCATCCCCGTCTCTTGCGCCAGGCGAAAGCTGCTCATGCCGTACAATAAACCAAAATTGACCCGCTTGGCAAAGTTACGCTGAACGGGCGTCACATCGTCAATGTCAATGCCATAGACCGCCGCGGCCGTGGTGGCGTGGATGTCCATATCCTGCTGGAAAGCCTCGATCAACGCGGGGTCCCGGCTCAAATGAGCCAGCACGCGCAACTCGACCTGAGAATAGTCGGCCGCCACCAGCCGCCAGCCCGGCTGCGCCACAAAGGCACGCCGCACTTTGCGCCCCAACTCGGTGCGCATGGGGATGTTTTGCAAGTTTGGATTACTGGACGACACGCGCCCGGTGACGGTCCCGGCTTGATTAAACGAGGTGTGGATGCGGCCCGTGCGCGGGTTGACCAGGTCCGCCAGCGCCTTGACATACGTGCCCAGCAACTTGTTGACCTCGCGATGATCAAGGATCAACGTGATGACCGGATGCGCCCCTTTGAGCTGTTCCAAGATGTTGGCTGCCGTCGAATAATAGCCGGTCTTGGTCTTGCGCACCCCTTCTGTAGGCAACGCCAGCTCCTCAAACAATGCCTCGCTCAACTGCTGGGGCGAGTTGATGTTGACGGATGCGCCGATATAATCGGCAATTTGCGCTTCGAGCTTGGAGAGGCGTGCCGTCAATTCCTCCTCCATTTGAGCCAGTGTATCCTTGTCCAACTTGATGCCGCGGCGTTCCATCGCCACGATGACCGGGACCAACGGCATCTCGACCGTCTTGAACAACTCGAGCGCTTTGACGCGCTCGAGCCCTTGGCGTCCCAACGGGACCAGGCGCAGCGTCATATCGGCGTCCGCGGCGGCATAGGGCGCGGCGCGTGCGATGGGCACCCGGTCCATCGTGGTCTGCCTGGCGCCGCTGCCGATCAAGTCAGTGATGGGCGTCATCTCAACGCCCAGCCGGCTGAACGCGACCGCTTTTAAGCCATGTTGCCCCGCTGGACTGGTCAGCCACTCGGCGATCAACGTGTCCCAACTCAATCCCTCGACGGGCATCCCGGCCTCGGCTAGCACGTCCATGTCATAAACCGCATTATGCGCGACCTTGGGGCGCTCGGGGTCGGCCAAGACTGGCCCCAAAGCCTCACGCACGGCCGCCAGGGGCAACTGCTTACCTTCGACGTGTCCCACCGGGATATAGTACCCTGTGCCTTCCTCGACTGCGAACGAAATGCCCACCAGCTCGGCCTGCATCGGGTCGGTACTGGTCGTCTCGGTATCAAACGCGATCAGCGCGGCCCCCTGCAGCGTCTGGACCAGCGCGCTCAACGCCGCATCATCACGGACGATAAAAGTGCGCGTCGGCGGCGCCTCCGGCGCGGTTTGCTCAAACATCGACAATTGCTTGACCGTCCCCTCACCCTGCGCGGCGGGCAAGCGCGACATCAAGCTATGAAACTCGAGCGCTTGAAACACGGCGCTCACCGCGTCCCGGTCATAGTTGGACAGCCGGCACGCCCGCAGATCAAACTCGACCGGCACGTCGGTCACAATGCGCCCCAGTTTGCGGCTCATAAAAGCGCTCTCACGCTGCTCCTCGAGCTTGGAGCGGTAACGTCCCGAGACCTGTTCCAGATGTTGGTATACCCCTTCCAGCGTATCGTATTCGAGGAGGAGCTTGGTAGCCGTCTTGATCCCGATCCCCTTGACGCCGGGGATATTGTCCGAGCTGTCTCCCATCAACCCTTTCATATCCACCAGTTGCTCCGGGGTCAACCCGTCATAGCGCTCGGCCACCCGCGCCGGGTCATACACTTCACGGTCAGAGAATTTGCGTCCCGAGATCAAAACCTTGGTGGACGGGCTGACGAGCTGGAACGTGTCCCGATCACCGGTGACAATTAACGTCTCTACGCCTTGTTCCCCGGCCTGGCGGGCGACCGTGCCCAACACATCGTCCGCCTCGTACCCCTCGGCGGTCAAGATCTGCACCCCAAAGGCCTGCACGACCTGCTTGATGCGCTCCACCTGCGCGTGCAAATCTTCGGGCGCCTTTTCGCGGGTCGCCTTGTACGCATGGTACTGCTGGTGCCGAAAGGTCTCCCCCACGTCAAAAGCCACAGCCATATAATCCGGTTGTTCTTCTTCCAGGACGCCCAACAGCATCAAGCAAAAACCATACACGGCATGAGTCGGCTCGCCCTGCCGGGTAGCCATCCCCGTCTGCTGCAAGGCGAAATAGGCGCGATACGCCAACGCATGGCCATCAATTAAGACAAGTTTAGACATATCTAGACACCATCTCCTCGATCCTATTGGATATCGCACGTACACATATAGTGGTCAGTGGGCAGACGTCAGACAACGGGGTTGACTTTATAGGAGCAAGAGAGGCTGCATGGCCTCGACGGTCTGCTTTGTATTATAACGGATCATGCCCAGGGGCCGGTCGGCGTGCAAGGCCACCGACAAGACCACCTCGACGGCGGCAGCCAACGAATAGAGCAAATAATCTTCCCCTTCGTGCAAGCTCTGCTCAAAACGCACGTCCTTTTTGCCCAGCGCCGCGGCGACCCGCGCCGACGCCTGCCAGCTCTCGCTGACCACGCGGGCCAGGCGTTCCGCGTCGGCCTGCCCAAAATGACCGGCATACGCCACCAACTCGGCGCCACAGGTGAGCATCACCGCATCGGCGTTCAACTCGCGCGACAGATGCCGCAAGTGATGGGTCAGCCGTGGGGACACGTCGGCCAGATGCGCCAACAATTCCGGGGAGGGCAGCGCACCGGCAGGCGCGTCGGTCGTGACAGCGGGAGCAGCCTGCGTGGCCTCAGCGGATTGGGTCTGACGCCCAACGACGAGCGCTGCCGGGGCCTCGCTGACGACCGCCGCCTCGGGTTCCGGTTCCGGCGCCACAAAAGGCGCGCCTACCGCGCGTGACAGCGCCTCTTCGATTTGGGCAGGGATATCCGGCAAAAAGAAAGGCTTGGACAACGTTCCCTGGATTCCCAGCCCGGTTACCTCTTGGGGCACCTCATCCACAGGGATCACGATCAGTCGCAAGTCCGGGTCAACCTCGCGAAAATGCGCCAATAGTTCCACCGCATCCTCATCTTGCAAACCCAGGTCCACAATGACCAGCGCGGGTCGCATATCAGGCGCCATCTCGCGCGCCTCAGCAGCCGTCGTGACGACCGTCGCCTCATAATCTCCGCCGCCTTCAATGCCCTCTTTTAGGATCGTGGCAAAAGCTTCCATGTTGTCAACGATCAAGATTTGTTGGGTCACAATCCCCTCCTGAAACACACAACAGCACCATTTGCTCCATTGTACTGTCGGCACGCAGAAAAGTCAAAACGCCACGCGCCTTTTATTCGAATCGGAAGGCTTGCCCTTTCCCCCACTCCCGAGTACATTAGGTCAGTGGTCAGTGGGCAGCGATGCCTCGGGGAGACTGGGCAATGACAACGTCAACACATACAGGCATGGTATAATGATGACCGAACGGACACCAATGGATGACACGAGCCACTTGCACCCTCTAGCCACACGCCGCGTCCTCATCCTGATGGCCCACACCGGCGGTGGGCACCTGCGGGCTGCCCAAGCTATCGCCGAAGCCTTGCACCGACGTCACGGTGACGCCGTCTCGACCCAAGTCGTCGACGTGCTGGGCCAATATGCCCCGTTTCCCTTTAACCACCTGGATCACATCTATCCCTGGTGGATCAAGCACGCGGTGGCTGCCTGGCGTTGGGGCTACCGGCTGACCGACAGCCCGATGCGCGCCACGGCTTTGCTGCGCCTCTTTTGGCCGTTGGTTTGGCCCCGCGCGCGGCGCCTGGTCCACCGCTACCCGGCCGACGTCATCGTCTCTGCGCATCCCCTGTCCAACCATTATCTGGTCTGGACCCTAAACCGCCTGGGCTGCACCGTTCCCTTTGTAACCCTCGTCACCGACCCGGTCAGCGTTCACCCGTTCTGGCTAACGCCAGGCGTGACCCGTTGCCTGGTCGGCAGCGCACAAGCCCGGCGTAAGGCGCTGGCCTGTGGCCTGGTTGGCGATCAGGTCCGAGTGAGCGGCCTACCCATCGACCCGCGTTTCGTGGAGGGTCTGACCGACCGGATTTCAGCCCGCGTCGCGCTAGGGTGGCCCCTGGACATGCCCACCGTCCTCCTGCTCGGCGGCGGGGAGGGGATGGGTCGACTTTACCAGGTCGCCCGCGCCATCGACGCCGCCTGCCAGGAGATTCAGCTAGCCGTGGTGGCGGGACGCAACCAATCTCTGCACGCTCGTCTAGAGGCCACACCGTGGCAGCGGCCGACCCACGTATACGGCTTTGTCAGCCAGATGTCGCGCTTGATGAGCGCCGCCGACCTGATCGTCACCAAGGCCGGCCCCGGCACGATTCACGAGGCCTTTATCGCCGGGCGACCGCTCATCCTGACCGGCGCCATCCCCGGACAAGAATACGGTAACGTCCATTTGGTGATCAAAGGTGGAGCCGGGGCTTGGGCGCCGGCGCCACTTGAAGCAGCGACGTTGGTAGCACGCTGGACTGGCCCAGAACGCAAGACCCTCTCCCACATGGCAGCCCGCGCCCGCGCGCTGGCTCACCCTCACGCCGCTGCCGATGCCGCGGATGAGATTTGGCGGCTCACAAACCCCACAATCTAATAAACTTCTAGTACTTCTCTTATAGTGCTCCAATACTCATGTACTAGTATTACTTGTGAAATGGGTATGAAATCAATAATTGGAGGTATGAGAAATGTCTAAAATTGTAGGAATTGACCTGGGTACGACCAACTCGGCCGTAGCCATTATGGAAGGCGGCGAGCCTACTATTATCCCTACCGCCGAGGGCGGTAGGCTTTGTCCATCCATTGTCGCGTTTACCAAAAACAACGAGCGACTGGTAGGACAAACAGCAAAACGTCAGGCTATCGTAAATTCAGAGAACACGGTGTTTTCCATCAAGCGCTTTATGGGCCGACGTTACGACGAGACCGATGTCGAGCGCGACATGGTGCCATACAAAGTGACAGAAGGGGCAGTCGGTGACGCCCGGGTTAAAATTCCAATGACGGGCAAAGAATACACGCCCCAGGAGATATCGGCCATGATCTTGCGCAAACTCAAGCAAGATGCCGAAGCCTATCTGGGCGAACCGGTGGCGCAGGCGGTCATCACAGTGCCGGCTTATTTCAACGATAGCCAGCGCCAGGCGACCAAAGACGCCGGCCAAATCGCCGGTCTAGAAGTGCTGCGCATCATCAACGAGCCCACCGCCGCGAGTCTGGCCTATGGGCTGGACAAGCAAGAGATGGAGACCATCCTGGTCTTTGACCTGGGTGGCGGCACGTTCGACGTGAGCATCTTGGAAGTCGGTGAGGGCGTGGTAGAAGTAAAGTCAACCAACGGTGACACGCACCTGGGTGGCGACGACTGGGACCAGCGCATCGTCAACTGGGTGGCGGACGAATACAAGAAAGAGCAGGGCATCGACGTGCGCGAGGACCGTCAGGCGCTGCAGCGGCTCAAAGAGGCCGCCGAGAAAGCCAAGATTGAGCTTTCCAGCATGATGGAGACCGAGATCAACCTGCCATTCATCACCGCCGACGCCAGCGGCCCCAAGCACTTGCAGATCAAGCTCACGCGCAGCAAGTTTGAGCAATTGACCGAGGACCTGGTCGACCGCTGTCGCCAGCCGTTCGAGAGCGCATTGGCAGACGCCAAACTTGACGCCGGCGCCATCGACGAGGTGGTGTTGGTCGGCGGCGCGACCCGTATGCCGATGATCCAAGACCTGGTGCGCAACCTGGCCGGTGGCAAAGAGCCCCACAAGGGCGTGAACCCGGACGAGGTCGTGGCGATCGGTGCGGCGATTCAGGCCGGCGTGCTCGCCGGTGACGTCAAAGACGTGCTCTTGCTCGACGTGACGCCGCTAACACTGGGCGTCGAGACGTTGGGCGGGGTGATGACGCCGCTGATTGAGCGCAACACGACCATCCCTGTCAAAAAGAGCGAGACCTTTAGCACCGCGGCCGACGGACAGACCGCCGTCACCATCCACGTGCTGCAAGGCGAGCGCCCGATGGCCTCGGACAATATGAGTCTGGGCCAGTTTAACCTGGAGGGTATCCCGCCGGCGCCGCGTGGCGTGCCGCAGGTCGAGGTGACCTTTGACATTGATGCCAACGGCATCTTGAACGTGAGCGCCCAGGACAAAGCGACGGGCCGCGAGCAAAAGATCACCATCACGGCCAGCACGAACCTGAACGAGAATGACGTGGACCGCATGGTGCAAGAAGCCAAGCGTCACGAGACTGAAGACCAACGCAAGCGCGACCTGATTCAGGCGCGCAACAATGGGGATGCCATCGCTTATCAGACCGAAAAGGCGCTGCGCGAGTTGGGCGACAAGGTGCCCCAGAGCGACCGCAGCACGATCGAGTCCAAGGTTGAGGCGCTCAAGCAAGCGTTGCAAAGCGATGATATCCAACGCATCCGCCAGTTGACCGAAGAGGTACAACAAGCCAGCTATGCGCTGGGCCAGCAAATGTACGCGCAACAAGACGCGGCTGAAGCTGCAGCGGGCGCCGGTATAGGTGGCGCCCCTGGCTCCGGGGGACCGGCGGGTCAAGCCGGCCCCAGCGGGAACGGCCACGGGACCAACGAAGATGTCATTGAGGGCGAATTTACCGAAGCATAGATAGACCCAGACTGAAAAGGACAAGACTAAATAGAGGTGCCAGGCGCTGTCTAGCGCCTGGCACCTGAAACGAGAGATGAATGAGATACCGAACAAACAAGCCGGTCAAAATACCAGTGCAAAAAGATAAACCCAACCTACCGGTCACAGAACAAGCACCGGGCTCGAGTGACACGCCCAAGGGTTTAGCCATACCGGCCCCAGAACAAAAAGACATTGACTGGCAAGATCGTGCGCTGCGCTTGCAGGCCGAATCTGAAAATTTGCGCAAACGCATCGAGCGCCGGGCAAAAGCGCAGGTGCAAGAAGCACGGCGCGACCTGTTAAACCGTATGCTGACAGTAGTGGATAACTTGGAACGTGTCTTATCCCACGCTGACGCGGATGACCCGCTATACGCTGGTGTGCAGCTCACACTGGATGATTTAACGAACCAGTTGGCAGTAGAAGGGGTCCGACCGATTGAGGCGCTGGGTCAACCTTTTGATCCCAATCTGCATGAGGCCATCGCGACGGATGGCTCAGGGGGACACATGGTCGTTGGCGTCTCACAAACCGGTTATACTTTTGACGGCGGACTGGTACGGCCAGCACAGGTCATCGTCGGCACGCCGACATAGAAGCATCATTCAACGGTATCATTCACCCACAATGCGGGTCACGTGATACGCCGTCAACGCCCGGTCGAGTCCCTTGAGACGCAAGCCGGTGACCGGTGTGGCTTTTACGTGGCCCGCGATCATGTCATACGTCTTTTGGCTGATCAACACCTGTCCCGAGCGCGCCACGCCACACAGGCGGGCGCCCAAATTGGCCGCCTGGCCAATAACGGTGTAATCGGTGCGCTGGGAAGAGCCCATCTCACCGACGATCAGCTCGCCGCTCGCGATACCGATGCCGATGGGCGTCGGCGCGATGCCGTGCGCCGCCCACTGGGCCATCACTTCTTGATGCGCCTCTTGCATCCTCAAACCTACCTGCACCGCGCGTAACGCGTGGTCAGGCTGCGGAAAAGGTGCGCCAAACAGCGCCATGACCTCATCACCGACAAACTTGTCCAGGGTCGCCTGGTGCGCGAGAATGACCTCTGTCATACGGCCCAGATAACCGTTGACGAACGCGACCAGCAACTCGGGATCCGTGTGCTCGGCCAGACGCGTGGAACCACGCAGGTCGGCGTACAGCACGCTGAGCACCGCCCGTTCCCCCTTTAAAAAGTCTACGTCGGGGTTGGCCAACAGACGCTCCATCACCTGTGGGTCTACCGACCGGCCCAGCAATTGCCGCAACCGGCGCCGCTCGATGCTCTCAAAGATCGCCGTGTCCATCTGGCTGCCGATGGCGCTCAACAGCCGCCGGTCATCACCATTAAAGCCGCGCGGCCCATAGCGATTGACCACGCCTAACACGCCAATAATCTCCTCACCCAAGATGAGCGGGATGCACATCAGCGAGCGCAGCACGTCCCCCAGGTCATTCTCACACACCACCTCGGCCTGCTGCAACGCCTGGTGCGCCATCCGATCCACGACCTCATAATAAGGCGCGACCCGAAACAAGTCATCATGGGTAGTGACGCGCATCTCTAGTTCACGGCCTTGTCGATTGTACAGCATGACAAAACCCATCTCGGCCTGGATCACCGTCTGTATCTCTTGCAGCACGGCGTTCAGCATCTCATCAAAGGAGCACTGCTGGTCACGGATGTGGTCCACCC
>CAZSJU010000075.1:6252-12791 GCA_964607235.1 uncultured Anaerolineae bacterium | reverse complement strand
GTGGTCGACGATGGGGGCAGGATAGTCTTTTCCTATGATACAGCCACAGTCGCGTTGGACCTCGTCCGGCATGCGCCACGGTTCGTGGATGAATTTTTGAGGGACGTCCTGCAGTTCGGGCACCCAACGCCGGATATAGACGCCGTCGGGATCATGCTTTTGGCTCTGGCTGAGCGGGTTAAAGATCCGGAAATAGGGCGCGGCGTCGGTGCCGGTGCCGGCCGTCCATTGCCAGCCGCCATTGTTGGCAGCCGGGTCGCCGTCGACCAGGTGTTGCATAAACCAGCGTTCGCCCCAGCGCCAGTCGATCAGCAGGTCCTTGACCAGGAACGAGGCCACGACCATGCGCGCGCGGTTGTGCATCCAGCCGCTATGCGCGAGTTGGCGCATGGCCGCGTCCACGACCGGGTAGCCGGTGCGCCCCGCGCGCCAGGCGGCAAAGGCGGTCTCGTCGTTCAGCCAGTCGATCTGTCGCAGTTGGGAGCGAAAGCTCTGGCCGCGCACGTGGGGAAAAAAGTGCAAGACGTGGACGTAAAACTCGCGCCAGATCAACTCGTTCAGCCAGGTTTCGGCGCCCTGGCGCGCGTTGGGGTCAGGCGCGGATGTGATGGCCGCGCGCGCCGCCACGACTGCCTGACGCGCCGAGAGCATGCCGAAACGCAGATAGGGCGACAGTCGCGAAGTGCCGTCCAGGTCCATGCGGTCGCGGGTCTGCTCGTAGCGGTAAATGGGTGCTGAGGACTTTTCAGTGCCTGTGCAAAACTCGTGCAGGCGACGCAACGCTTCTGCCTCGCCCGGGGCAAAGGGCGCGGCCGCGGGTAATGCCGGCTCTGTCGGGAGCGGCGCGCTCTCAATGTCCGGGGGGGGGAGGAGATGCTCGGGCGCCGGGATCAGGGTGTCCGCGAGTGGACCGGTCTGGGCCTTCCACTTGTGGCTGAATGGGGTATAGACGACATAGGGCGTACCGTCGGCTTTTAATACCGTGCCGGGAGGTTGGACGACCAGGCCGGCGGTGCGTCGCAGGGGCCGGCGTTCGGCCACGCGCGCGTCGCGGGCTTGCGCGGCAGGCGCAAAATCCTCTTGGGCAAAAATCGCCTCAGCGTGCACCTCATCGGACAGAGCCGCCAAAATGTCCGCCGGGTCGCCTCGTCGCAGGGTCAGACGGCTGCCGCGCGCTTGCAGGTCGGCGTCCAGTTGGCGCAGGCCGTCCAGCAAGAACGCCCGCCGTTTCTGGCTGGCCTCGGGCGTGTCCTCTTGCGCGGGGTCCAGCACGAATACCGGGACCACCCGCTCGGCATGGGCCAGCGCCGCGGATAGCGCCGGGTTGTCCGCCAGGCGCAGGTCGCGCCGTATCCACCACAGTGCGGTTTTCATCGTGCCACCTCCATTTGGGCCGGCGTCAGTCCGTCGGCTTGGCGTTCCCACGTGCCATGTGGCCTCTTGTTATTTTGACAAGAGATCGCGTAGCGCAGCTCTGGCCTCAGGGAAGCGAAATTCAAAGCCCAGGTCGGACAGTCGCCGGGGCAGGACGCGTTGTCCTCCCAGCACGACCGTCGCCATCTCGCCCAAGAGCAAGCGCACGGCCCAACCCGGGATGGGCATCAGGGCCGGCCGGCGCATCACCTGGCCCAGGATGTGACTGAACGCCGCATTGGTCAGCGGCTGCGGGGCGGTCAGGTTAAAGGGACCACTGGCTGTGGGGTGTTCGATGAGAAAGCGGATGGCCCGCACCTCGTCCGCCAGGTGAATCCAGGACCACCATTGGCGCCCGCCGCCCAGCGGTCCGCCGACAAATAACTGGAAGGGCAGGCGCAAACGGACCAAAGCACCCCCGTGCTTTGCAAGTACCATACCGGTGCGGAGGATTGGGCGTCGTATCCCCAGCGCGTCCAGGGGGGCCGTGGCGGCTTCCCAATCGACAGCGACGCGGGCCAAATAATCGTCGCCGGGCGGCGCGTCCTCGTCGAGGGGTTGCTCGTCCTGCAGGCCGTAATAGCCTGCCCCCGAGGATTGTAGCACGACGTTGGGTTTGTCTGCGGCAACCTGGACCGCCTGGACCACGGCCTGCCCGGCGTTCAGGCGGCTGTCGCGGATGCGGCGCTTACGCGCCGGCGTCCAGCGGCCGGCGGCGATGCTTTCGCCGGCCAGGTTGATGATGGCGTGCGCGCCGTCGGCCAGGTGGCCCCAACCCTGCGCGGTGCGCGCGTCCCAGCGTGCGATCTGCACGCCTGTGGGCAGAGATCTGGCCCGGCTGGGATCGCGGCTCAGGACGGTGACGGTATATCCGTGGGCGCTCAGTTCACTGGCCAGCGCCCGGCCAATCAGTCCGCTGCCGCCGGTGATAAGGATGCGCATAGGGTGCATGAGGACACCTCCGGGTCTTGTTCAGCTTTGCCGTTCACCAATTGTTCCATCCACGCTGTGATGAGATCACCGCGGGCATCCAGGTGGGTTTGGGCTGCGTGCAGGTAGGCCTCCAGGTAGCGGCATAGCATCTCTTGGGGCATACGGTGGTTTTGCAAAAGGCCCTTGATCCAACTGAGATCGTCGCACAAAAAGTCAACGTCGCCCAAAGTCAGCGCGGCGCGTATGTTGTGCCCCAGCTCCTGGTTCGCATAGGCTAGCAGGTTGTGGGGAATCTCGAGTACCCCTACGCTGTGCCACAACTGCGCCTCGATCATTGTGCGTTGCTCGCGATAATGGGCCAGCGCCTGTCGATAGGTCTCTGAGGTGGTCTGGGTTGGTGGAAGGGGCGGCGGCACCGGCGCGGTGAGCAGCGTTTCGACCACCTCGGATACCTGGAGGCTTTTGCCCAGAAAATGTCCGGGGATGCGCTGATGCAGCGCCGGGATGCGGTTGAAAATCCTGCCGCCAAAGGCCAAAGGGACGCCCTGTCTCTGGAGTAACCGGGCGGCCTCTAGCAACTCGGCGGCGCTGGACAAGCGCTGCGCCGACAGGATCACCAGGTGCGGTTCGATGCGGTCGACCGTCTCTTGCAATTGCGCGGTCGGCACACGCGCGCCCAGGTAAAACACCGACCAGCCCCGGCGCTTGAGCAGGTAGGTGAGCAAGAGCGGTGCAAAGGTGTGCTCTTCTTCGGCCGGACAGCCAATCAGGATGCGACCGGGGCGCGTGGGCGGCGGCGCCGCCGCTACCAGGGTCTCCAGGCGGCGCATGATCAATTCGGAAGTAAAGTGTTCTTGCTGGACCGTGACCTCGCCTTTGTACCAGGCCTGGCCGATTTCGGCCAGGCCTTTTTGAAACAGCTCGAAACAGACGGTCTCGGGAGAATAGCGCGCAAAGGTTTGCGCCAGTATCTGTTCGGCGCGCGCCTCGTCAAAATCCTTGCAAGCGGCCAGCCACGCCTGGCGTAGCTCAGAGATGGTATCTCCCTGGGCGACCAGGGCCGGCGCTGGCGCGGGGGAGGGTTTGGCATAGGCCAGCGCTTTTAATGGGTCCTGACCCTCTCCTTCCAATTTGCGCCACAGGGCTATGGCGCGGCTGATGCTGAGCCCTTCTTCCTGGCGTTCCATCAACCACTTGAGCATGTCGATGTCGCGTTGTGAATACAGGCGGTGTCCGCCTTGCGTACGGTCGGGGGCAGGCAAGCCGTAACGGCGCTCCCAGGCACGCAGCGTGTCAGGTTTGAGGCCGGTCTCTTGGACCACGACTTTTAGGTTGAATGTCGGTGCCTGTTCAAAGGTGGACATGATTTGCTCCTTGGTCGACGCGAGTTCGATGATTGGCTATTGAAAATAGTAACCAGATTATAGCAAATTGAACAGGTTTTGTCAAGGTATTGGACGTGTTTTTGACCTTGGGTCGCGGGTGCTAGAGACGGATTAAAGGCGGTCCGACAGCCAGGCGGCCAGGTCGGCCAGCACCCGTTCGCGCCCCAAATCGTTAAAGATCTCGTGATAGTAGCCCTCATAGACGTGCAGCGTTTTGTCCTTCGACCCGGCGGTCTCGTACAGCCAGTGGCTCCCTTGTGGGTTGACGATTTGGTCGGCGCCCCCGTGCATGATCAAGACCGGCAGGTGCAGTTGGGGGGCCTGATCGGCAAAGTTTTGCATCGTCTTGAGCAGTTCGGCCCCGATCCGGGCACATATCTTGCCCCGGTGTACCAAGGGGTCACTGTCATAGCGCGCGACGACCTCGGGGTCGCGGCTGATGGCCTCTTTGTCCAGGGCTTGCACACCCATCTTGGGCGCCAGCGTCGCGAGCAGTTTGCAGGCCACGACGGTCAAAGGGGAGATGCTGTCACCCGCTTGAAGCCCAGGCGCCGAGAGGATCAACCCGTCCAGCTTGGCCTGGTGATGCAGCGCATAGGCCAGGCTGATGGTGCCGCCCATGCTGTGCCCAAGCATAAAGGTTTTAGGCGCAGGGTGCCAGCCACGGACCATTTCAAAAAAGGTGTCGAGGTCTTTTAAATAGTGGGCAAAGCGCTCGACATAGGCCCGCTGTCCGTCCGAGTGGCCGTGTCCCCGATGATCCAGCGCGTACAAGGCATAGCCCCGGGGCACCAGGTCGTCCACCAGGTTTTTATAGCGCCCGCCGTGCTCGGCCAACCCGTGCACGATCAACAAGACGGCGCGGGGGTCGCTTTTGGGGCGCCAGCTTTGATAGTAGAGGTCCAGTTGTTCAAGCCCTTGGAAATATCCTGTGTTGTGTTTCATGCTCGGTCCTTTATTGCGTTGTGGGTGGAGGAATGGGTCGCTTGAAGTGCGCTGCTGCGCTATGCGTCGCTACCGTAAACGTGCAGTTCCTTTTACGCATCCAGGTTTATTTTGCCAGCGACAGTCTATCATGAATGAGGGGCTGGGTCAATTGGGAACAAGATGTCCAGCAATTCTAAATTGTGTCAAGTTCATTAGTAGGAGTATTTTTTTTGCAAGCGTCCCCCCTGGCGACTTGTGGCATCTGTAAACTGTGTTAAAATCTCGCCGGGAGGAAAGTGATCTATGCGACAGATACGTTATCAGGCTGCGGGCGGCATTGTGGTCCGCGACGATGAGGTGTTGCTGCTAGACCTGCCCGGCCGGGGCGAGGTCCGTTTGCCCAAAGGGCATATTGAGGAGGGCGAGTCGCCTCAGGCAGCGGCTTTGCGCGAGGTGCAGGAAGAGACCGGCTATGCCAACCTTTGCATCGTGACCGACCTGGGCACGCAACAAGTCCAGTTTGTGGACAATTTGCGCCAGCGACGGGTCACCCGTGACGAGCGCTATTTTTTGATGCGCCTGGGTGATGATCAAAAAATCAAGCGCGACACACACGAATTGCAGTTTGTCCCTATGTGGGTGCCGGCCAGCGAGGCGGTCGCCCGGTTGACGTTCGAGGCCGAGCAAGAATTTATGCGGCGGGCGTTGCGCTGGCGCGAGGCATAGCGCGATGCGGGTAGTGATGATCGGCCCCTTTGCCTGGGCGCCCAAGGGAACGGTGCGCGCGCGCGCCTTTTTTATGGGCCGGGCGCTGGTCGAACGGGGACACTGTGTCACGATATTGATGCCGCCCTATGATAACCCCGCCCACGCCGGTTGGGAGTGGGCGCAGGATGGCGTGCGCTTGGTCAACATGCCGTTCCCCTCGTGGGGGGATTCGCTGCGAGCGCGGCTGAGCGTCCCTCTGGCGATGGCGCGCCGTGCGGCGCGTTTGAAACCAGACCTGGTGCACGTTTTCAAGCCGTTGGGATATGCGGGGTTGACCGGGCTGTCCCTGCGGCTGCTGTGGCCGCGTTTGCCGTTGGTCCTGGATAGCGACGACTGGGAAGGGCGCGGGGGTTGGGCTGACGTCAATGCGTATCCGTGGCTGTGGCGCCGGTTCTTTGCCTGGCAGGAGGGCTGGTTGGCGCGGCGTGCTGATGCGGTGACCGTCGCCAGCCGCACGCTGGAGACCCAAATGTGGGGCCTGGGTGTGCCACCGGCGCGCGTCTTTTATCTGCCCAATGGCCCTGACCGGCTTTACCGGGTGCAGCGCCACGTGTCGCCGTCGGCCCAGCGCCGGTTGCGCCAGAGGTTGGGCGTGGCGGATGCGCCGCTGGCGTTGTATGTCGGGCACATCTCTTATGGCTCCGAGGTGGACCTGGTGCTTGATGCGCTGCCCGAGGTGCTCGATCAGGCGCCGGAGCTTTGCATAGTCATTGTGGGCGACGGAAAAGGACTGCCGGCGTTGCAAGAAAAGGCACACACGGCTGGTCTGGCCGCGCATGTCATCTTTACCGGGCGGGTGGACCCTGCCCAGATGCCGGTCTACCTGGCCGCGGCGGACCTGGCATTGTACCCTTATCGGGACACGTTGGTCAACCGGGCCAAGAGCCCCAGCAAGATCACCGCTTATATGGCGATGGCCAAGCCTATCGTGGCCAGCGCGGTGGGAGAGAACGTGGCGTACCTGGCGGGCGGACAGGCCGGCGAGTTGGTCACGCCGGGGGACGCGCGGGCCTTTGCTGCGGGGATGAGGGCCTTGTTGCGAGATCCAGAGCGGGCGGCCGAGTTGGGCCGTCGCGCCGAGCGGCGTATCTGGTCAGAGTATGATTGGGGGCG
>CAZSJU010000075.1:0-6152 GCA_964607235.1 uncultured Anaerolineae bacterium | reverse complement strand
GGACGGGACTGTCGCGCCGGCGCGTTTTTTTCCTGGCGGTGGGGTTGACCTGGCTGTACGCCTTGTCGGACGAATTTCATCAAAGTTTCGTGCCGGGACGCAAGGCTGACTGGAATGATGTGCTGGTCGACTGGTTGGCCGCGCTGCTAGGGGCGGGGCTGTATCTGTATGGATGGGTGACCTGGCGGCGCGATTCGTCGTCAAAGTAGGTTATGGCATCGGCGTCGGCGTGGGGGGGGCGGGCGTCGGGGTGGGCCAGACTGGCCCCCGCGGCCGGACGCAGGGTTGGTAATCGGCGCCGACGATCAGGCGAAAGGGCACCGGGCTGTTGGGGTCAGGTTGTGAGATCAAATTGTTGGCGTCCCACACGTTGAACAAGCGCTGCAGCAGCGGTAACGGGCTGCCCTTGCTGGTCGTGGTAAAGTCGATGATGACCGAGCGTTCGTAATACTGCTCGGCCGGTTGGATGTTGGTGACCTGAAAGCCGTTGGACAGCAATTTGTCGGTTGCCAGGATGCCCCAGTCTTGTTTGCCTGCCCCGTTCCACACCTCGATCTGGTTAAAGCCCTGGGGCGCCTGGTATGGATAAGGGTTGAACAGTGGTTCCAGCTCGGCCAGGATATCCTCAGTGTGCGGCAGCAGGACGTTGGCCCCCGCTGGTGTGGTCCAGGATGTAAGCTGGCTGCCGTCGATAAAGCCGCTCTGGATGCGCGTGGGGTCTAGTTGTAGGCCGATGGAGGTCAGCCACAACATATTTTCCAGGGTGAGGTCTGTCTCGACGGTCGCGGTGATCTCTTCCCATAGTTCTGGCAACCGGGTCACCAGGCCCAGTTGCTTGGCCTTGGTCCAGATTCCCAATAGGACGCGGTGTTGGCGTCGGCTGCGCGCGAATTCGCTGGTGGTCTTGCGCGAGCGGGACAGCCACAACGCATGTTTGCCGTCTATGTGGTACAGTCCCGGTTCCGGATAAGAAATCTGCGTGACCACCGTTGGGTCTTCGGTGATGGGGTCGTCGGGAAAGCCATCCTCAACCGGGCACTCGAGCAAAATGTCGATGCCGCCCAGCGTGTCGACGATGCGCATCAGCCCGGCAAAATCAACCCGTGCATAATAGTCCACGTGGATGCCAAAATTGTACTCGATGGTGGCCTTGACCAGTCCTGGCCCGCCACCGGGATAGCCTACGGCGGCGCCGTGGGTGTCGGCCAGGTTGATGCGCTGGTTGGTCCAGTTGGGAATATAGATCCACGTGTCGCGCGGGATCGACCACATGGTGACCGTTGGCAGGTTGGGGTTGACACTGACGACAATGACCACGTCGGTGCGCCATGCCGTCTCATTGGGGCGCCGGTCACTGCCCAGCAACACGATGTTGATGGTGCCGGTGGGCACCTTGACCAACGGCACCGGTGTGGGGATGGCCTCCAACTCTAGTTCTTCCGGTTGCGCCGGCGTCACGGTGGCAGGGTAAATGCCGTGCAGGGGCGCCGGGCTAGGGGTGATGGTCGGTGTGGACGTGGGGGTCGGCGTGGCCGTCGGCGTCGGGGACGGGGTCGCGGTGGGCGTGTCGGTCGGTGTGGGGGTGACCGTCGGCGTGGCTGTCGGGGTGGAGGTAGCGGTCGCCGTCGCGGTGGCCGTAGCGCGGGGACTGGGCGTCAGGGTATCGGCGACCGTCGGCAAGCTGGCGATGGCTGACTCGACCCCTCCCGCCCGCTGCAAGAGCGTAAAAACGATCACTACCGCCCATCCAAGAATCGCTACAATGATCAGCTTTTCAATCGTCTTGGTTGTCCCGCTATGTTTCATAACCCCTTTTCACCTTTTTGTTTATAGGCGCATCGTCATGTAGAGCTGGCCCAATTCAAAGCCCCAACGCCGGTAATAGTCGCGCGTGCCCGTGGCGGCGATGACGGCCAGACGACGGTAACCATGCCCGCGGGCGATGGCGCAGGCGCGCGCAATGAGGTGTTGCCCGATGCCGCTGTGTTGTGCTTCACCCGCGCTGTCGGCGCCGACGGATAACGCGGGGCCATATACGTGTATTTGTCGAATCATAGCACACTCGGCGATTTCGTCAACTATGGCCTTTAGATAGGGACGCAACGCCAACGCTACTTGATCCCGACGCTTGGGCAACGACAGGCGTAGAAATCCTGCCAGGCGCCCCGAAGGGGTGACGGCGCTGAGGAAATATTGCAGGGTCAGGTCGGTGGGGTAGACCAGCGTCTCCCAGCGCAATTGGTCCGGGTCCACCGTCTCACGCCGTACCTCACGGCAACGGATGCAGCGACATGCGCGTCCCTGCGCCGCCATGCGCTGCTGGGCGAGCTGTCTCAAGTTGGCGCGGGTGTTGCCGGCGACGATGTTGGGGGCAGGGATGTCCCGCATAACGCGGTTCACCCGGCAATAAGGGGGGATGCGCGCCTTGCAGTCGGCCACCAGCGCGATCAATGTCTCCTCGTCGTAGGGCTGATAGCGACCACGTTGCCATTCCTTGTAAAGTGGGGCGTTGGATAGCAAGGCGCAGGGATAGATTTTCAGTTCGTCCGGGCGCAGGGCCGGGTCATCCCACAACCGGCGAAAATCGGCCCGGTCGCTGGCGGGTGTGGCGCCCAGCAAGTTGGGCATCCAATGCACGGCGACCTTGAATCCACCCAGCCGCAGCCGGCGCATCGCCTGGCGGGTCTGCTCGACCGTATGCCCACGACGGTTGAGGGCCAGGATCTCGTCATCCAGGCTTTGCAGGCCGAGCTGTACCTTGGTGACGCCCAGCCAGCGCAGGCGTTGTACCTGTTCGGGGGTGATCGCGTCAGGGCGGGTCTCGACCACCAGCCCCACGTTGCGGTGGGGCGCGCGCTCGTTCCAGACCTGGGCCTGCGGCAGCGACGCGGCCGCGCGGCCGTTCATCGCGTCCAGACAACGGCGCACGAACCATTCCTGGTAATCAGGGGGGTAGGCGGACCAGGTCCCGCCCAGGATCAGCAGCTCGATCTTTTCCGTGGGATGGCCGATGTTGCGCAAGGCGCGCATACGCGCGACGGTTTGCTCGAAAGGGTCGAATTGATTATAAGCGGCGCGCATCGCCCCTGGTTCGTCGGGCAGGTAACTTTTGGGCATATCGGTGGCGTCAGGACAAAAAATGCACTCGCCCGGGCAGGGATGGGGCTTGGTCAGCACGGTCAGCGGTGCGACGCCGGAGAGCGTGCGCGTCGGTTTCATTTGCAGGCGGCGCAGCGTGCGGCGCTCAAAGTCCAGCTTGCCTTGTCGACACAGCGCGCGATAACCGTATACCAGGTCGTGTTTGCTAAAGATGCGGTCGTCGTCGCGCGGGTACTGGCCCAGCAGGCGCCGCCAGTCGGCGCGCGTCACGCGCTCAGCCGACTGGACCCGCTGCAGGAGCGCCAGCAGTTTTTCGCCATAGCGCGTCATGTCAAGGGCGCCGTGACTAGCCAGCCATTCCACTTCACTGGATGGGTGGGTAGATTTGGATTGGGCTGATGAATGATCAAACGTCATGTTAAATAGCGCGTGGAGATTGCTTTGTCGCAAAAAAACGCTCCTCGCAATGACCCCTCTCGACAACCGTCTTACGGTCGCTTACAAGATTGCTTGGTCGCAAAAAACGCTCCTCGCAACGACAGCATTATGCCCCTCATTCGCCGGGCTCAATTTCGACCAGCACCGCGTTGGTCTCGACGGCCTGTCCCGTTTGAACGTGGATCGCCTTGACGGTGCCCGAGACCGGGGCGCGCAGTTCGTTTTCCATCTTCATCGCTTCCAGCACCAGGATCACGTCGCCCGCCGTGACGCTGGCGCCCTCCTCGACCAGCACGCGCACGATGGTGCCCGGCATGATGGCATGGATGGCGCCCGCACCGCTGGCGGCCGGGGCCGGCCGGGCCGGGGTTTTGCCCGGTGCGGTCTCTAACCCACTGACCGTAAAGGCGTGAGTGATGCCGTCGATGAGCGCCTGGTCTCCTTGCAGCTTGACGTCGTAAGCGATGCCGTCGACGGTGACGCCGGCGTCCTCCATTCCTACTACAAAGGGACGCCCGTTGATGATAAAAGTGTTGCCGTGTACCTCAATGCTGTATTCGATGTCGTCCAGGGTGAGGGTAAATGTCGTTTCCATGGGCTTTCTCCAATGTTAGTATAGGCCGACCCAACGCGTGGCCTGGGGGCGCCAGGCCAGTTTCCAGGCGTTGGCTTGCACGGCAGGCGCTTCGGTGGGCGGGATATAGCATTCGCGCTGTTGGGTCACCAGCGCCGCGACGGCGGCGACCAGCGTTTCTTTGCCGCCTGTGCCTTCGGCCCGGCGTTCCAGGAAGGGCCGGGCGACCTGGGGGAACAGGGCAAAAGAGAGTACGTCTTCTTCGCTGCGCGCCAGGTCGCCGATCTCCTGGCGCGCCTTTTCCATGCCCGGTTCCAGCCGGTCGGCCGGACGATAGTCGATGGGTTGTTCGTCACCGATGATGATTTTCTGGGTGGCGGGGTCGATGGGCGCGGGGGAGCGACCGTAATAGCCTCGCACGTAATTCTTGACCTCTTCGGGCACGACTTTATAACGCTCGCCCAGGATGACGTTGAGCGTGGCTTGGGTGCCGACGATCTGGCTGGAAGGCGTGACCAGCGGGGGGTAACCCAGTTCCTTGCGCACGCGGGGCACTTCGGTCAGTACCTCTTCGTAACGGTCCTCGGCGCCCTGTTCGCGCAGTTGCGACATCAGGTTGGACAACATGCCGCCTGGGATCTGGTACTTTAGCACGCGCACGTCCACGCCTTGCATGCCGCTTTCGAATTTTTGATACTTGTCGCGGACGCCGGCAAAATAGGCGCTGATCTCGGCCAGCAGGTTGAGGTCCAGTCCAGTGTCGCGTTCGGTGCCTTGCAACGAGCTGACCAGCGACTCGGTAGGTGGTTGCGAGGTCAGGCCCGAAAGGGCCGAGATGGCCGTGTCTACCACGTCTACCCCGGCTTCGACCGCCTTGAGCGCGGCGGCCATGGCCATGCCGCTGGTATAGTGAGTGTGAAATTGGACCGGCAGCCCGATTTGGGTCTTGAGTTCTCCCACCAGATCATAGGCGACATAGGGAGCGATCATGCCTGCCATATCCTTGATGCACAGCGAGTCGGCGCCCAGGTCGGCCAGTTGGCGACACGTGTCCACATAGCCCTGGATGGTGTGCACCGGGCTGATGGTGTAACTGATGCTGGCCTGCACGTGGCCGCCCTCGCGCTTGACAAAGGCCATCGCTTGTTCCATGTTGCGCACGTCGTTCACGGCGTCAAAGATGCGAAAGACATCGATGCCGTTCTCGTGCGCCTTGACCACAAAGCGTTCCAGCACGTCGTCAGGGTAGTGTTTATAGCCCACGACGTTTTGCCCGCGCAGCAGCATCTGGAAAGGGGTGTTGGGCATGGCGACCTTGAGCCGGCGGATGCGCTCCCAGGGATCCTCGTTGAGAAAACGCATGGCCGAGTCAAAAGTGGCGCCGCCCCACATTTCCACCGACCAGTAGCCCACCTGGTCCAGCTTGGGCGCGATGGGCAGCATGTCTTCGGTGCGCATGCGGGTGGCCAACAATGATTGGTGCGCGTCGCGTAAAATCGTGTCACAAATGCGAACGGGATTTGTCATTTCGTAACTTTCTCCTTTTCACTCGGCGAACAAGTCGCAGGCTTTGAACATCAGTACCAGCGCGTCTTGTTCGGCGCCCGAACGGTGGACCTGGCCGGCTTGCACCACCAGGGACTCGCGCGGGCCTAGTTGCACCTTGCGACCGTCGGAGTACTCGATGAAAATCTGTCCTTCGAGCACCAGGTACATCTCGTCCCGGTCGTGGGTGTGAAATTTGTACGTGCCCACAAAGCGGCTCAGGTAAGCGCAATAGTCGTCCACCCGGCCGATGACAGTGTGGGCAAAGGGATGCGGCAACGTAGCGGCGATGTCAGTGATCTTTTGTTTGGCTGACATGGCACATGCTCCTTACTCTATTGTTACAAGGGGATGTTCCCGTGCTTTTTCGGTGGGTTGGCATCCCGTTTGCCACGCAACATCTCTAGCGCTTCGACCAGCCGGGGGCGGGTCTCACTGGGCTCGATGACGTCATCGATATAGCCCCATGCGGCCGCGATGTAGGGGTTGGCGAACT
>CAZSJU010000074.1:11405-12823 GCA_964607235.1 uncultured Anaerolineae bacterium | reverse complement strand
ACCGACGAGCCCCTAAAAGCCGGCCTGGGGCTGTTGACTTTTGTCTCGGCTTTCGAACTGTTTTACACTGTCCTGGAACCCAGTCTCATCGTGCTCGGGTTCTTGGGACTGGCAAATTTTTTGATCGCTCTGGCTATCGCTTATTTGACCGTCGCCCGCATGCCCCTGCTCGCAGCGGACGTCACATTCGATAAACAACAATGACTGCTGGTCCATTACTGCTCATCATATTGCCCTTAATCGCTACCCCTGTCGTCTGGCTGCTGCGCCGCTGGGCGCCGGTCGCCGCGCTGCTTGCAGCCGGTGTCTCTCTGTTCATAGCGCTGATGACCTGGCAACTGCCCCTCGACGCGCCAGTGCAGCTCTGGGGACGTCAAATCAACTTGGGCGAGACGGTCACCTTGCTGGGACGCGATATGGTTATTTCCCCTGCTGACCGTTCAGACTTGACCTTTATTTACCTCCTGGCAGCCGGGCTGTTTCTCTTTGCCTGGCGCGTCTCTCAAGGTTGGACCTTTTATCCGCTGGGGCTGGCCTTGTTGTCAGTGCTCAGTAGCGCATTGCTGGTCGAGTCTGAGATATTTGCGGTGCTGCAACTACAAATCGCCGCGGCGCTGTGCGTCTTTTTAATTCAGGGAGGGCGCACCGGTTCCACGCGCGGCGCGCTGCGTTTCCTCACCTTTGTGACCCTAGCCATCCCCCCCCTGCTGGTAGCCAGTTGGCTGATTGGCCGCCACGAACTGACGCCCGACGATACCGGTCTGCTGGAATCCGCAGCGCTGCTGTTCGCTTTTGGCTTTGCCATCTTGTTAGGCGTGGTGCCCTTTCACACCTGGATTTCAGCCGTCGGCGCCGAGTCACCGCCAATAGTAAGCACCTTTATCTTTGGCATCTTTTACGCCGTCGTCTGGTTCGTGATGCTGGATTTGCTCCAATCCTTTGAATGGTTGTCCGGGCACCCACATCTCGGCACGGCGCTGAGCTACAGTGGCTATTTAATGATCATCGTCGGGGGCGGGCTGGCCGCCGTCTCGCAACGGCTTGGCAGTCTGATGGGCTATGCAGCACTGGCGGATATGGGCGCCGCGCTGCTTGCGCTAAGCCTCGAAACTTCGACCGGGCTCAGCGCGGCGCTGTTTGGCCTGGGCACGCGCGCCATCAGCCTCACCCTCATGGCGATGGGGATCAGCCTCGTCCGCCACCGGGCCGAAGGGGACGATTTTGACCAACTGGTCGGCTGGGGACGTCACGTGCCTTGGGCTACGACCGCCTTGTTCATAGGGGGATTGTCGTTGGCCGGCTTGCCGCCCAGCGTCGGATTTACATCCCGCTGGAGCATCACCCGCTTACTGGCCCACGAAAGGACACTCGGCGCCGTCCTTTTGCTGCTATCCAGCGCCGCCGTCGGCATCGGGATC
>CAZSJU010000074.1:9304-11305 GCA_964607235.1 uncultured Anaerolineae bacterium | reverse complement strand
CTATGACTTTTTCGGCCTGATTTCCCCCTAGGCTGCGAGCGCTTTGCGGGCCGCGGTCAATACCTCCTGGACGCTAATCTCCCGCACGCATGGGTGGTGCGCCAGCACTTTGGGCGCATAATCGAGCCGGTTACAAGGGATGCAGGGCCAGGCCGAAACCAACGCGCGATGGCGTGCCGCATCCCCCCACGGCCCAAAGGCCGCCCGGTCCACAGGGCCATAAAGGTGCACAGTAGGCGTGCCGACCGCGCTGGCCAGATGCAACGGGCCGCTATCGGCCCCTAGTACCAGCTGGCACTGCATAAAAAGCGCGGCCAATTGCCCCAACGTTGTCTCGCCCGCCACCACCCAGGCCTGCGAATGCATCTTTTCGGCGATTGCCAAGCCCAACGCACGCTCTGCCAGCGAACCGGTCAGTAGAATCTGCGCCCCAGTCTCCGCCGACAATGCATCGGCCACCGCCGCCCAGCGGCTCACCCGCCACAGTTTCACCGGCGCACCAGCCCCGGGATGAATCGCAATGGCCAAGCGGGCATCACGACAATAGAGCGTACGCGCCCACGCGCGCGCCGGTTCCGCGACAGAGAACTCGAGCGCCAGCCGTCGATCCGCCGGACGAATATCCTGCGCGCACCAGCCGGCTTGCTCCCCGGGGACAGACGGGGACACGCCCCAGTCTAACAATCTCAAATTCTGTATCACCTCGTGCCTGCCTGGGACATAGGGGACAATATGGCTCAGAAACGGCGCGACTTCTGGCACATCATACCCCACGCGCGTCGGAATGCCGGCCCCATAAGCCAACCAGGCCCCCCACCAATGATCGAAACGCAGGATAAACGCCAGGTCGTACCGCCCCCGCAAGCGTCGCGCCCAACGATACAACAATGTGTACGGCCCCCACAGCGATGATCGCGCCTCCCGGGTAAAGCCCGGGAACGCCAGGGTGATGACCTCGTCCACATGGGGATTGTCTGAGAGAATTGGCGCGCCCCACGGTCCGACCAAAGCAGCAAGATGAGACTCGGGGTAGAGCCGGCGCAACGCCCGCAAAGCCGGGGTAGTGAACAACAGGTCGCCCAGATGATCCGGACGGACGATCAAGATACGGGGATCGGGAGGCAAAATGTCGGGAGCAGGCGGCGTGATGCGACGCCGAGTGCACCCGGCAAAGAGGCGCAGCAAGGTCAGACGCAAACGTTGGCGCAGGGTGCGAGACATGGCGCTTCCAGGCCTGACTATGAGGGTTGATCAATGGCGCGCATACAGCGCCTCTAAACGCGGGACGATGACGCGCCAGTCATAGTTCGCCTCGACAAAAACACGCGCCGCCCGGCCCAGCTCAATACGGCGGTCGGGGTCGCGCAACAAGGCCACCACCGCCTCGGCAAAGGCAAGCGGCGCATCATCATCGACCAACACCATCTCCCGGCCATCGGTCACGGGTTCGCCCTGCAGATCGACCAACCCTTCGGCGCCCAGGCGGGTACTGACGATGGCTTTACCCAAAGCCATCGCTTCCAGCAACTTGAGCCGGGTGCCACTGCCCATCCGTAGCGGAGCGACATAGACCGTCGCGCCCGTGATAAAAGGACGCACGTCCTCAACCCACCCCGTCAAGGTCAACGAAGGGTCCACACGCAGTGGGTCGAGCCGGCGATGCGGTCGCTGTCCCACAGCGTAAAAATGTGCTTGCGGCAACTCATCCCGCACCCACGGCCAGATAGCCGTGGCGAACCAAGACACAGCATCTACGTTGGGCCGATAATCCATCTTGCCGGTAAAAACCAGGCAAAGCGGGGGCAGCGCCGGTGAGGGATCTTGCTCTTGGGCGGCGTCTTGGCCTATAGCGCCCGCGGCCGTCGGGGGCACAAACTGATAAGCTTGCGTGTCAATGCCATTGGGGACCACCGTCACCGCCAATCCCGGCACCAACCGCTGCAAGGCCTGGGCATCCGCTTGAGAGACTGCCACCACACAATGCGCCTGACGGCAAGCGCC
>CAZSJU010000074.1:0-9204 GCA_964607235.1 uncultured Anaerolineae bacterium | reverse complement strand
CCGCCAGCCGTTCAGCAAAGGCAGTTGAGACCAGACGCAGGCCCATATCCGGCAAACGATGGGTCAACGTGTCAAACGCGCGACGCACCAAGCGACGCGGCGGCGGCGCCGCTACCGTCTCTACCCGATGACACACGTCTAACAAGGGACCCGCCGTCGCCAACGATTGCCGAGCTTCAAGAAACGAGAGTAAGGAGACACTATGTCGCCGGGCTAACCCGCGCACCAGGCCATAATTGCGAATGCTGGTCCCCTGATGAGGCGGATAAGGCAACTGCGGCGTCAACAGCAGAATGCGCATCATAAAGTCTCTTTTTGCAACACCTGGCGGTACACCGCCAGCGTTTCGTCGGCGGCCCGGGCCCACGAGAACGCGTTGGCCCGTATCATCCCACGCTGAGAGAGTGACGCCCGCAACGTGTGGTCGCTCAACACCCGGGCCAACGCCGCGCTCAACGCTTCGGGGCGGTCGGGGTCAACCAACAAACCTGCCTCTCCGACGACCTCTGGTAGGGAAGCGCGATTGGAGACCACCACCGGGGTGCCACACGCCATCGCCTCCAAAGGCGGCAAACCAAAGCCCTCATAGTGCGAAGGAAGCGCCAGACAGCGCGCCGCATTGTACAGCCGCACCAGGTCTTTATTGGGGACGTTTTCTAAAAAATGCACATAATCTGCCAGTTTGAGATCCGTCAACGTCGCAAATATGTCCTCATAAAGCCAGCCCTTACGCCCCACCACAGCCAGGTGGACGCCATAGCCCTCATCGCGCAGTTGCCCAAGCGCCCGTAATAACGTCGGCACGTTTTTACGGGGTTCCAGCGTACCGACAAAAATGATAAAATCGTTCGGCAACCCATAACGCATGACGGCCCGTCGTACCTCTTGGAGGTCGGTAATCGGTCGATAGACCGGGTTGGCCGCCAGATACACCGTGCTCACCCGCTCCGGTGAAACGCCCAACTCTTTTATCACGTCTTGTCGAGTCCAATTCGAATCGACGATGATGTGATCCGCGCGCTCGACGGCCCGATGGATTTGCCCATAGTACTGCTCGCTCTCTGGCGTCAAAAACTCGGGAAAGTGAATGAAATTCAGGTCGTGGATAGTGATGACTGAACGAAATCCACCACTAAAAGGTGGAATAAAGTCAGGGCTATGCAGCAGAGAAAGCCGCTTGCCGGCCAACTCGGCCGTCAACCCGGCGCTCTCAAAGCGATGATGGCTCGGTGTCCACAACCCCGCCTGATGAACCCACTCGGGCAAATCCAAAGCCGGTGCCTTGTGACTGCGAAAGACCCATAACTCGCCCTCGCCTTGCCTGTTTGGACCCATCAGGCGTGCCAAACCCTGCACCAGATGTAAAATGTACTGTCCAATCCCTGCTTGTCGATAGTAAACCAACCGGGCATCAAAACCGATACGCATAGGCTCGCACTCCTTGATCCCAACAGCCAGGTCGCCTCGCAATAAAAATAAAGTAGAGGACTGCCCCAACTGCCTAGCACTGCGGATGACACGCGCTTGACCGCTCGGCGCATCAAGTAGCCTAATCATATCATGTCTGCGCAATATCAACAACCTGCAACACTTTGCTTGCCTCGGTCAATGATGCTATAATAAATCATCTCAAATTTGAGGGGGCAATTATGTCGTCAGTTTTTGAAACAATGGAACTCGCTGAAATCAACCAGCGCCTGTCGTTCCTGGATACAGAACGCCGCAAAGACAAAGAGTTGATCGCGACTTTGTTGGAACGCCTGGAAGTGCAAACCAACAAAATGAAAGCACAATCGCGCCAGATACAGGAGCTGGAGGGACTGCTGGCCAGCACCCGCTCAGAGCTGACCAAGTTCGGCCAGATCGAAAGCGCGATGGAGCAATTGCGCCAGGAACTGACGCTGCTGCTCCAGACTAGCGAGGAAAAGCGGGAAAAGGCTTACAAAGAACTGTCCCGACTACGCCAGGTGGAACAAGAGAACATTAGCCGGCAGATCTCTGAAGTACGCAAAGAACTGAGACCCATCCCCCGCTACGACGAAGAGATTAAAGGCTTGCAAGCCGAAATCAGCCGCCTCCAACCCCCCATCGTCACCTTACAACATCAACTCACCGAGCTGGACAAGCGCACCGAAGACCGGCTCCAGTCCATCGTCTACCTGGAGGAGCAACGGCGCCAGGATAACCAGCGTCTCAACAAATTGCAATCAGAAATACCCCCGCTAGGCCAAAAGATAGATAATCTAGCCGATAAAATCCCGCTGCTAGAGCAGGCGATCCAGATTAAAAACAAAGAGATCGACCGGGCAGCCGAACTGTTGGACCAACAGATCCAGGTGATCGAGAACCAACGCGTGTCCGAATTTCGCTGGGAACGGCAAATCTCTGAATGGGGCAAGCTGGTCGAAGAGATGAAACAAGAGACAACGGACATGGCGTCGCAAGCCGCGCGCCTGCGCGAAGAGCGTGAGATGGTGCGGCGCGCGCTGGCGGGTATGGAACCGTTCCGCGAGCGGATTGAAAAGCGCCAGGACGAGATGGCCGAGATGCAACGCATGTCCATAGACCGCCAAAAGCGCATCCAGGAAGAGTGGCAGACCGACCGGGAAAAGGAATGGAGCCGCTTTAAACTAGAAAACGAGGAACACTGGCGCGAGAACCAGCGGCTCAACGAAAAACGTGACGACCGGGTCAGCGCCATTGAGGAACATCTGCCGCTCATCCCCCCTCAGTTAGAAGCGCTGTGGGCGGTCCAGGAGGCGTGGGCCCAATCGATCATGGTCGGTCCGCGAGAATGGGTGGCCACGTGGAACAAACTGAACGAAAAGCGTCCACAGACACTCGAACCGCTCAAGCCCCCCACTCACGAGCGCAAGTCGTCCAAGATACGCCCGTTGCCTTCGGTACAGGCCGCCAAAGGGCCAGAAGAAGACTAGAACACAAAAGGAGCGTCAATCGTGCACGTCATCGGCACTGCTGGCCACGTAGATCATGGCAAGTCCAGTCTGGTTCTGGCATTGACGGGCATCAACCCCGACCGCCTGCGCGAAGAACAAGAACGCGAGATGACCATCGACCTGGGCTTTGCCTGGCTGACCTTGCCCAGCGGTGAGCCATTGGGCATCGTGGATGTCCCCGGCCACAAGGACTTTATTGAAAATATGCTATCCGGCATTGGCGGCATCGACGCCGCCTTGCTGGTCATCGCCGCCGACGAGGGCGTGATGCCTCAGACCCGCGAACACCTGGCCATCCTGGACCTGCTAAAGGTCAACAGCGGCGTCGTGGCCTTGACCAAGATTGACTTGGTGGAAGAAAAAGACTGGTTAGAATTGGTGATGGCAGAAGTGGCCGAAACCCTGGACAGCACCTGCTTGAACGATGCCCCCATCATCCCCGTCTCAGCGCGCACTCAAGAGGGTCTGGAGCAACTACTTGAGACGATGGACGAGGTCCTGCGCAGCAGTCAGCCACGGCGGGACCGTGGGCGTCCCCGCCTGCCCATAGACCGGGTATTCACCATCTCGGGCTTTGGCACCGTCGTCACCGGCACGCTGATGGACGGCACGCTCTCCGTCGGCCAAGAGATCGAGATCCAACCTGGCAATCTTCAAGCGCGCATCCGAGGCTTGCAGACGCACAAACAAAAAATAGAGCAGGCCGTCCCCGGCAGCCGGGTGGCGGCGAACCTGAGCGGCGTGAAAAAAGCAGACCTGCAGCGTGGCCAAGTGGTGACGCTGCCCGGCTGGCTGCACGACACGGTGCTGGTAGACACACAGCTAGATTATCTGGCCGACAACCCGCGCCCCTTACGCCACAATCAAGAAGTCAAATTCTTCAGCGGCGCCGCCGAAAGCCCAGCCCACGTGCGCCTGTTAGACGACAAGACGCTTGCACCCGGGGGACAGGGTTGGGTCCAGATACGGCTTGACCAGCCCCTGGCCCTGGTCAAAGGCGATCGCTTTATCGTGCGTCTCCCCTCACCCCCGACAACGATTGGCGGTGGCGTGGTAGTAGACCCGTACCCCGGCCGGCGTCACCGGCGCTTCCGCAGCGAGTTGATCCAGCGCCTGGAAACGTTGGCCCAGGGCACTCCGGCCGAAATCGCCCTGCAAACGCTAGAGCGGCGTGGCCCGCTGACGGGCCAAGAATTAGCCCAGGCCAGCGGATTGAGCCAGGGGCTGGCGGCCGCGCTGGAAACGTTGGTCGAATCTGATCAAGCGCTCATCCTGGGCAACGCGCCCGATGAAAAAATTCAAGCGGGCGGCCGCCATCAACTCTTTATCTCGCGCTCCGGCTGGTCAGCGCTGACCGAGCAAATCAAGCGTGAACTAGAGGCCTACCATCAAACCTATCCTCTGCGCCCAGGGATGCCCCGTGAGGCGCTGCGAGGACGCGTGCGACTCCAGGCCAAGTTGTTCAACGCCGTGATGGCCCGCGCCGTCGCCGAAGGCTGGGTCAACGATCAGGGCGCGACGACCCGGCTTTGCACCCACGCGATCCGCTTGACGCCGGAACAAGAGACCCGGGTCGAGGCGCTATTGAAACAGTTTCACGCCGAACCTTACACCCCTCCCTCGGTCAAAGAAAGCACAGCCGCCTTGGGTGAAGAACTATTGACGGCGCTGCTGACCCAGGACAAGCTGGTGCAGGTGAGCGATGACGTGCTGTTTCTGCCCGAGACTGTTCAAGAAACCATCGCGCGCACCCGCGCCTACCTGCAAGAAAATGGCAGCACCACTGTCGCCCAGTTCCGCGACCTGTTCAACACCAGCCGCAAATATGCGCTGGGCCTGTTGGAGTACCTGGACGAAAAAGGCATCACCAGGCGCGTGGGGGATGAACGCGTGTTGCGCTAGCAATGTCCATTTGCGCTCCCTTTTACACGACGCCCAGCCTCTCCAACTATTTATAGGACGCCCAGCCCCATCAATATCCCCAGTGCCACAAAAGCCATCGCAGAAATCTTGAGCAAGAGCTGCTGGGGGACGAGCCGGCACAACTGTTGTCCCCCCACCACGCCCAAAGCCGTCACACAAGTCAAAGCTAAAGCGCCACCCCCGAAAATCAGCCAGGGCGCCGCACCTTTGCTGGTCAATCCGAGCACCGCCAACTGCGTCTTGTCGCCCAGCTCGGCCAAGAACAACAGGGTCAATGTGGACCCAAAGGCCTGCCAGTCCCAATGGGAACGAGAGACTAGCGCCCCATCACTCTCACAACTGCAGACCATGTCTTCTGATTCGACCCGGGTCGACTCGACCCAGACCCACACGCCCATGACCACAAAGGCCATCGCCGCCACCGTGTTGATGACGCTGGCTGGAACAAACTTGCCCAACACCTGGCCCCCCAGGACGCCCAAAGCCGTCACGGCGGTCAATGCCAGGCTGCCGCCCACAAACACCGACAATGGGCAGCGATGCTTACAAGTCTGCATCATCACCGCCAACTGGGTCTTGTCCCCCAACTCGGCCACAAACACCAAAGCAAAAGCTGAAAACAATGCGCTCCAGTTCATCAATCCCTTTCTATCACTTTTTGCCCCTCGACCTAGGTCCAAGAGAGCCAGCCTCAATCTTGATATACATAGATCCTATCGACGTTACTCGGGCTTGTGCAACTGCAGGAACAAGGTCTGTCCCTCCTCGCGCTGCACCACAACCTGGAACTCGCTCGCTTGGGCCAACACCCGATAAAACAGCAAATCGCGCTGTTCATCAGGCCACAACTGCCCGTATCCCGTCTCGATTTCCTGGTCCTTGACCTTGACCCGCAGCGGGATGACAAAAATGTCCTTTTCCCTATCCCCTTGAGGCGAGACGGCCACGTCCCAAATTAAAAACGTTCCCCCAGGCTTGAGCACCCGAAAAACCTCCGCCAACACCTTTTCAAGGTCAGATCGTTGCTTGATATACATCAGCGAGAAAAACGCCGTGACCGTATCAAACGTACCGTCCAGAAACTGCAAATCCCGCGCATCCATGACAATCTTGAGCGGTCCAGTCGGCGCTTCTTCCAACTCTTCTCGGCTCAAATCGATGGCGACGACCTTTTCTCCCCCCAGGATGCCAATGATCCCCTCGCCGCCGCCGCCGATGTCCAGAATATAGCCGGAAACGTCCGAGGCGTCACCCGTGCGGCCCGCAAGGTCAGCGACAGTGACCTCTTGCTGTGCAAAAAAGAACAAGCGCTCCTCTGATGGTTCTCGATGATGTCCGCTCACTTTTTTTCCCCTCACAAATTGAATGTAGGAAACGAGGCCCTACTTTTTTAGACGGTACATTCTGCAAACGTCCAGGCGCTACCCCAGCGTCACCTTGCCACTGGCCGTATCCCCTTCGGTCCACGCAAGCGTGATCTTGAGCTGGTGCTCGGTCTTGTTCTTTTTGACCTTTTCCTTGACATTCAGTTTCATCCTGACAGTATCAGGCACGTCCAACGCGATCTCTTGCTGACCTTGCTGCAAAACCACCGCGTTGCGGGTCAACTTTTTCACCCAACTCTTGTAGAAAAGCCGCCACGTTCTCTCATTCTCTGCGCGCCTTGCTCTTTAAAAGATATTCTTCCTCGCCATCGTTCAATCCTCCCTCTTGTTATCAAAAGTACGAATTTCTGCGGTCGATTATACACGTATACACGCTCACTCGTTCCCGTGTGCCAACTCGAAGGTATGCACGGCGTCGTACGCGCGGCCCATGCTCACGTGCACTTGGCCCTGACTCATCTCGTAAACGACTGGCCACTGCGTGCTCGGTTGAGAGACCTGCTCCAACAAGTCCATCACCTCTTGAGCCGAGAGCCGTCGCTGGCGCGCCCAACGCTATCGACCGCCACCCTTCCAGCCACCGGAGCGTATCGCGTCGATAGCCGCGCCGAGCGCCACCCCAACCCCTGCACCCACAGCGATCCACAATCCCGGATCATCGGCTGCCGCGCCGATGGCGGCGCCCACCGCCGCGCCCAATGCGACGCACAGGCCGATCAATGTGCCAAAAGATCGCTTATCCTCGTCCACGTTTTTCCTCCTCCCAACAGATCCGGCATCCAACAATGCCAATGACCCCCGCGCACGTTGCGCAGCCCGGCGTCTCGTGCTACGGCCTCGGCTTGCCGTGCGTGACGTGCCGAGGTGCACGGCAGATCGTGCATGTAAAAATTGGACGCAAAGGCCAGCAGCGCATAGAGGCTGACTCAGTCTAGCACCCTAAAGCGGATTCTCAAGCGAACGTGGGGCATACCGAGTTGATTCAGCGGCACCTCGGCCTCATCCCTGTCAGCTATGCCCCCGGGAAAAGAGATCCACACCGGGACGGCCTGTGTCACCACACCGGCGCCGGCGCAGTCCCAACAACCCTGGCCCCGACACGTCGGGCAGCGCTGCTCCAGCGGGATGGGAATCCGCACCCGGCCACCCTGTCGGGCCTGCGCCCATGTCAAGCGCACCTCGACGGCGGGTTGGCCTCTCACGCTCTGGCCTAAAATCTCCTCAAAGGAAGGGCTGACCGCCTGCTGGTACCAACGCAAGAACAGCTCTCCCAAATCCAGCGGCGTTACGGCGCGGGATCCTGGCCGTGCGCGCCGAGGCCTTGGCGCCCCACTCATTTCCTTGTCATACGCCCGCCGTTGCGCCGGATCGCTCAGTACCTCATAGGCCTCTTGAACGGCCAAAAAGGGCGCACAGTCCTTCCCATAGTGATCCGGATGATACTGTTTCACCTGCTTGCGATAAGCAGATTTAATTTGCTCCAGCGTGGCGTCCGACTTGACGCATAGAATCTCGTAATAATTCCTCTCTACGGCCATTAATTCCACTCACCTACGCTATCTCAGACCCTCCTCCAGGGTCTACGTTCACCTCACTAAAAGTTGATCCGGTTTTTGCCCTCACCTATACCCGCTTCTGAGTGACCAGACGCGCAAAATGCTCAAAAGACCGGTCGTAGGTACGTTCCGCATCGTCGGGGAAACAACATCCCGGCAGTTGTCGCATCCGCAAATGGTATTGAATACACTCACAACACACCCCCTTGCGCGAGCAAGGCTCATAGCTACAATTGCATGACTGTAAATTTATCTCCTTGTTGCATTCCATATCCTGCTCCTCCAGTTCGATCTCGTTGAATGGCCCCTTGATGTTATGCTAAAAGGTGAATCCGTCGCGCGCTCACACGTCCACTCCCAAAAAGGCGCGCACCAGAAAACCGACCAAAAAGCTAAAGCCGGCGACACCCAAACTCAGCCCGGCCATCTCTAGGAAACGGTTCTTGAACGGCTCGTCCTTGGCAACCGAAATGTAATAGCTGAAAAAGGCAATGATCAGGATCGCCGCCGTCAGCGTGAACGCCAGGCACACGTAATAATTGTCCAGCACCAGGTAGGGCAGGATCAACACCAACACCGTGAACAAATACGCCGTCCCGGTGTAAATCGAGGCGCGCACCGGGCTCTTGGTGGTCTCTTCTGTCTTGGTCGACAGATATTCTGACGCGCCCATCGACAAGGCCGCCGCGATGCCCGTGATCGATCCGGTCAGCGCGATCAATGTCGTGTCCTGCAGCGCCAACGTCAGGCCGGCCAACGCCCCGGTCAACTCGACCAGCGCGTCGCTCAGGCCCAACACGATCGAGCCGGTGTAACGCAACCGTTCCTCGTCCAACATTTCGAGCAATGCATCCTCGTGAGCATTCTCGTCGCGCACGATGGCCGCCGCCTCATCAATGCTATCCTTTAATTGTCCGTAACTCTCCTGCGCGCCTTCTTCCCCCCGCTCCATGAGCTTGACACCAAACGTGAACCCAAAGATGCGGCTGATCAGATAATACTTCCACACGCGCCACTTGACCGGTTTGACATCCTGTCCCGTATACTCGCGCCATTCCTCATAATGCCGCAACTCGTCATCGGCGATCTCTTGCAAGACCCGGCGGTTCTCCGGGGACTCGACCTTGCCCGCCAACCGCCGGTAGATATGATACTCGGTGATCTCGTTCTCTTGATACACGAGCAACTTTTCCTTCAAATCTGGGCTAATTTCCATTTTCTCACTTCCTTTCATTTTCCCCAGCCAAGCGGCACGAACGCCAGCCACCCATCACACACAGCGCCAAGCGTCCCCCTCATTATTATAACCGCATGCCCCTTGTACGCACAAGCAAAATGCACCCGCCCACAAAAGGTGTCCAAAAAAGCACAGGCCTCACCCCA
>CAZSJU010000073.1:0-12889 GCA_964607235.1 uncultured Anaerolineae bacterium | reverse complement strand
GATAGCCGCCCCGGAAAGCGCTGCCGATGGCGCGCACCATCGCCTCGATGACCGGGTGAGATAGCACGGCTTGCAAGTAGTGGATCGAAAGCGCCGTCTCTGGCAAGGGGCGCAAGCCATAGTAGGGGCCATTGCCGCCACCGGTGAAGACGATGTCCTGATCATCGTAGGCATAGCGGGCCTCGATGGTGAGCACCGGCCAGATGAGTTTTGGCGTGCCGTCGAATTTGGTGAGGCTTTGCGAACGGCCATAACGATACCACGTTTCCGGCGTCCCGCCCTGGATGCTACGCTGCTCCAGCGCGGCCTGGTGCACAGTGAGATAAGCCCAGCACTGTGGAAAGCGCGTTTGCATTTCCTCCGGGGTGCAGAGACGCGCGCGGCGGCCTGGGATCGTATAAGGGAAAATGATGTACGTGTTGGCTTGGGGGTGACTGTAGGCGGGTAGGGAAACGTCCTTGAGGCACGGGCGCAGGATGGCTTTTTCGATGGTCCACGTCGCGCCGGCAATGTCGGTGAACATCACCATCGTTTCGGTTTCTTCAAGCGGCGTCAGGATGTAGATTTTATCGGCGCTGGTCTGCACGCCGACAAAGACATTGGCGACTTGCTCAAGTGTAGTAGGATGGACCGCACGCAAGCGTTCAAAGACCTGGCGTGCGGCGGGAGAGACAAATTCCCACAGGGCTGCCGTCAGATACGCCGCTTCGTGCTTGGCAATCTGGCCGGTCTCACCACGTCGCCACACCGGCAGGTCGCTGACATGCTCAACGGTAAAGTTGGCGGTGGCCTGTTTGGCAAGGATTAAAATGCATGTATAAGTCGTACGGCGCTGCCCAAAAACCTGCTGCACGCCAAAATGAACGATCTCGGCAACGTGCTGGCCCTCTGACAAGAGGTGACGGAGCGCCTGCCCCGATTTGAGGCTAAAGAACTTGTGGGGCACAATGTAGCCCAAGCACCCGGTGGCTTTGAGCAAAGTCAGGCCCCGCTCAATGAAGAGGCTGTACTTGTCAAAGTTATCGCTTTGCGCGCAAGTGTAGGGCGAAGCGTTGCTTTGATAGTATTGCACCTCGCGGGGCGAATAGCGCACCATATTCTGGATACGGATATACGGGGGATTGCCAATGAGCGCGTCAAAACCACCGGCTTTAAACACCTCAGGAAAAGCTGCGGGCCAATCCAAGGGATTAAGGTCGGCAAAGTATGCATCATCAGTCAGTGCATCTTTGTCGTACTCAAAGTAAGCACTATCCACCAGACTGTTGCCGCACTGGATGTTACCTTGCAAATTGGGCAGCGCGCGGGTGTGCCGAGTCTGCCAATGGGCCGCGATCGCGGCAGCGGGCACATCTTCCAAAACCTTGAGCAAGAGGCTAAAGCGGGTGATCTCTACGGCCTGGGGGTCAATGTCCACGCCAAAGATATGCTCACAGAGGATGCGCTGCCTTTCCGGCAGAGTGAGATACCAGGCATTCCGCCCGCCTTGGTAAACCTTGCTGGCCTGTCCTGAGCGTAGTCGAAGGGCATGGTGTTCGGCGCCCTCTTGGAGATAGCCTTCCAGGTAAGTG
Organism: uncultured Anaerolineae bacterium; assembly: GCA_964607235.1. GTDB lineage: Bacteria > Chloroflexota > Anaerolineae > S140-20 > S140-20 > CAZSJU01. The sequence goes on along the minus strand of CAZSJU010000073.1, from coordinate 11,318 downwards.
TTGAGCAGGTATTCGTAGGCCGCGACCAAAAACGAGCCGGAGCCGCAGGCTATATCGGCCAGGCGCAGCCCGGCTAATTCAGCCGGGGAACGGCCGGCACACAAGGGCGCGAGCGTCTTTTCTACGATGGCGTCCACCACGTACTTGGGCGTCGGCACCACGCCCCGCGAGGCCGCGACCTCGTCTTTATCCACGATGATGACGTGCTGGTCGGCAACCGTGATTTGCTTACCTAAGAAGCGCTCATAGATTTCTCCTAGAATCCCAGCCTCGACCACGGAAAAGGCATAAGGGCTGGCCGGATAGTAGAGTTCTTGGAAGATGCCGATGAGTACCTCACTGCTCACGGTGATGTTGAGGGAAAGCTGGTCTTCGATAAAATCGAACAACCCGGAATTGTAACGCTGATCCGCCTGGCGAAACAGCGCCTTGAGCTCGTCGTAGGTCTGTGTCGTTTTGAGCGCCTGATAACGTTCTAACTCCCGATCTTCGCAAATCCGTAAAAAGATGATACGGTCAAGTAAACGTTGCACCAGGAAATTTAGTTCAATTGGCGTAAGCGTCGGATTTTGTTGCACAATGTCTTGGGCAAGTTGCGTGCGCCAGGTTTCGATCTGGCTCAGGAAATACTCATCAAAGGGTTCTGCACCAGGGTGTTCTTCTACAATGCCAAAGTGGGCGTCAAAGCTGCCGGTATATACGGCTTCACGGGAAAGTTTGTCATAGATTTCGTCAAACTTGGCTACGTATTCAGTGTAATTGTAGACCTTGAGCCGGGCTACACGGGCATCGTCTTGGGCCTGGGGACGGACGCGGCAGTCATAGATCACGAGCTGATCAAAGTTACTCAGGACGGAGATGGATAAACGTGCATTCCAGCCGTAACGCCGGACTTGAAAAGCAGCGGCGTTGTTACTCGCAATAGCTACAGCGGGCTTTTTCGCCTCGACAAAGAACTTGCGCTCGGCTCCCAAGCGTAGGGCATAGTCGGGTTTCTTGGTAAAGACATCACCGCCATCCTCAACCTCGACGGTATCTTCGTGGACCACTTCACGGAGATGCTGCGGGGCTTGTTTTTCGTTGAATACATCCCAGCCTAAAGCGACCAAAAAGGGATTAAGAAAGTCGGTGCGCAGTTGGGTTTCATTGTAATCCGAGTTGGTGCGGATGTAGGCAGCGCGGTTCTGGTCGAATCGATTGACCAGGGATTGTATCACTTGCCGGCTCTGTTCTTTATCCATATTGTATGATTATATCCTGTCGAATCTAAGTTGCACCGCCTTACTGGCGCAAAGCGGAGGAAAAAGTCCGGAACCGAATCACCAACACCCGTCCATCTTCCAAGTGGATACGGTTGCCACACACCGTGAGTGGGCTTTCCGGTACCGTGTCCAAAACTAATTCATCCCCAACAAGTGTGGCCTGCACCTCTATAGGGGGAGCGTCTCCATCCGTGCCCCGCGTGCTGCGAACACTGCGGGACGATTTCATCACGACAAGTATAACATAATCCACCCATAGAACAAAACCCACTTGACCGGGATGCCAAACAGCTTGAGGATAGGATAGGAATGAAGCAATTGATCATTCATGGCCCGGGTGAGCCCGCCACATATCCGCGTAATAGACGGTCATCTCGCGCCAGCGCGCCCAATCCGCCGCCACGCGCTCGTGCTGCGGCATCTCGCGGCCAGGCGGGGTCCAATCAGATAGATCAAACGCACGCCCGGCCAAGCGCGCGAACAACTCGGCCCGCAGCCCGGCGTTGAGCAGCACGTTCTGGGTGTCGTGGATCAGCTTGGGGAAAGCGTCTTCCTGGCAAGTCAAATAATCGCCCGGCAACGCCTCGACCCGCTGCGTTGAAGCGACGCGCGCCAGTTGGCGCAACAGCATCCGCTCGTCGACCTCCAGGTCGCCCAATATGTCCGCGCCCCACATGTGCTCAAAACCCTTGAAAAACAACGAATCCGCCCAGGTCCGGCTGGCCGCCACCCGCAGTTGCCACGGCGTGGCCAGGCCAAACTGGGCGTACGCGTCCTCGGCTGCCGCGCCGACCTCTTGCCAATCCACGCCGGACAACACGTCCTCGTCGACCCGCTCCAACACGGCGATGAGTTGGTTCTCACGTTGGTAAAAGGCCAGACAGCCCGGTAACAGGTCGGGGACCTCACCGCCGGGCGGTGGGCCGTGCCACTCAAACTGGGGCATCTCTTGGGCCAGTTCACGCAGCCGGGCGTGCAGCGCCAGCGTGGCCTCCACCGGCGTCAGGAGCGCAGAAGCGCCCCCCTTCTCAGCCCCACGCGCCAGTTGGTCCAACAAGACCGCCAGGCGCTGGGCGCGCTGCGGCGACAAAGACTGGGGCGTCAAGGCCGGGGCATAGGCGACGGCGCGCGCCGCCAGGTTCGCGGCCGCTGCTATGGGGTCGGGCGGCGGGGGGGGCGCCAGCGACTTGAGCAGCGGCGCGCCATAAAGGCGCCACGCACCGTCCGACAAGTCACGGTGCAGCGCGGGAAAAAGCGCCAGGTGCAGCGCCAGGTCGTCGGGGGTGGCAAGCAGCGGGCCGTGGCCCAACCGCGCGGCGTGGCGCTCCCACAGGGGATAAAAGGCCTCACGAGCCAGAGCCAGAGGCATATCCGGGGCCACGAGCAGCAGCAGGTCCACGTCCGAGCGTCCCGGCACGTACGCGCCGCGCGCGGCCGGGCCAAACAGGTACAGCGCCCGCAAATCGTCCCCCAATTCGGATACCAGCGTATCGCGCACCTCGGCCACAATCGCCTGCAAGTCAGCCATGCCATTCTCCTGTTTCCGCCCTGGCCCATCCATCCCAGGACCTGATAGCGACAACGTCTATTCTACCCAGCCTACCCAGCCTACCCAGCCGTCCATCGTTCTGTACCCTCTGCGCCACTAGACGCCATTCAAAAAATCCGCCACCCATCCGGCCACCTCGCGTTCATAACCCTGCAACAAGTGATCCGCCTCAGGGATGACGTGCAGCGTTTTGGGGTCCGCTAACGTGCGGACGTACTGGCGTAACAACTCGGGCGGGCTGAGGGTATCGCGCGCGCCGCTGATCAAGCACTTGGACGCCTCGCACGCGCTCAAATCCACGGCATAAGGCTCGCTCATTGGCAACGCCACGCCGACGTAGGCTTGGATTCGAGCGTCTCGGACGGCCACGCGCGCCGCCACCCACGCGCCGAAAGAGTAGCCGACGACCGCCAGGCGCCCGGCATCGACCTCGGGCCGCGCGGCCAGCCAATCCAGAGCGCCGGTCAAGTCATCTATCTCACCCCGTCCCTCATCGTACTGGCCCTGGCTCGATCCGACGCCACGAAAGTTGACCCGCAACGCGCCCCAACCGCGTGCCGCCAACGTATGGGCGATCTGCACCACGACCGGGTTGTGCATCGTGCCGCCCCACAGCGGATGGGGATGCGCGACCACCACCGCCGGAAAAGGCATATCCCCCTCCGGAGCGTGCCACGCCCCCTCCAGGCGCCATTCAGGTTGTCCCGCACTGCTCAAGGAAAGCAAACGACCATCGGGCATGTTTTTCATCTCGGCCAATATCGCTCGTCTGTAAACGCGTTCCAAGACTATTTTACCATATCCGGGGGAGAGAGGGAAACGCTCAGAGCGAGTGAGCGAGTAGATCAATCGAATGTTAGAATCGAATGTTAGAATAAGGCCGTGGGCGCTATGGGATACTCGCAATGACGATGTCGAAAATGCTGGCGACAACCTTGACGAACCGCCAAAAGCGTGTATACTTGGCCAATGGAGAGGTAGCATAGTCCGGCCTAATGCGCGCGCCTGGAGAGCGCGTGTGCCGCAAGGCACCGTGGGTTCGAATCCCACCCTCTCCGCCAAACCCATCGGGGCAACGGGATGAACCGTTGCCCCGATTTGACATTTATCCCACTTGGCGTTATCATACTATTGGTCGTGCTAGACGGGGAACTAGCGGTGCCCTGTACCCGCAAACCGCTATAGCGGGGTTGAATCCCCTCCCGAGGGCTCGGCCTTGTCTGATTCTGCTGTGACTGAAAGATGTTGAAGATTGGGTCCTGCGCGGCAGGGGCCTTCGAACCCCGCCAGGTCCGAGAGGAAGCAACGGTAAGGAGTAACCCTTGGGTGCCGCAGGGGCGCCTGGTCCGAGTCAGCAGGTCACAAAAGGCAGGCAAGCCAGCTCGACGGCGGGTGCACGACCAAAAAGCGATTATTTGCACGAGGACGAGAGTTTTCTCGTCCTCGTGGTTTACAATGTGGACGCAGCGCGCATAGAGTGAGCCTCCCCTGAGACATTGCCATCAAGCGCATGGGTCCAGAACAGCGACGGTGCAATCACGTATGACTGCCCAACCCAAAACCTGGGAGCCAGACCAACCCTTCCCCACAAACCGGGGTCGGGTGCTGGGACTGCTGGCCGCGCCGGTCTTTGTGACCCTGACGGTCCTGCTGATTATCGGCTACCAAAGCACACTGACCCGCGTCAGCCTGACCGTGGACGGCGAGACGCAAACGTTACGCACACACCAAACAAGCGTCGAGGCAGTGCTACGCGAAGCCGGCTTGGCCCTTTACCCAGAAGACGTCGTCATCCCCGCACTCTCGGAGCAACTGACGCCCGGCACAAACGTGACCGTCTATCGCTCGCGCCCGGTGCTCGTCCAGGTAGATGGACGAACCATCGAGGCCCGCACACGCTTGACCACCACTGACGAGATCCTGGCAGAGCTAGGCCTGCAAGTCAACGCCCACGACGAGGTCCAGCGCATGGACTCGCTGTCCGACAAAAGCCCCATCCAGATTCACATCAAACGAGCGGTTCCGGTGACGGTACAAGAGGCCGGCAGCCCACCGTTACACCTCTATACCACCGCCGGCACCATCGGCGAGGCGTTATACGAGGCGGGCATCATCCTGTACCTGGCCGACAATGTGCGCCCGGCGATGAGCAGCGCCGTTAAACCAGGGACGCGCATCGCCATCGAGCGCTCGGTGCCCGTGACGATCCAGGTGGATGGGCGCACGCTGCGCATGCGCACCCACCGCTACACCGTCGGTGACGTGTTGGCCGACCTGGGCGTCTCGCTCCAGGGCATGGACTATGCCCAACCCGCCCTGAACGCGCCGATGGGAGACGGTCAAGAGATCCGGGTGGTGCGGGTGCGTGAAGAGATAGAGGTGCAGCAAGAGCCCATTCCCTTTCAGACCCAATGGGCGCCTGACCCCGAGCTGGCGCTCGACTCCCCCCAACGCGTTGGACAGGAGGGCCGGCCAGGCATTTTCGAACGGCGCATCCGCGTGCGTTACGAGGACAATGCCGAGGTTGACCGCTGGGTCGAGGCAGAATGGATGGCCCAAGCACCCCAGCCCAAGATCGTCAACTATGGCACCAAGGTCGTGCTGCGCACACTCGACACGCCCACGGGCCAAGTCCAATACTGGCGAAAGGTGCGCATGTTTGCCACGTCTTATAACGCCGCATCGGCCGGCAAGTCACCGGACCATCCACGCTATGGCATCACGCGCCTGGGTTGGCAGATGCGCTTTGGCATCGTCGCCGTGGACCCGGGCGTCGTCCAGCTCGGCTCAAAGGTGTACGTGCCGGGGTATGGCATCGGTGACGCCGCCGACACAGGCGGAGCGATTCGCGGGCTGCGCATTGACCTGGGTTACGGCGACGATAACCTGGTCTCGTGGTACCGTTGCGTGGACGTGTACTTGTTGGCGCCGGTCCCCGAAAACATCGACTATGTCAGCGCGCTTTACCATCCCCGCTGCCAGTGACCGTGACGCACCCCCCTGCGACTATTATGGACCCGCGTACACTATTGCGACAATTTGATATACGGCCCAAAAAGAGCCTGGGACAGAATTTTTTGGTCAATGACGCCGCCGCCGAGCGCATCGTCGCAGCGGCCGACCTGTCGCCACAAGACGCGGTGCTGGAGGTTGGACCGGGATTGGGCGCGTTGACCCAGCACCTGGCAGCGGTCGCCCGGCGCGTGGTCGCCATAGAACTGGACCAGCGCTTGATGCCTATCTTGCAACACACGCTGGGGGCATATGCTAACGTCGAACTTTTACACGGCGACATCCTGGAATTGGACCCGGCTACCCTATTCCCCGCCCCGTACAAAGTCGTCGCCAACATTCCCTACTATATCACTTCCGCCATCCTGAGACACCTGATCGAAGCAGCAGTACGCCCCTCGCTGATGGTCTTGACCATTCAAGAAGAGGTGGCCCGGCGCATCGTCGCCACGCCGGGAGACATGAGTTTGCTGGCTTTGGGCGTACAATTCTATGGGCGACCGCGCATCGTCACGCATCTCAAGGCCGGCGCCTTTTATCCCCGCCCCAAGGTCAGTTCTGCAGTCATCCAAATTGACCTCAGCCCGGACGCCCAGCCCGCGTGGGGCATCGATGACACAGAGCTATTCTTTAAACTGGCACGGGCCGGATTCAGCCAGCGCCGTAAACAACTGCATAATGCGTTGGCCGGCGGCCTGGCGCGGCCAGGGGCAGAGATAGACGCCGCGCTAGGTCAAGCGGGGATTGATCGCCGGCGCCGGGCGGAGACGCTCTCCCTGGAAGAATGGGTTGCGCTGACCCGCGCCTTTGCGCCGGCAACAGATTGAGGCCGATCAAGATCCATCAAAATCAATCAAGGCCCTTGCTTCTATTCGGGACGGTCAGCCTGGCCGCTGGCGTCCAATGCTTCCCAATACGCCACCAACGGGTGACCCGTATAGACGCCGCGATACGGCTCTGGCAACATAGAAGCCAGACGCCCCATAATCAAGTCCGTGCAGTGCTGCAGGTGCGCGCTCCGCTTACCGTCCTCCCGGGGGGGTAAATAAAACATCGGGCCGATCTTGACCCTCACGCGCGCGCGGCGTAACCGCTTCAAGTGAGTATACACGTCCTCAGAGCCGGTAATCGTCATTGGCAAAATGGGCACGTCCGCCTTGAGAGCCAGATACGCAGCGCCGCTCTTGCCTTCGATCAACGCCCCGGTGTCGCTGCGTGTCCCCTCCGGCGCCAGGCCTATAGGACGCCCGCTGGACAACACCTCCAACGCCTGGCGCAAGGCCCGACGGTCACTCTGGCCCCGGCGCACCCAAATCGCACCACACTGGTCCATCAACCAACCGATAAAAAAATCATGACGGTGCGCCATCGCGGCCATCCCCGTCATCCTCAGGCGCACGGGCAATATGCTCAAGACCAGGGGCGGGTCCACTGTGCTCAAATGGTTGATGACGACGATAAAAGATCCCCGTTCAGGGATATGTTCCTGTCCCGTGATCTTGCGGCGACAAATGATACGCGCATAGAGTGCGATCATAGAGTAGGCGATGCGATAAAACATAGGCTATCCTTGTTGGGAATGAACGTCAAGGGTTGGCCAGCCGTCCCTGCGCCACGATGTCATAACTGGCAGGCTGTCCCTCATTGGGCATCAGGCTGACGGCAAACTCGGCGCCGGTACCGGGCGCCAACGCTTCAGCTAACCTGGATTGGCGAAAGCCGGTGACCAACCCCTCCGCGTCATAAGTCGTGACCACGACCGTGACCGCCGTCGCCGTGAACTGACTGGGATTGGTCACGCTGCCCCGCACCTCAAACAAAGCGCCCGAAGGTCCCGCTTTATCCTGAGCAACCTCCAAGATGACATAACGGGTGCCGGGCTCGCTGGAAGCCTCTGAGCGGATCGGAGCAACCAGAAAGCGGTCAAAGCTGTCCGGCGGTGAGGTAAACAGCACGCCAAAGGGCGCCCGGCCACCGGGCGGGATCAAATCCAGGGCCGCCGCCACGTCCCCGCTGATCAGCTCTTCTCCGGCTGCGCTGTACAAACCCACGCGCAACTCGACGTTCTCCAGCGCGGACTCGGTGCTGTTAATGACCTCACCCAGGCACCACAGGCTACCTACGGGGGTCTCGTAAAAGGCCACGCCCTCAATGGCAAAAGAGATGGGTGTGGGGGTCGGCAACAACAACTCTAGGCTGTCCCCCTGGCTCTCGTTCCCGGTGGGGATGATCAGCCCCTGGTTCACTTGCAACGCCGATGGGTCGTCAATGCCATTGACCGACTGCAGCGCGGCCACCGTCACCCCATATTGTATGGCAATGGCAATCAATGTCTCGCCGGGTTGGACGACGTGCACGACGGGCGGTGGCGAAGGTGTGGGCGTGTTCGGCGGCGCCGCCGTCGGCAATGCCAGGGTGGCTGTGGGACGAACCGGGACCGTAGACAATGAAATAGCCACGGTGGGTTCAGTCCCACGGGGAGGCTGCGCACTCGCCAGGGTCGGCGCCGGCGCCGTCACGACCTGACCGCAAGCCGTCAGCGCCAACGTAAGCGCGAGGAACGCGCGCTTTCCGCAACGCACCAGGACACTTGGCAAAAGATAGAATAAACCACACAACTCGTCTAGATGTTGACTCATGGCGAAAATTATACCATATCCTTCACCATGCGCCAGCCCAACAAAAAAAGCTATTGGTTGCCCAATAGCTTTTTCTAAAATCAGCTGCGCTACGGAATGACGAGCTTTTGCCCGGGATAGATGGTGTAAGGATAGTTCAAATTATTGGCCGCGGCCAGCGTGGTGTACGCCATGTTGTACTTGAGCGCGATGCGGAACAAGTTCTCACCCAACTGGACCATGTGCGTGCCCCCATCTCCTGCCGGTGGCGTCTCCCCAGTTCCCGCAGCCGGGATCTTGATTGCTTGCCCCACCACGATAAAGTTGGGATTAGCGATACCGTTATAAGCGGCGACCGCTTGATAGGTCAACCCATACTTTAAGGCGATGCGGAACAAGTTATCACCCGCCTGGACCGTGTGTGTTTTGCTCGTTCCCGCCTCGGCTGGCGCGGTCGTCGCCGTTGGCTCTGTGACGGCCGGTGTGTCCGTCGGCGCGGCTTCAGTCGGCTCAGCCTCGGTCGGCGCGGCCTCGGTCGGCGCGGCTTCGGTCGACAGCGGCGAATCAGTCGCCGATGTCGGCAGCGCCGCTTGCGCCGTCGCGGTCGCGGCCATCGCGTTGGCCGTCGCGCTAATGGCCTCATCCCCTGACGGCGTCGGCGTCAAACCCACGCCTGTGCTCTGCGTAGGCGCCGCCGCAGCCGCCGTGCCCACCGCCGTCGCGTCAGAAGGCCCAGAGGACTTGGAGCGCGTGCACCCCGCGATCAACAATACAGCCAACAAGATAACCATTCCCCCCCAGCCAGACAAACGCAGCACGTTCCGTCTCATAGGAATCCTCCTGTCGCAAAAAAATAGCTAAACTCCATACAGTAATGGTACGGGCAAGATGTCCCTATGTTACCACAAATAAAATCCAACGTCAAGCCGCGTTGCGACCAGGGCGCTAATAACGATTTTATTGTTAGATCGGCCTTGGCCACCTGCAGAAAAAATCAGAGACGTCCGCCTGCAGCCCGACACGCATACAAGCCACACGGCAACGCCTATTCACTTGTCACGAAACCCGATCGCAGCCAGGTCCTTCTTGGGTTGATTGAAGCTCGACGCTCAAAATCCGATCAAGCCGCACTGGCCAGCCGCGGCCGGAACTTGTAACCGTACACGATCACGCCCCGCTCGCTCTCTTCACGCAGCTTGCGGGTGACCATCTCTACCGGCATGCCGACCGACACCCTTTCAGGTTCCACGTCGGTCAACTGTGCTGTCACCAACGGTCCCTCTTGCAGCTTGACCAACGCCACCGTATAAGGGGCATTGTCTTGATACCCCTCGGGGACATGGTGCACGGTGCTGTAAGAATAAACCTCGCCCAACCCGCTAAAGGTATAGGGCGTCTTGGCCGGCGCTTCACAATTCGGGCAAATGTCACGCGGTGGAAAGATCTTTTTACCGCACGACTCGCACACTTCACCGACCATCGCATAACGCTGATTCCGAGTTCGCCAATGTCTCGCTACTTGCATCTCTACCTCCAAAAATTAATCCATCGCTTCCAAAATATGAGTGATCACCGTGGCGCCACTGCCACCGATGTTTTGCGTCATCGCCAGGCGGGCGTTCGCCACCTGATTGGCCCCCGCTTGACCGCGTAACTGTTGAACCGCCTCCACCAGTTGATACACGCCGGTGGCTCCCACCGGATGCCCGCGCGCCTTGAGCCCCCCCATCGTACACAGGGGCAACTTGCCATCAATGCCAATCTCACCCTCCAGCCCCAGGTGGGTGCCCTGGCCCCGCTCTACAAACCCGGCCGCCTCTAAAGACAAAACCGACATGATGGAAAAAGCATCGTGCACCTCAAACAAGTCTATGTCGGCGGGCGTTATCCCGGCTTGTTGATAAGCTTGATGCGCCGAAAGCGCCGCGCCTTGCAACACCAACGGGTCGTTCCGGTCGTGCAGGGCGAGCGTGTCCGTGGCCCCCGCCGAAGCGCGCACCCGCACCGGTCTGGCCGCAGACAGGGTCGAGGCCAACTCGGTGGGGCACAATACAATGGCGGCCGCCCCGTCACAAATCGGCGAAGAGTCCAACAAGTTGATGGGATCGGCAATCATCTGGGCCCGTTCAAAGGCCTCCCGGCTCACCGGAAAGGGAAACATTGCATAGGGATTGTTGGCCGCATTGCGGTGCGCGTTGATGGTAAAGGGCGCAAAAGCCTCGTGCGTCACGTTAAACTCGTGCATGTACCGCCGCATGAGCAACGCGTTGAGGGACACAAAAGACAGACCGTGCATCGCCTCATAGTCGCCATCACTGGCCATTGCCAGGGCCGCCGTGGTCTCGGCGCCCGTGCGATCGGTCATCTTTTCTACACCCACCACCAGGACCACGTCCGCCATACCACCGGCGACAGTGATATAACCCAGGCGGGCAGCCGCGGCGCCAGAGCCACAGGCCGCCTCAATCTTGAACGCCTCGATCCCCCGCAATCCGGCAAAGTCAGCGATCAATGCGCCCAGATGTTCTTGACCGGTCAATTCCCCTGATAACATGTTGCCCACAAGCAGCATATCCAACTGCTCAACACCGGCATCTCTCAAGGCGGCCAACAGCGCTTCCAACGCCAGGTGACGCAACGAGACGTCCCAATGCTCGCCCACCCTGGTCTGTCCAATTCCGATAATGCTTACATCTCTCATAATTTATCCTGATTGTCTAATCTCAATAGATCCAACTTTTCTCTGAAAGAACCGAAAAGTTTGCCACAGAGGCACAGAGAGCACAGAGAATTCAATATCGGGCTTGAATTATTGACTTCAAAGTGCTATCTGATTGAAAAATTTCAATCTTTCTGATTTTTCTCCGAGTCCTCTGT
>CAZSJU010000072.1:2134-12907 GCA_964607235.1 uncultured Anaerolineae bacterium | reverse complement strand
GGGACCATCGTGGCCGGGTTGGGATGCAACCCTTCCATCAGCAAGGCGCTGTCATACAACTGCTCGATGGCCATATCAATCAACGCCTCCTGCGGTTGATCCTCAACCAGGTGCGCCAAATTTCGAATGAGCGGATGGCGCCGGTTAAGTTCTATGATCTTTTTAGGCACCTCGAAGGACTGGTTGAGCAAGCGTTGCACGCGCTGCATATCCCGGTCGGGGGCGTCACCAGGCGAGACCAAACGGCAAGGGCTGTCGGTCAACAATGTCGACTCGCGCACCTCGACGACGCGGTCGCCCAACACACGCTCGAACCGCTGGATCAAACGCGCCAGCTCATCCCCCTGGATATCCTCCTCGGTCTCTGGGGGCGCTTCTCCTGCGGGCAAATCAAGGTCGGCGTCGTCCACATTGCGCAACGGTTTATCCTCAAACTCGCGCAGGCTCATCACCATAAAGCTATCGATGGGATCGACTAGATAAAGGACCTCAATGTCGTGCGCCTCAAAGTAATCCAGGTGCGGGCTATTGGCGACAGACGTCAGATCCTGGCCCAGGATATAATAAATCGATTCCTGCGCTTCACCCATGCGTTCGACGTACTCGGCAAGCGAGACCAGGCTTTCACCGTCGCGCGAAGAGTGGAACCGGAGCAAGTTGAGCAACTCGTCCCGACTGACCGGTTCAGCGGCGACGCCCTCTTTGACGAACGCGCCAAACTCACGCCAAAAAGTCGCATAATCCTCGGGACGCTCCTCGGCCATCATCTCCAGGGCGCTGATCAAGCGACGTCGCAATATCCGCCCGATGCGGCTCATCAACAGATTCGTTTGGACCGACTCGCGGGACACATTAAGTGGCAGGTCCTCTGAATCCACGACACCCTCGACAAAACGCAAATAACCGGGCAAAAGGTCCTTGTTGTATTCCTGAATGAGCACCTTGCGAGAATAGAGCTTGAGACCCTGGTCCGTGCGCAGGCTCAAAACCCCCCGCTCTCTCTTGCGCGGCACATAGAGGATCGCAAAAGTCTGCACCGGCGCGTCAGTCGCCAGGTGCATGTGCAACAGGGGCGCTTGAAAATCGAGCGTCAACTGGCGATAAAAATCGTTATACTGCTCATCCGTCACCTCTTGCGGCGATTGGCGCCACAGGGCAGTCTGTTGGTTGATCACGCGCGACTGGCGCTCACCGTCCACTTTTGCATCCAGATAAATCGGATACGCGACAAAGTCCGAATGCTTTTTAACAATTTGCTCCAGCCGGTATCCCTGGGCAAACTCGACGGCGTCATCCTTGAGCTGAATTTCAATCGTTGTGCCACGCTCCGATTTTTCAGCCGCTTCAACGGTAAAAGTATTCTCTCCCTGGGAGCGCCAGGTCCAGGCCTGATCCTCCGGCCGGAAAGAGCGTGAGGTGACGCGCACCTCTTGCGCTACCATAAAGACCGAATAAAACCCTACCCCAAACTGACCAATGACGTCACTGGGGCGTTCGGCCTCTTCCAGGCTCTGCAAAAACGTCCGTGCACCCGATTGGGCAATAGTGCCCAGGTTCTCGACCAACTCTTCGCGGTTCATGCCAATGCCGCTATCCGAGACGGTGATGGTTTTGGCTCCCTCATCAAAGCTCAAGTGAATCGCCAATTCGGCCTCGGGATCCAACACGTCTTGATTAGTCAGCATCTCAAAGCGCACACGATGCAGGGCATCAGAGGCGTTAGAGATCAACTCGCGCAGGAAAATTTCGCGGTCAGTGTACAATGAATGCGCCAAGATATGCAACAGTTGCTGGATCTCGGCTCGGAACGCTAATGATTTTACTTGGGTCGCTTCTGTCATGTGCTCTCTCCTATAACAGCGCTTTGCTGTTCGACTTGTTTTTCAGATTTGTCCACCGGGTCTGTTTTTTTCTGCTTGTCTTTCAAACTGTGCGTCAAACAGCCATTACGTCCATTATCGGTCACGTAAAAGCCAGACCCTCTAAAGATAATGGTCGGCGGCGAAAAGACACGATGGGTATCCTCGTGTCCGGCAGGGCAAACGGTCGGATGCGGTTCCCCGAAATGTCGGTGCACCTCGAACCGCATACCACAAACATCGCACTCGTACTCGTATACTGGCATAGCTACACTCCTAATGAAAAAGGTACAACAGTTCACATTATATCATAAAGCAGATATATAAGAAGAATATTAGACGGCGCAAACGAACCGTTAGATTTTCATTAGAAAAACACCTGTGAACCAGCGGCGGCATCCTTTCAGTTTGCCTTGCGGTGACTTGTCTAGTACAATCAGATTGTCTCACCTTCAACGCTAACTTGCGAGCGACAAGCGTACAGGGGCCACTCACCCCCCGCACATCCGGTCACGTTTAGGTCACCTCGATAACGACAACGCGCCTGACCTTTTGATTGACGGGAATACAAAAAGGTGGCGCATGGTCGCCGCCGGTTCAAACGACAAGGTAAAAAACATGGAACATTGGAAACGTAATTTGATCCATGAAGGATTCGAGTGGGTTAACGAGCAAACCCACACCCGCATCCAACTGCAGGTCAAAGACGGTCGCTGGACCGCGCGCCTTTGCATCTTGTTGGCGTCGGGCCAACGGGAAACGTCCACCTTTTTCGTCGAGGACAGTTATCCCGCCAGCCTCCAAAAGTGCCTGTTGTACGTCTGGCGCGCCTTGAGCTTGACCGACCGGCACACATTTGACCTGGATGAAGCGGTGGCGGACCTGCGCCGTTTTGCCTGCTAGGTTCAAAGAAAACAGTCCAATTTTTTGGTGAGGCCGGTATCTGATGGATTCGGCAAGCTCACCACAGGTCCAGCGCCTGGCGCGTTTTGACCTGCGCGGCACGCTGGCGCTTGAAAACAGAGGTGGTGCAGTCAGCATTCGCACATTCAAACAAGGACAGCCCGGCACAACGCACTAGAAAACTTGCATGCATCTATTAGCAAGAATGTGATAAAATGAGTAAAATCACTTTTCAGGCTAAAATCGTGCAACATCTGGACTGTGACAAATTTGGCTCCCCTGAAAAAAGCATAATCTGCCACAGAGGCAGTGCGTAGCCTCCCTGTGGGACAGAGGACTCGGAGAAAAATCAAGGGAAAGATTGAAAAATTTCAATCAGATAGCACTTTGAAGTCAATAATTCAATCCCGATATTGAATTCTCTGTGCTCTCTGTCCCACGGGGAGGCTGCGCACTGCCTCTGTGGCAAACTTTTGGGTTCTTTCAGTAGAGCCAAATTTAATCGGCAAACTGACGGGGCGCTATAACACATAAACCAGACAAAAAAAGTCAGCGTCCCAAATGCTGCGGGAAACGCAATGATGTCAAGTGAAAATCAAGAATTTTATAGCACCATCGTCAATGCTGCGCCGAACGCCATCGCCGTTTGTAGCCAAGGGCAACTCGTTTTCATCAACCCCACCGGCGCACGGCTGCTCGGCGCAGCGGCCCCCTCGGAGATCATTGGAAAACCCATCTCGGACTTTGTAGCGCGCTGGGAGAAAAACCGCGCCTGCACAGCACAAGGTGACACCCAACCCATAACACTCGAGCTGATAAGGCTGGATGGCGCCGTCATCGACGGACAAATATCCACAGCGCCGATCACATACCGTGGTCAGCCCGCCTTGCTCATGAGCGTCTATAACATCACCGAGCAAGTTCAAATACAAGCCGCCCTGCGCTACCGGCTGACGATGGACGAACTGGCCACCACCATTTCCACCCGCTTTATCAACACCCCCCCGGCCAAGATCGACCAAGAGATCAAGCGGGCCTTGCAAGCCAGCGGGCAACTGGTCGAAGTGGACCGCTGTTACATCGTGCTGTTCCAAGCGGATGGCCACACCGTCGATCGGCGATACGATTGGCACGCCCTGGGCGTCCAGACCCGCACCCACCACCGCCCCGGCACATCCCTCGCCCCGCTGCGTTGGGCTATGGGAAAACTGGCGCGATGCGAGACCATCTGCGTGTCTGACGTCGCTGACCTGCCCCCCGAAGCAAGTGTCGAAAAAGAGATATGGCAGCGGGGCGGCACCCAATCCGTGCTGGCCATTCCGCTGGTGGTAGGCAACACGTTGATCGGATTTTTTGGATTTGGCGCAGAGCGCGGCGCCAAAGAATGGCGTGAAGAGGATATCAAGTTGCTCAAGCTGATGGGGGAAATTTTGGGCAACGCGCTCACCCGCAAGCGTGCAGAAAAAGCGCTCTGGGCCAGCGAAGCCTGGAACCGCGCGCTGCTAGAAGCCATCCCCGACATGATTTTTGTTCTAGATGGGGATGGCGCATTCCTGGACTATAAAGGAAAGCGAAAAACCATACTGCCCAATGAGCGCTTTATCGGTCGCAACATCGCCGACATATTTCCCCCCGAGATCGCACAACCGACCTTGCACCACATTAAAGAGGCATTACACACCGGCCAAGTCCGACAATACGAGTATCAGTTACCCTTCAAAGACAAGTTTCCTACACCTACCTTTGAAGCGCGCGTCTCTGTCAGCGGAGACAATCAGGTCATCATCCTGGAACGCGAGATCACCGAACGGGTAAAAGCTGAACAAGCGCTGCGAGAGAGCGAACGTCGCTACCGGCTGCTGGCGGAAAATGCGACGGATATGATCTCAAGACACACCCCTCAAGGCGCCTATCTCTACGCTTCGCCGGTCTGCCGGCGGCTGCTCGGCTATGCGCCTGACGAACTGCTCGGCCAAGACGCCTATTCACTTTTCCACCCTGATGACCTGAAGCAAATCGCGAAATCTCATGCCCACATCCTAAAAGACGCCGGCATCTCCCAAGTGCCTTATCGCATCCGGCACAAAGACGGGCACTATTTGTGGGTCGAAACTACCAGCAAGACCATCCATGACCCTGCAACGGGAAAGGTCCGTGAAATCATATGCATCACGCGTGACATCGGTGAAAGGATGCGAACCGAACAAGAGTTGCGCTTCCAGGCCATGCTGATGGACCAAATCCAGGATCAGATCATTGCCACCGACCTCACAGGCCAGATCACCTTTATCAACCAAGCGGTTGTCCGGATACTGGGGAGGAGCCGGGAGGAGCTGCTCGGCCAAAAGATACACACCCTGGGTGAAGATCCCGACGCCGGCGCCACCCAGCAAGAGATCATCGACAACACCCTGGCCAACGGCGCGTGGCATGGAAACGTGGTCAACTATGCCAAGGACGGGTCTAAAAAAATAATGGACGCGCGCACCTGGCTCATTCAAGGCCCCAACGACGCGCCGGCGGGGATGATCGGCGTCTCTACCGACATCACCGCACACGTCCAGACACAGCAAACGTTGGAACGTTATGCTGAACGGCTCAAGACCTTGCACGAGATCGACCAGGCCATCCTGGCCGCCCACTCGACGGGCGCCATCGCCCAGGCAGCATTGAGCCACATGCACCATCTGATCCCGTGCCGCCGGACCAGCGTGACCGAGTTTGACCTGAAAACCAACACCGCCAGGGTTGTCGCCGCCTATATGGACGGGGAGACTCGATTAGTAGGCCCGGGTAATGAATTTATCCTGCACGCCTCTACGGTAGAGACGCTGCAGCGTGGTCAGATACAAATGACAGGGGATACAACACAGGCACCCGGGTCTTTTACGGTTGACCGAACGCTTTACAATGAAGGTATACGCGCTTATGTCAATGTCCCCCTGGTCGTACAAGGAGAACTGGTCGGATCATTGAACCTGGGCGCTGAAAACCCCGACCTTTTCAGCACTGACTGTCTAGACATTGCGGCAGAAATAGCGGCCTCGCTGGCGATCGCCTTGCGACAGGCCAGGTTGTACGAACAAACACGCCAGGACGCCGCGACCAAAGCCACACTGTTGCAAGAGATCAACCACCGCGTCAAGAACAACCTGACGGCCATCATCGGCCTGCTTTACGCAGAAGAACGGTATAGCGCGCCGGAGACACAACCCTTTTTCGACGCGATGGTAGAACGCCTGACCCGTCGCATCCAGGGACTCATCACGGTACACCACATGCTCTCCGCTTCCCAATGGTCCCCCCTATCTTTGAGCGACCTGGCCCATCAAGTCACCCAGGCTACACTGCAGACGATACCGTCCCCCCCCAATATAGCGGTGGACGTATCCCCCTCTGCCGCGCAGGTCAACGCCAAACAGGCCAATAGTCTGGCCCTGGTGCTTCACGAGCTGGTGACCAACGCCGTTAAACACGCGCCCCCCGGACGCGCCAAGCTCCACATTGCCATTCAGGCCAGCCAACACGGCGAGATGATAAAGCGTCACAAGGTGACGCTCGAGTTCCGAGACGATGGATCGGGCTTTCCCCAAGAGGTACTCGACTTTGAACGCCACAGCGTGGGACTGTACCTGATCCGGCGCCTGGTACGCATCGACTTGCGCGGCACATTGACACTGCACAACGACGACGGGGCGGTTATCACCATCCGCTTTAACGCGGACCCGAGGAACGTCCTATGAACACGCCCCCAGCCATCCGCGTCCTGATCGCCGAGGACGACGCCATGGTCAGCGAGATGATCAAAAGGACATTGGAAAAGCTAGATTATGTCGTGGTGGGTGAAGCGGCAGACGGCCGGCAAGCCATCGAGTTGACACAATCACTTGCACCCGACGTCATATTGATGGATATCCAAATGCCCGAGCTAAACGGCATCGAGGTCACCCGGCAAATTCAAGAACGCTGCCCGACCCCGGTGGTAATCCTATCTGCCTACGAGACATCACATTTGCTCAACCAGGCCAGCGCGGCAGGCGTGGGCGCCTACCTGGTCAAACCGCCCAACCCCGGCGAGATCGAACGCGGCATCACGATTGCAATGGCTCGCTTTGATGACATGATAGAATTACGCCGTCTCAACGACGACTTGAACGCTTATGCCCACACTGTAGCCCACGACCTCGAAAACCCGCTGACCCTGATCCTGAGCCCAGCCGAACTGCTAGCCCTGGAACATACAACAATGTCCCCCGCAGAAATATGGCAATGCGCGCAGAGCATCGCTCGCGGCGCGTGCAAGATGCAACACATCATTGACAGCTTGTTATTGCTGGCTGAAACACGCACCGCCGAAATCACGCTAGAACCCCTGGACATGGCCGCCATCGTGAGCGAAGCGCTGCAGCGCTTGACCTGGCTGATTGACAAATACCAAGCGCAATTTATCTTACCTGAAACCTGGATCGCCAACCCCTCGTTGCGCGCCTTGGCTGCCAAGCACGACGTGCAAACGCGCGCCGCGCCCGGTGCGGACCCGACATCCTGCACAGGGTTAGGCTATGCGGCGTGGGTAGAAGAAGTTTGGGCCAACTATATCAGCAACGCCCTCAAATACGGCGGCAAGCTCCCCCGCATCGAGCTGGGGGCAACCCCACAAAAGGATGGGATGATCCGCTTTTGGGTGCGCGATGGCGGTCCCGGCATCGCACCCGAGCAACAAATTCACTTGTTTAAACCCTTCACGTGGCTGCCCAACGATCAAGTCAAGGGGCACGGGCTAGGCTTGTCGATCGTGCGGCGCATCGTAGAAAAGCTAGGCGGCCAGGTCGGGATCGAAAGCGAGGGCATACCGGGCAGAGGGAGCGAATTTTGGTTCACCCTTCGACAAGCTCAGTGATGAGTTCAGCAAACCATCAGGACACATGGCAACAAAGGCATTAGAAACAGATAGGATAAAAAATGAACGAGGATGGTCCGCCCAACACAAATAAACCCAATAGCCAATCTCTGTTGCCCAAAACAGCGCTGGTGACGCTGCTCGTGATAATCGGGATAGCAACGTACGAAGCGTTGAAGCAGCTTTTCTTCCCAGACATCACCCTCTGGCAATCACACGTCGTCACCATCGCGTTCAGCGCCATCGTGTCCACGGCGGCGGCCTACCTGGCCCTGCAACGTTATCGCTCTATACACCGGGCGTTGCAGGCCAACTATGACACATTAACCACGCGAGTCGAGGAACGCACTGTAGCGCTGCAGCGTGAGATCGACGAGCGAAAACGGGTCGAGGCTGCCCTGCGGGAAAGCGAAACGCGCTATCGCCAACTGGTCGAACTCTCGCCCGATTCAATCTCTGTATGGAACGCAGACCAGATGCTGTTCATCAACCGCGCGGGGGTGGCGCTCAGCGGCGCCCAGGACCCAGGAGCGCTCGTGGGCAAGAACTTTTTCGACATGCTTCCCCCTGAAATGCAAGCGAACGTTCGCCAAAACATGCAGCGCATGCTGGATACCGGACAACCCAACACGCCTAACGCGTTACGGTTCACCCGGCTGGACGGCAGCCCCGGCTATATAGAGACGGTCTCGGCGCCGATCCAATACCAGGGAGAACCCGCCATCCTGACCATCGCCCGTGATATCTCGGAGCGCAAAAAAGCAGAAGACGCGTTACGCGAGGCACACAAACAACTGGATGCTACGCTGAACGCCCTGCCCGATCTGCTGTTTGAGCTAGATCGCCACGGGCGCATTTACGAATTTCGCGCCCCGGATCCGGAACTGCTATTCGACGCGCCCCAAGCGTTCCTGGGCCAGACGGTAAAAGACGTCCTCCCGTCACAAGCCGCAGAAATCATCATAGCGTCCATCCAGCAAGCTGCAACCACGGGCCATCACGCGGGCGAAGTCTATACCCTGGACACCCCGGCAGGCCAACGCTGGTTTGAACTTTCCATTACCGTCAAGGGCGAAACGACAGAGCCAGAGAGTCGTTTCATCGCCCTGGCCCGCGACGTGACCGAGCACCTGCAGACGGAACAAACTCTCCACAACTATGCCCGGCAACAAGCGATCATTGCCCAAATGGGCCAACTCGCCCTATCCGGCACGGACCTGGACACCCTGTGCGATCAAGCCGCCCTGCTGATTGTTAAAACCTTGGGAATCGAATATTGTAAAATCTTGAAACTGCTACCAAAAGGGGACGCTTTGCTGCTAAAGGCCGGCGTGGGCTGGCATGAAGGGTTGGTCGGACACAAGACGATCGGCACGGAAACGGATTCTCAAGCCGGCTTTACCCTGCTGACCAACAAACCGGTTGTCGTGGAGGATCTGCGCACGGAAACGCGCTTTAGTGGCCCGGCCTTGCTGCACGAGCACCATGTCATCAGCGGCATTAGCGTGATCATCGCAGGGCAAGCAAGCCCCTTTGGCATTCTGGGCGCCCACACGAACCAGCGGCGGCACTTTACCCAAGACGACGTCAATTTTGTCCAGGCCATCGCCAACGTGCTGGCTCAGGCAATCAAGCAAAAACAGGCCGAGCAGGCGTTGCAAGAGAGCGAACAAAAGTTCCGCACCTTGTTCGAGCGGACGGCCAATCCCATCTTGATGATTGACACCGCCGGCAACTATATCGACTGCAACGCGGCAGCCTCAAAAATCCTGGAATGCACGCGCGACGCGCTGCTGACCAAGAACATAGCGGACTTTGCCCCCGGTCAAGGACAAGTGCTTGAAAACCACCTCCCTCTATGGGAACGCGGTGGCACAATAGAGACTGAATATGACATCAATGGCCAAATCAAAGTCCTGGATATGACCATCACCCCGGTGAACTGGCAAGGACAACGCGTGATCTTGGGGGTCGGCACGGACATCACCGAGCGCCAACGCGCAGCCCGCAAACTGCGCCAACGCAATCGAGAGCTGGAACTGCTCAATCGGGCCAGCCACGCGTTCCTCTCTACCCTGGAACTAGACCAGGTGCTGGCCACTGTGATGGAACAGGCACGTAGCCTGCTTGATGTGACCGCCTGCTCGACCTGGCTGGTCGACCCTCAAACCGGCGCGGTGGTCTGTCAGCAGGCCAGTGGCCCTCGCCAGGAAATCGTGCGCGGCTGGCGGCTGGGGCCGGACCAAGGCTACGTAGGCTGGGTGGTGCGCACCGGTGAGAGCCTGATCGTGCCGGACGCCCAGAGCGACGCACGTCATTTCAAGGGCGTGGACCAACAAACCGGTCTGACGTTGCGCGCCATCCTGAGCATTCCCCTCCAAGTCAAACAAAAAATCATCGGCGTGTTGCAAATGGTGGACACCCAAGCCAACCGCTTTAGCGATGATGATCTAGGACTGCTAGAGTCGCTGGCCGCGACGGCAGCCATCGCGATTGAAAACGCCCAGTTGTACGAGCAAGCGCGACGCGACGCCCAAACCAAAACCGTGCTGCTGCGTGAGGTCAACCACCGCGTCAAGAACAACCTGTCGGCCATCATCGGCCTGCTCTACGCCGAGCGCCGCCACGCCGGGATAGAGAACCGCGCGCGCTACCAATCCATCATCAACGAGTTGGCCAACCGGATACAAAGCCTGGCCACAGTACACAGCATGCTTTCCGCGTCCGAATGGGTGCCGTTACGGCTGGACGCGTTAACCCGCCAGGTCATCCGCTCCTCGCTGCAGACGCTGCCCCGCGACAAGCACATCGACGTGGACGTGCAGCCCTGCGCTGTTCATGTCACGTCTGACCAGGCCCACAATCTGGCGTTGGTCATCAACGAATTGGCGACCAATGTCACCAAATATGCGCTACAAGCGCGCCCCAAAGCTCAAATTACGGTCCACATCTCGCGCCAAGATGACATTGTACGCTACGAGTTTCGAGACGACGGGCCGGGCTATCCGCCGGACGTGCTGCGGCTGGAACGTAGCCGCGTAGGTTTTAATCTGATCCAAAACATCGTACACTCTAGCTTGCGTGGAGAGCTAGAATTATGCAACGATCAAG
>CAZSJU010000072.1:0-2034 GCA_964607235.1 uncultured Anaerolineae bacterium | reverse complement strand
GGGGCCGTCGCGTTGATCCAATTCAAAGCCAAGGTAAACGTTAAAGACGAGGAAAAACCATGAAAATCACGAGCATCCCGCGCGTATTGATCGCCGAAGACGACTATCTGGTCGGCGAAATGATCGAAGGATTATTACAAAAAGTGGGCTATGCTATCGTCGGCAAGGCAACCAGCGGCCTGGAAGCCGTTGAAATGACGTGCGCTCAACGACCCGACGTCGTGCTCATGGACATCAAGATGCCCAAACTGGATGGCATCCAGGCCACCCGGCGCATCTATGAGCGCTGTCCAACCCCTGTAGTCATCATAAGCGCTTACGAAACGCCCGAGTTGATCGCCCAGGCCAGTCAGGCCGGCGCAGGGGACTATTTGATCAAGCCACCCAACGCGCGCCAGTTGGAGCGCGCCATCACCATCGCCACGGCCCGCTTTAACGACATTATAGCCTTGCGACGGTTCAACGCCGACCTGGACGCTTATGCACAAACCGTGGCCCAAAATCTCAAAGCCCCTCTGGACCTGATCCTGCAATCGGCAGACTTTTTGTCCACCGCATACGACACTATCTCCCCCCAAGAACTGGAAGGGCGTGCAGAGCGTATCGCGCACAATGCCCGCAAAATGGGAGAGATTATAGAAAACCTGTTATCGCTGGCCCAGAACCGGGATGCAGAAAAACTAAAAGTCTAAACCAGGCTACGGACGACATCCCTTGAACGGCAGCGACAAAATCGGTACAGCCGGCATAAAAATCCCATTATGATATAATGGGGCTCAGTGATTTAAAGCATACCAAGCATCGCAAACTCGGGAAAAACAGATGAAAGATCAAAGCAAGGCTGAACGCCTGGACGAGTTGAACACGCTACGCCAAAAAGTCGCCGCACTAGAGGCCCAACACGAACAAACAGAAAAAAAGCTCCGCCAGCAAACGCAAATCATTGACCGAATCCACGCGTCGGTCATTACGACCGACATGGACGGCTATGTGAACAGTTGGAATGCCGGTGCAGAAAGGTTGTTCGAATATGCCGCCGCCGAAGCGCTGGGCCAACATATTTCTCTGGTCTACCCCCCAGACCAGCACGTGTTTCTCGAACAAGGCGTCATCGAGCCGCTCAAGCGCAAAGGGAAGCACGAGATACAGGTGCGCATGCGCAACAAGTCCGGCCAAGACTTTGACGTGCACCTGGCCCTCTCTTTACTAAAAGACGATACAGGCCAGGCGGCCGGTATGGTCAGTTACGCGCTGGACATCACTCAGCGCAAGCGCGCCCAAGAAAAACTGCAAGCCTACCGTGATCATCTCGAACAACTGGTCCAAGAACGCACCGCCGAACTGGAAAGGGCCAATGCGCACCTGGAACAACAGATCGTTGAACGACAGCAAGCCGAAGAGCAACTGCGCTTCCAGGCCCAGCTACTGGACAATGTGCGCCAGTCTATCATTGCCACCGACCTGGAGGGCAATATCATCTATTGGAGCAAAGGGGCCGAAGCGCTATACGGCTATCGCGCCGAGGAGGTGATGCACCGCGCCATCACCTTTATCGTCGAGCCCCAACAAGCGATACAAGAAGAACAACGCATGCGCCAGGTGCGCGAGCAAGGTTTTTGGAGCGGGCAATACCGGCAGCGTCGCCAAGACGGCTCTGTCTTTTGGTCCGATACCGTCATATCGTTGGTGAGCGACGAGCAGGGCCAACCCTATGGGCTGATCGGCATCGACCGCGACGTCACCGAACGGGTGCAGGCTGAAGAAGCATTACGCCGCGAACGTGACCTGTTACACCGCATTATGGAGACCAGCCCGGCCGGCATTAGCGTCGTCAACCGCCAAGGCGAAATCACCTTTGCCAACAGCCAGGCAGAACAAGTATACAAGCTGTCAAAAAACAAGATCACCAGCCGCACATATAACGCGCCGGACTGGCGCATCACTGACTATGACGGTGCCCCCTTTCCCGACGAGCAACTCCCCTTCCGGCGCGTGATGGAGACGGGAAAAGCAGTATACAACGTGCGTCACGCC
>CAZSJU010000071.1:1354-13042 GCA_964607235.1 uncultured Anaerolineae bacterium | reverse complement strand
TGATAAAAGACCGGGCCATCCACACAGATCAGCTTTTCGCCCATGTTGCAGCGACCACACTTGCCGATACCGCAGTGCATACGCGCCTCCAGCGTCACCAACATATTGTCCGGCGTAAAGCCCAGCTTGCTCAGGGTCTTGCCGACAAAGTAGATCATGATTGGCGGGCCACAGGTGATGGTGGTGGTATTCTCGGGCGCGGGGGCCACCTCTTCCAGGATCTGGGTGATCAATCCCACGTTGCCGTCCCAACCCTCGGCCGGCCTGTCGATGGTGACGTGCATCTCGGTGTCGGGCGCGGCCTGCCACTCTTTATACTCATCGGTGAACACCAGCAGGTCGGGGCTGCGCGCGGCCCAAAAGATAGTCAGGTGCCCGTAATCCTCACGATGTGTCAGGATGTATTGGATGACCGGGCGCAGCGGCGCGCCGCCGATACCGCCGCCCAACACGACGATATTCTGTCCCTTGATGTCTTCCATGGGAAAGTGATTGCCCAGCGGTCCCCGCACACCCACCGTCATACCTTCGTGTAACATGTGCAAGCGATGGGTCACGTGGCCCGCGTCGTGAATGGCGACGTCGATGTTGGGGCCGCACGCCGGGATGTTGGCGAACCCAAACGGGCTCTCGCCGGATCCAAAAGCGGAAAGAAACAGAAACTGCCCTGGCTTCCAGACCGAAAACTTTTCTCGCTCTTCCGGGTCGTTCAGTTCGATTTCAAACAAGCGGATGTCGGTCGCCAGTTCCTTGGTGCTAACCAGGGTCCCTAAAAAAGGGCGCATCGGATTTTGTTCAGTCATGCTGTCTCCCTCTGTGCCACGTCGCGTAACGCTTCGCTAATATCTATGTTCACGGGGCAGGCCACGATGCAGCGCCCGCATCCCACACAGGCGAAAGGCACATCGTAATCGGTGGGCACGTAATAGGACTTGCAGAAAATACGATTACACGCGCGTTGGCCCACCTGGGCGCGCGGGTTGGCGCCGCCAGCCACGACGCGATAGCGTTGGCCCTGGCAACTGTCCCAACTGCGCACGCGCTGCTTGATGCGCGTGCCTTCGGGGGTGGTGATGGTCTCGTCGCGCACGTCGAAACAGCGACAGGTCGGGCATACAAACCCGCAGACGCGGCAACTGATGCAGCGGTCGCCCAGCCGATCCCAGTATTCGTCGCTAAACGAGGCCAACAGTTGCTCTTGCGTCGGCAACTCGAACGGCTCTTTCAACTCGGGCTCGGGCAGTTCCAGGTCATCCACCTCTTGCAGCCCCATGCCTTGGGCCAGTTTTTCGCCCTTTTCGGTGATGACCTGGACGGCATAACCATCCTCCGGCACGCCCTTTCCCGCAACCTCGGTCAGGAGCATGTCCAGACCCTGGGTGCCGTTAGGCGCGCCGCCGATGCTGGTGCAAAAGCACCCGTCCCACATCTCGGGACAGGCCAGCCCCACCAACGTAGTCTTGGCCCGGCGGTCGGCATAACAAGTGTCGACCGGTTCGTCTTCCATCATGATCGCATCCAGCACGCGCAGGCCGTGACCGTCGCAGGGACGCACGCCAAAGATCACCTGGGAACCTTCCATCTGCACTTCATTCAGAACCGTCTTGCCCTTCTCGTCGGTCTCGATGGTAAAGAGCGTCTCGGTCTTGGGCCAAACAAATTCACGGATCGACATCAGCGTGCGTTTGAAATCCCACATGATCTCGTCGGCGCTTGCCACCGGCTTGTAGAGCGCGTTCAGGCCCGAGCTAGGCGCTTCGGTCATACCTGGCATCACGCCCATGTCCGTCTCTACCGGCGCGATCAGCGTCACTTCTTTGGCCAGGCTGTCGAGCCAATCTCGCAGTGCCTGTTTAGTTATGAACTTCATCGATATCCTCCTCGCCTGTGAGCTTGGTGACCAGCGGGGTGGGGTCTTCCGACAGGCCCGCGTGAAAGCCGCCCATTGTCCGATCGATCTCTTTGACGATCTCGCGGTTTAACAAGTTGAGCGGGATACCCATGGGGCACGCCATCTCACAAGCGCCGCACTCGGTGCAACGACCAGCCAGGTGGAAGGCGCGGGTGATGTGGAAAAACGCCTTTTCGGGAATATTGTCACTGATACCGATCCACAACGAGTCATCACGCTCGGACACACAGATATCGCAGAAACAGGCCGGGCAGGCCTGGCGACAGGCGTAACAGCGGATGCAGCGGTTCAGCTCTTTGAGCCAAAACGCCAGACGCTCCTCGTGCGGCAAACCTTCCATCTCTTGGACGTCCTCAAAGTTATCGACAATGTCCGAGACGTCCGGTGGCTCGCCAAATAGCACATCATACAGCACCGGCACGCGCTGGTCACAGCGCATACAACGGACCTCGGGCGTGCCATCGGGATTTTGCATGCCCCCACAGGCCACGCCAATGACGTACACCTTGTCGCGCTGGACTTGCTTTTCGTTGAGCAACACGCGCAACGCGCGCGAGTCGCACGGCTTGACCACGACGGCCGTGGACGGCACTTCTTGGCCCTTTTTGCGGGGTTTGTTACGTCGCGTCAGGTAGGTGACCAGGTTGTGGTCACAGTGTTCGTTCCACACCAGCCGGTCCACATCGTCGGGCTTGTAAATGAACGCCGGGCGCACCCGGCCCGTGGGCCCGAGCTCGTAGCCGATCACACATTCTACCGTTTCGCTCTCTAGCAACTCCCGCGCCTTGGCACGGATTTCCTCAATCAAGGCGCACCTCCTTCTGTTACTTCTTGTCGTTCAGGCACCGGTCCCTCAGCGCGCAGCGGCGCCGAAAGCGGCCCCAGCACCCGTACGGCCTCGACAAATTCCTTGGTCACCCGGGCAAACTTGGGCGCCTCGGAGGCGGATACCCAGTCAAGCCGCAGCCGGTCCGGCTCGATCCCAATATAGATCAACAATTTGCGCAAGAGCGGGATGCGTTTGGCGGTGCGATGGTTACCGCTGTCATAGTGACAGTCTCCGATGTGGCACCCCAGCACCAGCACGCCGTCCGCGCCGGTCATAAAGGCCTTGAGGATCATCTCGGCCGAGACGCGCCCGGAACACATCACGCGCACCGGCAAGATGTTGGGCGGCGACTGGAAACGGGCCACGCCCGCACTGTCGGCGCCTGCATAAGAGCACCAGTTGCACAGGAACGCGACAATTTTGGGCTCAAATCCATTGTTGTTATTGGTTTCACTCACTCGAGCACCCCCATAATCTGCGCGACCATTTGATCATCGGTAAAGTGCAGCGGCTGGATCGCCTTGGACGGGCAGGCTGCGGCGCAGGTGCCGCACCCTTTGCACAACGCGGCGTTGACGGTCGATTTGCCGTCCTCGCCCAGGCTGATGGCAGTGTAGGGACAAATAGCGACACACTTGCCACATCCGACGCAGTAGCGGGTCACCACAAAAGCGGTGGTGGGTGAGATGGTTACCTCGCCCTTGCTCAGCAACGCCAGGGCCATCGAAGCCGCAGCGCCTGCGTGCGCCACCGTATCCGGCACGTCCTTGGGACCTTGCGCCACGCCCGCCAGGAACACGCCCTCGGTATTGGTCTCGACCGGGCGCAATTTGGGATGCGCCTCGGCGAAAAAGCCATCTTGCGAGCGGCTCAGGCCAAACAAGGCGCCCACCTCGCTGGCGTCGTGCGGCGCCTCGATGGCGGTGCTGAGCACCACCATGTCCACGTCCACCGCGACCAGCCGGCCCAGGTTGGCGTCCTCGCCCTTGACCCGCAGCTTGCCATCCGGCAGCACGTCCACCTCGGCGCCCCGGCCACGCACCATCGTGACCCCTTCTTCCTGAATGCGCTCATAGAACTCTTCATAAGCCTTGCCAAAGGTCCGCATGTCCATGTAAAACTCGTAAACCTCGGCGCCGGTCTTGTCGCGCACCAGGTGCGCGTGCTTGAGCGAATACATGCAGCAGATGCGCGAGCAGTACTCGTGGGCGTTGTGATCCCGTGAGCCTACACAGTGAATGATGGCCACGCGCTCGGGCTTGGTGCCATCGTCCAGCAGGATCTGCCCGCTGGTCGGCCCACCGGCGTTGGACAGCCGCTCAAACTCCATCCCGGTGATGATGTTGGGCGACTCGCCATAAGAATATTGCGACAGTTTGTGGGGATCCCACATCTGGAACCCGGTGGCGACGATCACGGTGCCAATGTCCAACTCGACGATCTCATCCTGCTGATCAAAGTCGATGGCGTCAGCCTCACACAACATCTGGCACACCCCACAGGCGTCGTCGATCTTGCCATTGCTGCGGTCATTCTGGCGGAAGCGAATGCAGGCTTCGGTATCGATCACCGGCACTCGGGGCACCGCCTGCAACGACGGCACGTAAATGGCCGAGGTCGGCCCTAACGGCTTTTCTGCGTAAACGCCAGCCTCTTCCAGGACGATCTCGATGGCCCCGGTGGGGCAGACGATGGTGCACGCGCCACAACCGATACACTGGCGCGTCTTTTCCAAAAAGGGCGGCCCAACGACCCGGTCCACACCACGGCTGGAAAAGTTTAACACGTTCGCCTTGACTATATCGTTGCACACCCGCACACACAACCCGCACAAAATACACTTTTCGTCCGGGTCCTCAGCCGGGAAGGGCGGTTCGGTCACCCCGTAACGAGCCGCCAGCTCTTGGATCTCGGGCACATTGGGGCAACGGGACAACATCAGTTCCATGATCGTCTTGCGAACTTCTAACACTTTTGGAGAATGGGTCTTGACGTCCAGGCCGTCCCAAGCCGGGTGCGTACAAGAGGTCTCCAAGGTAGACCAACTCCGCCCCTTGCGGGTAACCTCTACCGTGCACATCC
Source organism: uncultured Anaerolineae bacterium (assembly GCA_964607235.1). Lineage (GTDB taxonomy): Bacteria > Chloroflexota > Anaerolineae > S140-20 > S140-20 > CAZSJU01. Next base: position 8,219 of record CAZSJU010000071.1, on the reverse strand, counting down.
GGCAAGCGCCATAAGGCTCCATCGCCGGATGGTAACATAGTGTAGGAATGTCTATGCCATTCTCGCGGACGACTTGGAGGATCGTCTTGCCTTCTTCAGTTTGAATTTCCTGACTGTCTATGGTTAAGGTAATCATACAGTTGACTCCTCTTATGCGGGCGTCGCTTGCTGCGCTTCTGCTTGGATTTCCGCCTTGCTCCTCACGATAATGCTGTCAAAGCGGCAGGCGTCAAAGCAGGCGCCACACTGGATGCACTTGCTCTGATCGATGACGTGCGGTTCCTTGCGCTCCCCCGAGATCGCGTCCTCGGGACAGACTCTCACGCACAACCCACAACCGGTGCATTTTTCAGGCGAGATCTCATAAGCGATCAGGCTGCGGCACACACCAGCCGGACACTTGTGGTCCTCAATGTGGGCCACGTACTCGTCGCGAAAGTGACGCAGCGTGCTGAGCACAGGGTTGGGCGCCGACTTGCCCAAACCGCACAACGAGGCCGATTTCATCACCCTGCCCAACCGCTCTAGCTTTTCCAGGTCTTCCATCTCTCCTTGACCCTTGGTGATGCGGGTCATGATCTGCAGCATGCGCCGGATGCCCTCCCGGCACGTCACGCATTTGCCACAGGATTCATCCTGGAGAAAGTCGAGAAAGTAACGCGCGACGTCGATGACACAAGAGTGATCGTCCAAAACGATCACGCCGCCGGTCCCCATCATCGAGCCCGCCTCGGCCAACGTTTCATAATCCATCGGCATATCCAGCAAGCTGGCAGGCAAAAAGCCACCCGAAGGGCCGCCAATCTGGATGGCCTTGAATTCTCGCTTTTTGGGAATGCCGCCACCCACGTCAAACACCAACTCGCGGATGGTGATGCCCATTGGCACCTCGGCCAATCCGACGTTGTTGACCTTGCCGGCCAGCGAAAAGACCTGCGTCCCTGTGCTGGTTTTGGTGCCAATGCTGGCAAACCACTCGGCGCCGCGGTTGATGATTGTGGGCACGATGGACCAGCTCTTGACGTTATTTAGACAACTGGGCTGGCCCCACAACCCTTCATCGGTGGTGTGGATGTGCTTGGGTCGTGGTTCGCTGACCTTGCCCTCTACGGCGTGCATCAGCGCAGTGGATTCGCCCCCCACAAAGGAATGAGCGCCCATCCTGACTTCTATATCAAAGTCAAAGCCAGAGCCCAAAATATCTTTGCCCAACAACCCGTATTCCCGGGCTTGCTGGACGGCGTTTATTATGCTCCGCACCGACAGCGTGTGCTCGTAGGGAATATAGACAAATCCCTGGTGGGCACCCACCGCGTAAGCGCCGATGATCATACCTTCTAGAATACTGTGCGGGTCCGCTTCCATCAGCGCCCGGTCCATAAAACAGTTGGGATCCCCCTCGTCGCCGTTGGCAAGCACGTACTTGACCTCGCCTTCGGCCTTACGGGCCGATTCCCACTTGCGACCAGTGGAAAAACCAGCCCCACCCCGCCCTCTTAGCTTGGACTTTTTGATCTCCTCGATGACTTGTTCGGGCGTCATAGACGCAAACACCTTGTCCAATGCCTGATAGCCACCGACGGCAATATATTCGTCAATAGAGCCAGGGTCAATGAGCCCACAGTGGCGCAACACAATGCGCTCCTGCTTGCCGTGGAAGGGAATATCCGCATAGTGGGGGATACGTTTGCGCGTGGTCGGTTCCTGATAAGTCAGCCGCTTGATGACCCGGCCCTTGAGCAATGTCTCTTCCACCAGTTCGGGCACATCGGCAGGTTTCACCTCGACATAAAAGACGTCTTCGGGTTGGATCAAAAGCACCGGCCCCATAGAGCAAAAGCCCCGACAACCCGCCTCGACGACCCGGACCTCTTTACCCAGGCCACGCCGCTCAATCTCTTCTCGTAACGCCGGGATTAGCTCTGGTGAACGGTCATGCAAACAACTCACCAATACTTCGGCGCGATATTGTTCAGCCATTCTTTATCTCTCCTATCCCGTCACCCGCCCGACAGTCCATTCTTCCACCACCTGACCCTGGACCAGGTGCTCCTCAATCAGGCGTGGAACCATGTCCGGCATGATGTTGCCATAAGTGACGCGAGGCTCATCGCCCTGTTGAATGTCCACCAATGGCTCTTTGGAGCACATACCAATGCAGCCAACAGTGGTCACGTGAGCGTCAATATCACGCTCTTTTAGCTCGGCCAGAATGGCGTGCATCACCTCGCGAGCGCCTGCCGCGATACCACAAGTGCCCATGCCCACCGTGATCGTCGCACTCGCCTCGGTGCGGGTCTTGATATCTTGCTGCAGTTGCTGGCGTAGCTTTTTCAAGTCTTCCAGACTTCTGAGCTTTGGCATCGTGCTACCTCCTTATTCTGTCTCAGGAACCGCGCATGTGCACATCTCTACCAGTTCAGAAACACGGTCGCTGGTTACCTGGCTATGCAGCTCGTCGTTGACCCGCACCACAGGGGCTTGCGCGCAGGCCCCCAGGCAGGCAGTGGCTTCTAATGAGAACTGGCCATCAGCGGTACTCTCACCGGCGTGGATGCCCAATTCTCGCTCCAACGCATCCAAGACACGGGGAGCGCCGTGCACGTGACAGGCGGTACCCAGGCACACACCAACGCAATGTTCCCCTTTGGGCTTGAGGGTAAAACTGCGATAAAAGGTGGCCATGTGATAGATTTCGCCGACCGGTACATCCAGCCGCTCAGCGACTAGATGTAACGCTTCGCGCGGCAGATAATTGAATTTCCGCTGGACGTCCTGAAGTATAGCCAGGCTGCACGTCCGCTCAGCACCATAGTCATCAATAATTTTGTTCACTTGCTGGACGTTCATCGTTCTCCAGGTCTCCTTTCACCGAGGCTTATATCACCCTTTTTGATCAGCTTGAGCTGGGGAATACGCTTTGTCATACACTCGGACCAACACAAACCACAGCCCGTGCACTTGTCCTCATCCACGTAACGGGCCTTTTTGCGCACCTTGACCTTGAAATTCCCGACAAAGCCGGAAACTTCTTCCACCTCGCTGTAGCTCAGCAACTCAATGTTGGGATGCCGACCGGCATCCATCATTTTGGGGCCGAGAATTCAGGTGCTACAGTCAAGGGTAGGGAAGGTCTTGTCCAGATCGATCATGTGCCCGCCAATCGAAGGCTCACGCTCTACCAGATAAACCTTGTAGCCAGCGTCAGCGATGGTCAATGCCGCCTGGATGCCGGCGATGCCGCCACCGACGATTAACGTTGCGGGCGTCACCGGCTCCTTGCGCGCAAAGAGCGGGTCTTGGAACGCCACCCGCGTCACCGCCGCATCCACCAGCCGTTTGGCTTTTTCGGTCGCGTCTGCAATGTCCTTGGTTATCCAAGAGACGTGTTCCCGGATATTGGCCATCGAAAAGTAATAAGGGTTCAACCCCGCTTCAGCGAGCGTATTTTGAAACGTGCTCTCGTGCATACGAGGCGAACAAGAAGCGACCACCACCCGGTTCACGCCCAGCTCTTGAATATCTGCCTTGATCATGTTCTGACCCGGCTCTGAGCAGGTGTACTTGTACTGGCGGGCGACCGTCACATAGGGCAATCCCTCCGCGAACTTGACGACTTGGCCAACGTTCACGGTAGCGCTAATGTTCACACCACATTCGCAAACATAGACGCCAATCCTTGGTTGATCCATATTCCACACCTCCAGCGAATTACGGACTAGACATCATTTAAAGACATAAACTTGTGATAATAGCCGCGCGCGCTAAGTATAACATGAGTCTGGCAACTGTCCATGACACCTTGGTCGTGTTTCAGACCCCAAAGGCCCTAAACCAACTAGCCCTTTAGGACTAGTTGCAAGTCACCGTTACAGTGTAGCACAGTAAACGCTATCAAGGCTATCTATCCCTGCTGCCCCTCCTCTCCCACTCTCGTCTTTTGTGTTTATACGTACTCGACCGAGACAAGCTTGTCCCTGGTTTTTAAATCTTGTATCAACCCCTCAATGACAGGCCGACGCAAAGGGACACGACCCGCGTCATCTCGATCAAGGACGGTCTGGGCCGGATTGACTGCCAATCCAACCAAAAAATGGATGCGATCGGCCGTCAGCAGTACCTTGGCCAGGCGTGTGGCCCCATCTTGTGCGTAGGGCAGGTCCCGTAATCGCCGTGCTTTGGCCATGCGCTCGCGGGCCTTGCGCAGCGTCACCAACCCTTCCGTCACCAGGTCGATTCCCTCCAGCCGCGCCACGGGCGGCACTTCTCGCCAACCATGTTCGGGGCGGGGCTCTACCTTTAGCTCAGCGTCCAGCAGCCGGGCTGCGATCTCGGCCGTGGTGCCGCCACAGATCACGCGCTGGCCCGGGCCATCGTCCCAGTCTGGCGCCATCAATTTTCCCAACACAACCGGGTCAAGCGAGCGATCTGTGGGTGGGCCACTCCACACCGTCGCAAAACGCATCGGGCGGACGGACATGGCGATGACGCTCACGTCTCTGACATCTCTGTCATGTGAGAGCCGATGATAAGAGCTAACCAGCGCGCCCAGCAATTGTTCAGCATCACAATGGATATCGGTCAGGCGCCGGATAGAGGTGGCAATGTCCCGCCAGCCCCAGTGGCGGTCCCACCCGCTGGCGCAGATATAGCCCTCGCTCACCATCGCGATATAGTCGCCATCTTGCACGCGAAACTCGCACTCGCGGATCAGGTGTCCGTGCCGCTCTTCTTCCACGACGGGCAGCAAGACCCATTCCCCATCCCGGGTCAAAAACAGGGGCGGCGCGTCACACTCTACCAGGTACATCTGGTCTCCCTGCAATACCTGTAGGATGGAAAAGGGCAAATGTATATTCATGGGCAGGGAGGTAAGCACAGCCCTCACCACCGCGCTTTGCGGTGTCCCTGTTTTTAACATCGCGGCAGCGCGCTCTGCGATGGACGCCGTTATAGCCTGGCCCTCGAGGGCCTGCACATCAGGGCAACTCGCCATGATGGCAAAAAATTGATCCCGATCCCGAAAGGTCAACGTCGTATCGCCGCAGACCTCCGCGCCCGACCGGATCAAACACTGGCAAGCGCTCTCGATCCAAAGTCTCAAGAAACCCCCAACGTGCAAGTGCCGTCCACCCACACGCCACGCCCCCCCTCACCCGCCAGCGCCAGGGCAATCTCAGCCACCGTGGGCGCGGCCATTTTTAACGTCGTGCGCCGGCTCATATCACTCAAGCGATGCGCGTCGCTACTCGCGATCAAGCTGTAACGCGCCAATTGTGGAAAACGCGCCCGGGCCTCTTGGGGGCTAACCAGATGCGAGATCTCGACGCCAGGGATGCCCAGATCGGGCGGGACGAACCCCAGGTTGGAAATAATGCTATAGGCCGGCCGGTCCACGTGCGCGGGGATGCACAGCCCGCCCAGCGCCTGAACCTGTTGCACCACCTGATTGACCGAAAAATTAGTCGAGGTCAAGAGCAGCCGCTCGTTATACCCTACAATGTCCCCATCAGCGTCCAGTATGACTTGGACGCCAAACACATCTTCTTTGTTCTCCAGGGAGGGCAAGCTAGCATAGACCGCTGCCTGCCAGCGCATAGCCTGCTCCAGAGTATCAAAGAGACAAACCATGTGCACCTCTTCGCGCGTCTGTAGCTCCATGCCGGGCAAAACTGTGATATCGGTACCGGCGGCGGCATTGATCATTGCGGCTGCATTCTCGCAAGAGTTATGATCCGTGACCGTGATGACTTGCAGACTCAACGCCTCGGCCCGTTCTATAATAAATTCGGGAAACATCTCCATATCGGCGCACGGTGAGAGCACGGAATGAAGGTGCAAGTCAACAGCAAAGAAACGCAAGGGCACCGGCCTACCTCAACTCCTCAACTCTTTTTCCCCATCAACGATAAACGATTGCAGCCACTCACGCACCGCGGGGTGCGTCAACGGCACATCCTCCAACTCGGCCTTGATATCCGCAGTATTGAATTCGAACGTCTTGTCGTCCACCCGGTGGACGTAATGCAAGTCACACTTGTCAGCCAAAATGGTCGCCATCAGCGTGCTGCTAATGTCCCCCAACGGCGCGCGGTCAATGTGACTATCTTGAAAAATGGCCTGTAACGTGGTTCCCTCGCCCAATCGTGAAGCAATCGTCAATCCTCCGTTGCAGCGCTCCGCCGCGGCTTTGAACAGTGGGATGCCCAACCCCACGTGTCGTGTGCTGCGCGTGGTGAAAAAGGGATCAAAAATACGCGCCAACTGTGCCTGGTCCATCCCACGACCATCATCCTTGACGGTGATAGTCAGCCGATCTGCCGCCGCATCTTTTTCGATGAACAGCTCGACCAGGCTCGCGCCTGCTGTCAACGAATTCTCCAAGACATCCAGGATATGAAGACTTAGCTCAAGCATACAAGCGGACCAGTCCCTTAAATCTGGCTTTTCGATGCTTCTCGATTCGCACTGCCCTTCGACTGGCTCAGGACCTTGGGCTTCTTTCATAGACGAGTTTGTCTGTTTTAACCTAGTCCACGCCGAACACACCCAACTCGTATAGCCGGCCAACCACCGTGTATGTCGTGAGCGATGTCGTCAGGATGTTAACGCCTTCCTCGTAGGCCTTTTCGATGGTCGCCTCGTCGGGGACCATCCCTTCCGTGATGATGACGCCTGCCAGGTTGAGCAAGCTGGCCACGGCCACCACGTTGGGATGACTCTGCAAAGTAACCCAGACGTTGCCGGCCTGCGCTTTAGCCATCGCACAACTTAGCAGGTCGGTAGCATAGCCCCCCGTCACTTCTACGTCCAGTTGACCTGTTTCTGTCTTGACTGCCAAGTCAAGTTGTTGGGAAACTTTTTC
>CAZSJU010000071.1:0-1254 GCA_964607235.1 uncultured Anaerolineae bacterium | reverse complement strand
TACGCCAAAGAATTTCTACTGCGTCAGCGCCTTCAATGCCATCAGTGTTTTCAGTAATTCAGTGGCCTCAAGCCTTGTGGCTTGAGGCGATCTTTTTTAAAACGCCTCCCTCAGAGGGCGTCTCGAAAGAATTCAGATGGATCAGGATCTGCAGAAACGTGCCCCCGCCAGGAGGCGATTCCAGGGCCATCTCGTCGGCACAGCGCTTGATGTTCGCCAACCCCATACCTGCGCCAAAACCTAATTCCCGGATTGAGGCCGGCGCGGTGGAAAAGCCGGGTTGCATCGCTTGCTCGATGTCAGAAATACCAGGACCTGTATCCACTACCTGGATGGCGATTCGATCGGGCCAAATCTCAACCGAGATATCGCCCCCTTCGCGGGCGTGGATCACCACGTTCATCTCGGCCTCATAAGTGGCGATCGCCACGCGACGGATTACCGAGGGCGGCATGCCCAGACGACTCAGCGCGCGTTTGATCTTGCTGGAAGACTCGCCCGCATGTTCAAAATCATGCGCTGCGACGTGATAATGCAAGAGGATGCAAGTGCGATCTGAATCGATATCCTCAAAGACGTGGCTCGCCCGATAGCGACGTATCTCTTCTTCGTGATACTCGATCTCTAGACGCTTGAGTAATCCTTTGACGATGTCCTGTTGGGTCAAGATACCGACCAGATTACCTGCATCATCAACTACCGGGAAACGCCCAAAACCATAGCGGGTGAAATGGTCAACCGCCTGGATCAACGGTTCGTCGAGCTTGAGGGTCACGATCCCTTGCGCCATCCACTGCCCAACCATATCATCCATCTTGCCTTCAGCCAGAGCCTTGATCAGGTCCTCAATGCTGATGACGCCCACCAGTTCACCGTGCTTTAACACCGGCGTGCCCGAGATGGCATGCTCACGCAATAGATCCCGGAACTCGGCCATGGAGGTCTGAGGTGTCACAGTGACCACGTCACGAGTCATCACCTCACCAACCTCCAACTCGTAAACCAGCTCTTGCAACCTGCCGATTTCGGGCATGTTACCCCTCTACAGAAAAACGAGCGACGCCCGTGCCTTTGTGCGCTCCTGACATTTCACTTGATGCGGGTCGTGATATCGCAAGGCTGCAAACCTGCCTGGTATAGACGCCCGCATGTCTCAAACATCGTATAGGGCGCGGCCACCAGTGGGATGCCTCTATCTTCTGCCAGGTCGACAGTCTCTGGCGGAGGATATTTGCCCCGCACAAAGACGATGGC
>CAZSJU010000070.1:1466-13140 GCA_964607235.1 uncultured Anaerolineae bacterium | reverse complement strand
TCATCACCCTTTTGGCCGTGATGCAGGACGAGGCGCGGGGATTTGGGCGAGTGCTGCGGGACACATCGGGGGCGGTACAGGCGATCGTCGAGGAGGCGGATGCCACGCCCGAGCAGTTGGCCATTCGCGAGTTGAACACTGGGATCTATTGTTTCGAGGCCGATTGGCTTTGGTCGCACCTGGACCGTATCCCGCTGAGCCCCAAAGGCGAGTATTACCTGACCGATCTGGTCGCGCTGGCCATCGCTGAGGGCCAGCGGGTTGAGGCTTTGTCAGCCGAGGAGCCCGCTGAAGTGTTGGGCGTCAACACGCGTGTGCACCTGGCGCAGGCTGAAGCGGCGATGCGCCAGCGCATTAATGTGCACTGGATGCTGAGTGGGGTGACCCTCCTTGATCCCACGACGACGTTTATCGAGGCGGGCGTGACACTGGGACAAGACACCGTCGTTTATCCCAACACCTATCTGCAGGGCGAGACGCGGATTGGCGTCGAATGTCGCATTGGGCCCAATACCATCATCCGTGACTCGACGTTGGGGGACCGTTGTGTTGCGCTGGCCTCGGTGATCGAGGGGAGTGTGTTGGAGGAAGACGTGGACATTGGCCCGTTTGGACATCTGCGCAAGGGTGCTCATTTGGCCGCCGGCGTCCATATGGGCAATTTTGGCGAGGTCAAGAACTCTTATCTGGGACCTGGCACCAAGATGGGCCACTTTGGTTATCTCGGTGATGCGACGGTGGGCCAGGACGTCAACATTGGTGCTGGGACGATTACGTGCAATTATGACGGGCAGCGCAAACACCGCACAGTGTTGGAGGACGGTGTCTTTATTGGGAGCGACACGATGCTGGTGGCGCCCGTGCAATTGGGCGAGGGCGCCCGTACGGGCGCCGGCGCGGTGGTCACGCGCGATGTACCGCCTGGGGCTTTGGCCTATGGGGTCCCAGCGCGCGTTCGTTCCCAGGAACACGAGCAGGACGAGGAGGTGAGGTAGGCGACGTGGAACCTGGCAGTATAGCGGGCTTGGTAGTTGTGGTGATCCTGTTGTTTTTACAGGGCTTTCTTTCGATGGCGAAAGCTGCGATCATGAATCTGAGCCAGACGCGGGTCAATCAACTGTTGGAACAGGGCCGTCCCCAGGCCCGTTTGATCGCGCGGTTGGCCGAGGACTCGACCAATCTGTTGGCGGCTTTCAAGTTGTGGTCGGTCTTTATCAGCACCTTTATGGCCGGCATCGTGCTTGTGACTTTTCATGTTCCACTTTACACCGCCCTTGACGCGGTGGTGGGCTTGGCTTTTAGCACCTGGTTGAGCCTGTTTATCGTTTGCGCGCTCACGACATCTATTTTGATGGTGGTCGGTCATCTGGCCCCTGAGGCAGTGGGCATGTCTCATGCCGAGTCTTTGGCCTTTCAGTTAGCCCGGCCGGTGGCGGCATTGACGCGCTTGGCCTCGCCGTTCGCTAACCTGTTTGTGGGCGTGAGCAACGCGTTTGCCCGTCCTATGGGGGGCGAATTGTTGCAACGGGTCCCGTTTGTCACCGAAGAAGAGATCATGACGATGGTTGATGCCGGGCAAGAAGTGGGGCTGATCGAGGCCGATGAGAAGGAGATGATTTATTCGGTTTTTGCGCTGGGTGATACGTTGGCGCGTGAGGTCATGGTCCCACGTATTGACGTCGTGGCTTTGGACGTTCAAGTCTCTTTAGATGAGGCCTTGGATGTCATCATCGGCGCCGGGCTTTCGCGCATCCCTGTCTACGAGGACACGGTGGATAATGTCATAGGCGGGCTCTATGCCAAGGACTTGTTGCAGGTCTGGCGAGAAAATCGTGAGGTGGTAAGCCTGCGCGATGTGTTGCGCTCTCCCTATTTTGTGCCTGAATCCAAGCCGCTAGACGAGTTGTTGCAAGATATGCAATTGCACAAGGTGCACATGGCTATTGTAGTAGACGAGTATGGTGGGACCGCCGGTGTGGTGACCATTGAGGATGTCGTCGAAGAGTTGGTCGGTGAAATTCAGGACGAGTATGACAGCGAGGAGCCCTTTGTCGAACAGACCAGTGACCAGGAGTTTATCTTTAACGCGCGGGTGGACCTGGATGATGTCAATCGCCTGATGGGGACCGCCTTCCACACCGATTTGTACGACACCTTGGGCGGATTCATTTACAGCCAGTTGGGCAAGGTGCCGGCTGCGGGAGAGACGATACACTTTGACGGGCTGATCATTCAGGTCTTGAGCGTGACGGGTCGACGAATACGCAAAGTGCGTGTATCATGGGAGCAAAGTGAGGATAAAGAGCATGACGGGTCAGATGTCACCTGAGGCGTTGGTCTCGCGTGCGGTATCGGCACGGGCGCACGCTTATGCACCTTATTCCGGTTATGCTGTCGGTGCGGCGCTGTTGGCTGCTTCAGGTCGCGTTTATCTGGGGGTCAATGTTGAGAACGCCGTTTACTCGTTGACGATTTGTGCCGAGCGCGCTGCGATTTTCAAGGCAGTCAGTGAGGGGGAACGGGCATTCGAGGCTATGGCGGTAGCGACCTCGAATGGCGGTAGCCCGTGCGGCGCTTGTCGCCAGGTGTTGCGCGAATTTGCTCCCCATTTGCCGCTCTACATTGCCGATGCGCAGGGCAATTATCGGCAGACGAGCGTGGCCGAATTGTTACCCGACTCTTTTGGGCCGGAGTACCTTGACTAATTTGGAATTTTGCAGTAGTACTTTAGAGCTATAATTGGTGTGCTGTTGCCCTTTAACCCGGTTACGAAGGACTATGGACGATTGTGGCTATGGTGATTATAATCAGTAAAGTGACTATTGGAAAGAGGTAGAAAAGATGCGCGTTCGTTTGGAGCTTTATGGGATTTCCCGCTTGATTGCAGAGTCAAAGGAAATCTCTCTAGAACTCAAAGAGGGCGCAACGTTCAGTGACATTGTGCGACTATTGGTCACCCGGTATCCAGGTATGATTGGGGACGTCGTTCAGCCTGATGGGGAGACGCTCCAGTCTCCCAATATCTTTAATCTCAACGGCGAGCGGATGATTCATGTGGATCATATGCAAGATACCTTGGGTGACGGCGATCAAATCATACTGATGTCCATGTCAGCAGGAGGTTAAAATATGTATGGTTATACTGGAAAGATCCTTCACATCGACCTGAAAAAACGCAAGACTTGGGTCGAAACCAAGCCGGAGTCATGGTACAAGACGTATATTGGTGGTGTCTCTATGGCCACCCGGCTATGTTGGGAGAATATAGAGGTGGGGTGCGATCCCCTTGCTCCAGGCAATCCAATTTGTATCGCGGGCGGCATTTTCGCGGGCACCCCGGTGTCGGTCGGCGGCAAGTATGGCATGGCCTCCAAGTCTCCCTTGACGGGTTTTATCGGCGATAGCCTGTCCGGGAGTTGGACGTCGGTGGCCCTCAAGCGCACGGGCTGGGATGGTATCGTCATTCACGACGCCAGTGACGAGTGGGTCAATGTCTTTGTCGACGACAATCGGGTCGAGTTCCGCAGCGCGGAGCATTTATTGGGGATGGGCACTCATGATACAGAAGAGACCATCCGCGAAGAGTTGGGAGACGACCAGGTACGCTCGGCGGTGATTGGCCCCGCCGGTGAGAACATGGCGCGCATCGCCAACGTGAGCAACGATGGCCGCAAGGCCGGACGCACCGGGCACGGAGCCGTCTGGGGCTCCAAAAAGCTCAAAGCGCTTTCCATGCGCGGGACGCACAACGTCCAGGTCGCCGACCCTGACACGTTGCTAAAGCTCTCCTTTGACATTATGCAGTCAGCCCAGGGCCCCCACACTCAAAAGTATCGCGTCCTCGGCACCACCTCCAACGTCCTCAATATGAACCGCCTCGGCCTCTTGCCCACTCACAACTACCAACGCGGCACCTTTGAAGATGCCGAGTTGGTCAGTGGCGAATACCTGCACGAGCACAACAAGGCCAAGACCATCGCTTGCGCCCAGTGCAGCATCGCCTGTGAGCAGGTCGGTCAGGTCAAAGAGGGACCCTATGAGGGCGCGATGAGCCACATCGAATACGAATCGCTCTATGCCCTCGCGCCCAACTGCGGCCTGAACAACATGAACGCCGCCATCAAGGCCATCACCAACTGCAACGAGCTCGGGCTGGATACGATGAGCGGCGGCGTCACCATTAGCTGGGCCCTCGAATGCTATGAGCGCGGTGTCTTTACCCAAGAGGATTTCAAATGCGCCAAATACCCCGAGGGCTTTGAAGCCAATTTCGGCAACGACGAGGCCGTCGTGACCCTTACCGAAATGATCGCACACCGTGAAGGCTATATGGGCGACCTCCTGGCCGAAGGCACCAAGCGCGCCAGCGCCCGCGTCGATGAGGAGCGCGGCACCGAGACTTACAAATGGGCGATGCACATCAAGGGCCTAGAGGCCCCCGGTTACGACGCGCGGTCGCTCAAGACTTTTGCCCTCGGCCTCGCCGCCGGCACGCGCGGCGCTTGCCACAACCGTACCGCCGCCTATGACCCCGACATCAAAGGTCAGGTCGACCGCTTTAGCGTTGACGAGACCCGCGGCGAACTGGCCAAAAGCACCGAAGAATACGCCGCCGTCTATGACACGCTGCCACTGTGCAAGTTTATCCGCCGCTGCTTCACCGGCAAGGCCGACCGCGCCGGTGCCTGGCCTGCCATCGCCAAGCTCATCAACGCCACCACCGGTTGGGAGTTTGACTATGACGACGTCGACCTGATCGGTGAGCGCGCCCACACTATCAAAAAAGCTTTCAACATCCGTGAGGGCTGGACACGCAAAGACGATCATCTGCCCTGGCGCTGGCAGAACGAGGCGATGAAAGAAGGCGCTTCGGCCAACTGCTTCGTCACAGATGAGGAACTCGAATACCTCAAGGATATCTATTACAAAGCCAAAGGCTGGACCCAAGAAGGCCTCATCCCCAAGGAAAAGTTGATCGAGTTGGGGATGGACGATGTCGCTCAAGAGATCGGAGTATAGGAGAGAGCTATGGTTGCCTCAACTTCTAAATATCAGTACATTACGTGCGACTCGACCAAGTGCGTCGGTTGCCAGTTGTGCGAATACATTTGCTCATATACCAAAACCGGCGTGTTCAACACCTATCGTAGCCGCATCCGCACCGTGCGCGCCAAAAAGATCCTGATCACCGCCGTCGCTTGTCGCACTTGCGAGGATGCCCCTTGCGTCATCTCTTGTCCCCGCGATGCGCTGACCCAAGACAAGAACACCGGCATCATTCGCATCGATGCCAGCCGTTGTGACGGTTGTGCCTGGTGCATTGAGGCTTGTGACTTTGGCGCCATTTCCATCAACCCAGAAACAAAGCTCGCCGAGATCTGTAATCTCTGTGAGGATCAAGAGGATGGCCCCCAGTGCGTCAAGTGGTGCCCCAAGGAAGCCCTGGAGATGACCACCCCGGACCGGCGGGCGCAACGCTCGCGCCACAAGCTGATTGTCGAAGAGGTGATCAAGTAGTGGCGTCTATGCTTGTTTTGCCCTGCTGATTATGTCTGATTATGTCTGATTATGTTGCTAGTTGTATCGGCTGTCAAGTTTTGAAATGTGACGAGGAGTGATATGGCAGGAGACAACGGAGATCAAGGATTGCGCATTGGCGTCTATGTCTGCCACTGCGGGTCCAATATTGCCGGTGTGATCAATCCCCCCAGTGTGGTCGAGTTTGCCGCCACGCTGCCCGGCGTGGTCCGTGCCACCGACACGCTGTATGCTTGTGCCGACAGCGGTCAGAACCTGATTAAACAAGATATTGAAAAATTCAACCTGAACCGGGTCGTTGTCGCCGCTTGCTCTGTGCGTATGCACGAGCCGACGTTCCGCGCGGCCGTCGCAGAGGCTGGTCTCAATCCCTTTTTGATGGAGATGGCCAATATCCGCGAACAGTGCACCTGGGCCCACGGTCACGACGCCGAGGGTGCGTTGGCCAAGACCAAAGACCTGGTCGCCGCAGCCGTCGCCAAGGCCAGTTTCTTGACCCCCCTGGATATGATCAAGGTGCCCGTTACCAAACGGGCGCTCGTCATCGGCGGGGGCGTCGCCGGCATCAGCGCCGCCTTGGACCTGGCCGACCAGGGGATTGAAACCATTCTCGTTGAAAAGGAACCCACCATCGGGGGCGTCATGGCACAACTGAACAAGACGTTCCCCACGATGGACTGTAGTATATGAATTCTCGCACCCAAAATGGTTGACGCGGCGCGTCACCCGAAGGTGGATGTGAGAACCTATACAGAAGTTGAACGGGTCGAAGGATTTGTCGGCAACTTTAAAGTCCAGTTGCGCGAAAAGACCCGTTACGTGCATGCCGATCGCTGTAATGGCTGCGGCGAGTGTACCAAAGTCTGTCCCATCGAAATCCCCAACTATTTCGAGATGAACCTGGCGCCACGCAAGGCCGCCTATGTGCCGATGAGCCAGTCCGTCCCCCTCGTCTACACCATCGATATGGACGCCTGTATCCATTGCTACAAATGTGTCGAGGCCTGCGGCAAGCTGGACGCCATTGACTTTGGCATGGAAGACAAGCTCGTCTGGGAAGACATTGGCGCTGTCATTGTCGCCACCGGCTACAATCACTTTGATCCCAGCGTCATCCCCGAATACGGCTATGGCCGCTATCCCAATGTCATCACCTCGATGGAAATGGAGCGCTTGAACAATTCAGCCGGCCCGACCGCCGGAAACCTGATGCGCCCTAGCGATGGCACGAACCCACAACGCCTGGCTTTTATCAACTGTGTGGGCTCGCGGGATAAACGCTTTAACCCCTGGTGTTCGAACTTTTGCTGCATGTATGCCATCAAGAACGCCGTCTTGCTCAAGCAGATGAATCCCGATATGGACATCACCATCTACTATATGGATATTCGCACCCCCTCCAAAGGGTACGAAGAGTTCTATGATCGGGCGCGCGAGATGGGCGTGCACTTTGTGCAGGGACGTCCTAGCATGATCACCGAGGACGCCCAGACCCGCAACTTGTTCGTGCACTCGGAGGACGTGGGGCTGGGGCGTGTGACCGAAGTCGAGTACGATATGGTGATGCTCAACCAGGCCGCGGTCCCGCAGCCTGATGCCGACACGATGAGCTCCGTGCTGAATATCTCCCAGAGCCCTGGCGGATGGTACATGGAATACCACCCCAAGCTGCGCCCGATGGACAGCCCCACCGACGGGATGTTCCTGGCCGGCGCCTGTCAGGGCGTCAAAGACATCCCGGCCAGCGTCGCCCAAGGCTCTGCCGCCGCCGCCCGGGCTGGGCGCGTGTTGCACGCGGACGAGTGGGAGATCGAGCCCGTCGTGGCCGCCGTCTGGGACGACCGTTGTGTCAGCGCCGACGGCAAAAAGTGCGGCGTCTGTGCGCGCGCTTGCCCTTACAGCGCCATCGATTATGAACAGGGCAAGCCCGCCTCTGTCATCACCGCGATGTGCCACGGCTGTGGCGGTTGTGTGGCCGAGTGTCCCCATAATGCCATTACCCAGTTGCATTTTACCGATGCCCAGCTCCTGGCCCAAATCCGGGCGCTGCTGGCCGAAAAACCAGAGGAAAAGATCCTCGCCTTTCGTTGCCACTGGTGCTCCTATGGCGGCGCGGACCTGGCCGGCACCAGTCACTTTGAATACACGTCGAACGAGCGTGGCCTGCGCGTGATGTGTTCGGCGCGTATGGACACCGACTTTATCTACGAGGCCTTCCGCCTGGGGGCCGGAGCTGTGCTCTACTCTGGCTGTCACCCCCAAGACTGCCACTATATCACCGGGCAGGTCGTGGGCGCCAAGCGCGCCGAGCGCCTGCTCAAGACCTTTGACAAGATGGGCATGACGCCCGGCCGCTTCCGCATCGAGTGGATCAGTGCCGCCGAAGGTGACAAATATGCCCGCGTGCTCAACCAGATGCAGGCCACGCTGGACGAGATCCCCAAAGAAAAGCTGCTGGAAGAGATCGAGTCGCTGCGGCCTGACATGGCCAAGCGCGCGCGCCGGATGCGCGAAGCGCCCCAGGTTGAAGATGCGATCGAATTCGCCGACCGTCTCCAGGCGGCCATGATAGAGATCGAGGTGGCATGATGAGTCACAATGGAAAATCATCACAAACCCTTCGACAAGCTCAGGGCTCGGACCTTGCCGATCGCGTGCGCGCCATCCCCGGTGGCGAACACCTGGAAATGTGTTACGCGTGTGGGACGTGTGTCAGCCGCTGCCCTATTCAGCAAAAGACAGAACCGCTGTACAATCCCCGCCGCTTGATCCGCGAGGCGGTGATGGGGTTGGAGCAGGAGGCCTTTGACGACGTCACCACCTGGCTTTGCTCCGCCTGCGACTTGTGTTACCCTGCTTGCCCGCAAGAGATTCACATCTCGGGCGTTATCAGGGCCGTGCGGGACTTGGCGGTTCAGTCCGGGCGCGTCTCGCCTCTGAGAACGGCGCTGGTCGACGAACTGACGTGCGTCGCTTGTGGCATGTGTGTGCAAGTGTGTCCTTATGAGGCGATCGAGCTGGTCGAGACCAGTGTGCCAAACCGTGGTCGTGAGGTGACGGTGGCACGGGTGGATCCTAACCTTTGTATGGCCTGTGGGTTGTGTGGCGCTGTTTGTCGTTCGACATCTATCGGATTGACAGACCCGTTCTCCAACGACGCGCTGGTGGAATCGTTTTGGCGCTGGATCAGTCCCTTGGTTGAGGAGGTGACGGCATGAGTTGGGAACCCCGAATACTTGTCTTTCAATGTCAGTACTGCCTGCACTCTGAGGCTGACCAGCGTTGGATCGAGACACAACTGCCCGAAACCGTCAAACTCATCCAGGTGCCCTGTGCCGGACGTATCAGCCCGCTCTTTGTGTTGAACGCCGTCCAGGGCGGCGCCGATGGTATCCTCATCAGCGGTTGTATGCCCGAACGCTGCCACTTTAAAGAAGGCAACCTGGGTGCGCGCCGCCAGTTGGACGAGTTTGCCCGTTTCCTCAACTACATCGGCTTGGATGAGGCGCGCATACGCTTTGTGTGGCTGGAGCCTGAGGACCGGGGGCGGATTCAGCGCGAGCTGGCTGCCTTGCAGGATAGCGTCCGTGCGCTTGGCCCCTCTCAGCGCTTGACCACACGCACGCCCTTGGCGACAGGAGCAGCCTTATGAGTGACGTGATATCTGCCATACGCCAGGAAGCGTCGCGCCTCCTGGCAGAGGACGTTGTGGACGTTGTTATTGGATTTAAAGTCAGCGCATTGCCGCTCAGAGCCCAGCCGGCCTTTATCACGCGCGATCAAGATGTGGATCAGTTGGTCTTGGACGGTTTTTGCCAGAATAACCTGGCGGCCTATTTGACCCGTCGCCCCCAGAATGAGCGGGTTGGCATCGTCTGCCGGGGCTGCGAGAGCCGTGCCGTGCGCGCGCTCGTCGTCGAGCATCAGCACGCGCGCGACAAGCTGTATATGATCGGTGTGCCCTGTCAGGGCATCCTGGATCAGCGCAAGATCGAGCGCCAGATGGGTGAGAATGTGATTGAGGCGGTGGATAATGGGCAAGAGGTGGTCGTGACCAACCGTCAAGGGACGCAGCGTTTCCCGCGTGCTGAATTGTTGCACGATTCGTGTGCGCGTTGCCTGCATCCTAACCCGGTTGGCGCGGACGTGGTGCTGGGAGAGGCGTTGCCAGAGGGCGACCCTGAACTGGCTCGTGCGCCCGTGGCCGAGTTTGAGGCTCAAACGCCTAAAGAGCGCTATGCTTACTTTGCCCGTGAGGCCGAAGCTTGTTTGCGTTGCTACGCGTGTCGCGAAGCTTGTCCGATGTGTTACTGTACCGAGTGCTTTGTGGACTATGCCACGCCGCGTTGGACCGAAAGCATGGTGAGTCCCGCCGGCACCCATGCCTGGCACATCGTGCGCGCCTTCCATCAAACCGGGCGCTGTGTGAGCTGCGGCGCGTGTGAGCGCGCTTGCCCGATGGACATCAAGATGACCTATCTGACCGACAAACTCAACCACGATATGCAGCAGCTCTATGGATTTGAGGTTGGGGCCGACGAGGAGGCACAGCCTCCCTTTGCCGCCCTTACCCTGGATGATAAACAGCGGTTCGTCCGCTAGGAGGCAGGTGACGAGATGTACAAAAAGCTATCTAGAACGGACCTGCCTGGGCTGATTAAGGAATGGCAGGCGCGCTTTACGGTGTATGCGCCGGGGCGTCAGGGGGATATGACGGCGTTTCAACCCGTTGATGATCCGGCTCAAGTTGACCTGAGCGCGGTCAATACGCGCTTCCCGCCCAAAGCGCTCTTTTTACCCCAGTCAGAGGTCATGTTGCAGCTTGAGGCTGACCGGCTCCAACCCGTCGAAGACCCGGACGCGCCGCGTCTGATCCTGGGGATGCGTCCCTGCGATGCCCGCGCGCTGCAATTGCTCGACACCGTCTTTATGACCCAAGAGGATCAAGACCCCTATTGGGCCAGCAAGCGTGAGCGCACAACCATCGTCGCCTTGGGCTGCGATGACCCTTGCGAGACCTGCTTTTGCAACGCGGTCGGCTCGGGGCCCTTTGATGGACGGGGCGCTGATGTGCTGCTGACGGTGGTCGATCCTTCGACAAGCTCAGGACTCGGCTCTATCCAAGGCACTTTTGTGGCTGAGGTGCGCACTGAAAAAGGCGAGGCGCTCCTTGATCACCTGTCAGATGCCGACGCGGAGCAAATAAAAGCTGCCCAGGCGGTGCAAAAGGCCGCAGTGGAGGGCATGCAGGCGCCGTTTGATGCCACAAGCATCAAGGACAAGCTCTACAGTATGTTCGAGAGCGACTTTTGGCAACACATTCAACAGTCCTGTTTGGGGTGTGGGGTCTGCACCTTTCTATGCCCCACCTGTTTTTGCTTTGACATCGTGGATGAGGCGCAGCGCGGCCAGCGCGTGCGCAACTGGGACACCTGCATGTTCCGCACTTACTCGCTGGAGGCGTCCGGACACAACCCGCGCCCCACCAATGTAGAGCGGACCCGCCAGCGCATCATGCACAAATATGCTTACTGGATAGAACTGATCGACCAGATCGGTTGTACCGGCTGTGGGCGATGTGTGCGCTATTGCCCGGTCAGTCTAGACATCCGGCACATTGTCCGCAGCGCACAAGCGTGGGAGGAGGCCTAGGGCATGACGAGTAACAATAACCCGTATCAACCAATGCCGATGCGCATTGCGCGCATGAGTATGGAAACGGATGACCAATCCCTGATGTCCTTTGAGCTAGAATTCGAGCGTCAAGAGGACCAGCAGCGCTTTTTCTCCCTCTATCGGCCCGGTCAGTTCTGCCAACTTTCTGTGTTTGGCAAGGGTGAAGCGCCCTTTGGCGTGGCCTCCGCTGCCTGGGAGGGTGACTTTGTGCGCTTTACGGTCAACAAGGTCGGTACTTTGACGCGCACGATGCACGCGATGCGGCCCGGTGACCCAATCGGTATGCGCGGACCTTTGGGTAATGGCTTTCCTTTGCAAGCGTGGGAAGGGATGAACCTCGTCGTCGTCGGCGGTGGATGTGCTTTCACGACCTTGTATGCGTTGGTCAATCACGTGCTACAGCCGGACGTTCGCGCCAAGTATGGTGAGTTGATGATGATCTATGGGGCACGCACCCCAG
>CAZSJU010000070.1:0-1366 GCA_964607235.1 uncultured Anaerolineae bacterium | reverse complement strand
GACGTTCGCGCCAAGTATGGTGAGTTGATGATGATCTATGGGGCACGCACCCCAGGCCTTTTCCTTTACAAGGCTGACATCGAGTCCTGGTACGATCGCCGGGACATAAAGTTCTGTCAGGCGATTGACTTTCACCAGGAGGGGTGGTGCCATTATACGGGTTACGTGCCGGACGTCACCAAAGAGATTGCGCCTTCAGAAGAGAACGCTGTGGCTATCGTATGTGGACCGCCGATCATGAACCGGTTCACCTTTCCAGTGCTCTCTGATTTGGGCTTTCCGCCGGAGCGTATTTATCTCTCCTTGGAGAAGCGTATGAAGTGTGGCATCGGCAAGTGTGGACGTTGCAATATCGGTCACGAATACATTTGCAAGGATGGCCCGGTTTTTACCCTGGCGCAGTTGCAACAACTGCCGAATGATCTGTAGGAGTTGGTGATGTCTGCACGAGGACTAACACAAAAGACCCAAACAGAGCAAGAGATCAAACTCGAGCGCGCGATGGTGACGCGTCATTACGTCATGACCTGGGACCTGGACCGCTGTGTCGGTTGCCAGATCGGGCCGCTCGTTTGCCCCAAAGAGGCGATCACGCATGTGGATGGTGAAATCGTCGACGGGCGGCTGGTCAAGCGGCCGTCGGTGGATGTGGACCCGGAAAAGTGCGTGCTGTGCGGCATGTGTGAGGTCATGTGTCCCAAGAACGCCATCACGATGACCATCAACGGTGAACGTGAGAACCCGGTGTTGACCTATGACGCGTTTCCGGAACTGATCCAGTCCACCGTATTCAGCCGCGAGGCGTTCAACTGGAACAAGAAGGACTTTGTCATCGACAACTGTCCTACGGACGTCATCAGCTATGATGAGGATCAAGACACGCTAGTGATCGATGATGTGCACTGTATTCGCTGCCGGCAATGCGAGATCGCCAGCGACGGCGCATTCAGCGTCGTGCAGCCGTGGCAAGGCTCGGTAGCGTTGCGTCGTGAAAAGTGCGTCGAGGGCTGTTTCGCATGTGCTGATATTTGCCCCACGCGCGCCTTGCGCATCAATAACCAGGGCGAACTGGTGCTGGCCGATTATTACTGCATCAAGTGTGGCGCGTGCATGCAGGTCTGTCCCATCAAGGCTGAGGTGGAAGATTACGAGGTCACGTTTGAGTCACAAGGGGTGACGCAGACCCGCGTGCACCAGCGCATCATCAACGCGGACGCGTTGCCTATCTGGGTGGAGCGCTGGCGCGTTCGTCACCAGCCGGTGCAAAGCGCGGCGTGGATTGAGGCGTTGACCAAACTGGCCGACGAAAAGACCGGCGCGGTCGAGATCGACAAAAAGCGGGCGCTCAAGCGACGCGACCTGCTAA
>CAZSJU010000069.1:1622-13225 GCA_964607235.1 uncultured Anaerolineae bacterium | reverse complement strand
TGGTAAAAGGCCTCGCGTTGCGGATGTCCATACAGCGGCGCGCCGGCCCCGCCGGTGATATAGTAGTGGGTGCCGTTCTGCAGGGCATAGTCATAGCTGTGAATGTGACCAGTAAAGACATAGTCCACGGCGTAGGCCTGCATGCGGGCCATAAAAGGTTCGCGACTGTAGCCCATAATGTGGTCTCCCCCTAGCGGGTCAAAGGGTGGGTGGTGCACAAAGACCATCGTGAGCGCGCTGGAGGGCCGTGAGGCCAGGTCGGCGTCCAGCCAGTCAAGTTGTTGGGGGGCCAGGTCGCCGGCGCTAGAATTGAGGATGACAAAGTGGACCCCGCCATAGTCAAACGCATAATGGGACGCGGGCGGCGCCAAGATCGATAAAAAGTTGTCGATAGAGTTGTCTAGCCGCTCGTGGTTGCCGGGGACGATGATGACGCGGACGGGGTATTCGGCCATGAGATCGCGGACGTGTGCCAGTTGGGCCAGCTCGCCCTGGTGCACGACGTCGCCGGTGTGGATTACAAAGGCCGCACCATCCGCCACGGCGCGACGCAAGATCTCGCGATAGATCTCATCTCCTCCCCGGCTGTCGCCGCAGACGACAAAGGTAAATGGGGAGATCGGGGTAGGGGAGGGCGGTGGTGTCGGCGTCGGGGGGACGGCGGTGGACGAGGGGGCCGTCATCACGCTGGGCAGCAAGGCTTGGGACGGCGAGGTGTCAGTGGGCGCCGCTAAGGGGGTGTGAGAGGGTGATGGCGCGCCCGTAGATGATGGTAAGGGGAGGAGCGTGCCCGTAGGCGATGGCAAGGGTGGGAGCGTGACGGCGCGGGTGGGCAGCGGAGAGAGACTTGTACAGGCACCGAGCCACAGGCTCAAGATGAGCAGCGCGTAGGAGAGGCGCAACCGCTGGTTCCTAACGGGCCTGACAGACATAAAGGGATACTCCAGTTGAGTATGATGCTCAACCGCTAGTGTACTGCAAGACTCGGGGGGCTGTCAAGGGGGGATCTGTTTTACATGTGTAAAAGGCTGTTGATGGGATATCCTAGAGATGGGGCGATCTCGATGCGCGGGGAAGATGAGATCAGACAAGCGATGTGAGCGCCGATGGGCAGGGGGGGCGTCCCAGGGGCCAGGGATGCCGGCGTGTCATATGTTGCCGGCGTGCGTTGGTCTCGGTGCTCATGCACGGCGCGTTCACGCGGCCCGCGAGTTGATCAGCCCCATCTGGCGCAACGTCTCTACCAGCACGGCGTCGGCAAAGGCGTCCTTGGGGATATAGTCGACGATGCCGATTTGCATGCTCAGTACCACCGCTTCGGTGTCGTCGTGGCGGGTCAGCATGATGATGGGGATTTGGGCGGTGTCGGGTGTTTCCTTGAGTTCTCTGCAGACCTGAAAGCCGTTCATGTCGGGCATTTGCAAGTCCAGCACGATCAGGTCGGGCAACAATTGCCGCGCCATTTGTAGCCCTTTCTCCCCGCTAGCGGCCCACTCGACGTGGAGCTGTTGGTCTTCCAGCAGGGTTTTAAAGTGCAGGGCCTGCGTCGTGCTGTCTTCTACGATTAGTATGGTTTTAGAGTTTGGGTTTTTTGACACTTGGCTCCCCCTTTACGCTCGCCATTTGATTAACGTGACCTGAAAGCCTTTGGGCGACAATGCTTCGATGCTCAACTGATCCACGATGATCTTGACTTCACCCAGATTTTTGGGATGCCGGTCATAGGTCGCGCCACTGCTAACCTCGCAGATGACCTGTACGCCACACGTTTGATGATCGTTCTGTATATTGCCAATCGTGATACGGCCCTGGTTGCTGCCCCCCAGGTTGAGCGCGTGGGCCAGAGACGATGTCGCCAGCGCAATGCGGGCCTGATCCATGATGTTAAAGCCCGATTCACGGGCCAGATTGCGCACCTGGAGGCGGGCCAGGATGACGTCCGCTTCGGTATGAACGAGAAGGATTTGGCTTTTATCCATTGAGCGTCACCTTTGTCACGAGGCTCTCTAGCACCGCAGCGATTTGATCTAGCGACAATACTTGATCGATCGCGTTGCGGATAACGGCTTCGTGAGGCATGCCATAGACTACACAACTGTCTTTATCTTGGGCGATGGTCAGCCCGCCGGCCTGATACAACGCTTCGATCCCTTCAGCGCCGTCGTCTCCCATACCGGTCATCACGATGCCCAGCGCGCGTGGGCCATAGGAGCGGGCCAGCGCGTGAAACAGATAGTTGGCTGAAGGTCGGAGCCCTTTATAGGGCGGCTCTTTGCACAGTTCGATCACGCCCTGTGCGTTTATCTGTATGTGGTAATCATCGGGCGCCAGCAAGATGCTGCCACCGCGTGGTGTCTCACCGTGGCCGGCCAACTCGACCTGCAACGCGGTCTCGCCGTTAAGCCAATCGGCCAACCCGGAGGTAAAGCCGCGCGTGACGTGTTGCACGACCAGGATGGGCAGCGGGAAACCGGCCGGCAATGGCCCCAGGACCCTGGCCAGTGCTCCCGGTCCACCTGTGGAGGCAGCGATGCCGATGACCTGGACGCGCTCCCACCGGTTGGCCTGGTTCACGACAGCGCGCGGTGACGTGGATAGGTGTCGCTCTGACTTGGCTCCCCAGCGACGCACGACCGGCACATCGGCCATCAACCGGACGGCGCGGACGACCTGTTGGCACGTCTCGGGATCTGCCAGGCCCGGTTTGCGCAACGCGGTCAATGCGCCAGCTTGCAGCGCTTCAAAGGCCAGGTCCATGTCGTCCCGCATCAGGGTAGCGGTGACGATGACGATGGGCGTAGGCGCCTCGTGCATAATTTGGCGCGTCGCTTCCAATCCATCCATTTTGGGCATGACGACGTCCATAGTCACCACGTCAGGTCTTAGCCGTTTGACGAGCCGGACCGCTTCTTCACCGTTGGCAGCGCTCCCGACGACCTGTATGCCTTTAGCGCTTTGGAGCAGCGCCACCAACAGTTCGCGCGCCGTGGTAGAGTCGTCCACGACGACGACGCGGATGGGATGCTGCTTGGCTCTTGCTTTCATGCTTTCCCCCCTACAGCAGCGGTGTCGATGATGTGTAACTGGCGTAACGTTTCCAGCAGTACCGTGTAGGAAAAAGGGTCCTTGGAAATAAAATCGACGGCGGATCGGTCGCCGTGGACGGTCATGATGACGATATGTTGTTGTTCCGTCATTGTCAAATCCTCGTCCGTTTGTGCGTCACGCATCAAATCAACTGCTCAATGGTTTCTAACAAGTTATTTTGGTCAAAGCTGCTCTTGATGATATAGGCATCGGCGCCGGCCTGGATCCCTTTTGCTTTGTCTTTGGGCGAGTCCAGCGAAGTGACCAGGATCACCGGCACGTTGGCGGTTTGGGCGTCGTTTTTAATCTGTTCGGTGAGTTCAAAGCCGTTCATATGCGGCATTGCGATGTCAGAGACGATCAAGTCGGGTATCCCTTCTGACGTGATGGTGTTTAGCGCTTCCTGGCCGTCGGTGGCGAGTTTTACCTGATAACCGGCGGCTTGGAGGATGTTCTTTTGCAGGGTGCGAGTGGTGATCGAGTCATCGACGACCAGTATCCGTTGCCCGTCACGTGTCCTTGTAGTCGACGTGGTCTTGATCTGTTCAAAGACGGAACGGCGTTGGCCGCGCATAGCCAGCTTGATCAGGTCGGCGACGTTGAGGATCAAGACCACCTCGCCGCTGCCCATGACGGTGGCGCCAGCGATGCCCCCCACGCGCGAGAGTTGCTTGCCCAGCCCTTTGATCACGACTTCTTGCTCACCGGCCAACTCGTCGACGGCAAAGGCCATGCGGCGTTCGGCGGCGGCCAGGATGACCACCGGCAGGCGCGGGTCTTCGGCCGGGTGCTCCACAGGGGGCAGCCCCAGCACGTCGTTAAGCCGCACCAGGGTGATGGGGCGATCGTTGTAACGTATCGTGTCGTGTCCCTCTAGGGGCGAGATTTGTTCCGGGCTGATGTTTTCGATGCGCTCAACGGCATTGAGCGGGATGGCAAACAGTTCATTCGAGACACGCACCAAGAGTCCGTGCGAACTGGTCAAGGTCAGCGGCAACGTGAGCGTAAAAGTGGTACCGGCATCCGGCGCCCAGTCGACGTCAATGCGGCCATGTAACGCTTCTACGTTACGGCGTACCACGTCAAGCCCTACACCGCGCCCCGAGATGTCGGTGATGATGGCGCTGGTGGAGACGCCGACGTTGAAAATCCCTTCTTTCAGGTCTTCCTTGTTCAATAGTTGTGGGTCCACGCCACCCTGGCGCGCCACGGCCTGGCGGACGGCTTCCAGGTCCAGACCGGCCCCGTCGTCGCAGACCGAGATGATCACGTCTTGTCCCAGTTGTTCGGCCTTGAGGGTGATGGTGCCACTCGCGGGTTTTCCTATGGCCTCACGTTTGTCCGGCGGCTCAATGCCGTGGTCGATGGCGTTGCGCAAGAGGTGAATCAAGGGATCTTTGATCTGTTCCAGCACACGCTTGTCCAGCTCGGTGGCGCCGCCGATGATCTGTAACCGGGCTTGTTTGTCCGCCTCGTAGGCCAGATCACGCACCATGCGACCAAAGGTGCCGGTGATGGTGGTGAGCGGCAGCATGCGGGTGCGCTTGATCTCTTGTTCCAGGTCGTCGATCACCAGTGACATGTGCATCGTGTCGTCGGCGTAGCGGCGGGCCAGGTTGTTGACCAGGGCGTGCATTTCATGCAGTCGCTCCTGGCTGTCGCCGGCGTATTGCAGCACTTGGGACAGGTCCTTAGCCAGCGCAGCGGTTCCGTTGTTGCCATTTTCGCCAGTGAAGCTTTGGGGCTTGACCTCGGGCCAACGACTGGGCGTCCAGCCCAGTGCCTGGCTTATGTCTTGGTTCTTGCGGGCCAGCCGGCTGTAGGCGCTGCGGACCGCCAACCACTCTTTTTGCCACGTCGCCATGAACTCTTGGGCCTGGCGTACCTGGACGAGCCATTGTTCGGCGCGGATTTTTGTGACCAATAGTTCGCTGAGTTGAGCCAGCAGCGCGTCCAATTTGCTGACGCTGACGCGGATGGTCTCGTCGTTGAGCGCCTGCCGTGGGGCGACCTCGACCGCCGGCGGGGAGGACGCCTCGGGCTTTTCTGTCGCGTGTTCAGCGCGGTCGTTTTGGGTGGTTGTCTGGGCAGGCGTCGCAGTTTCCTGCGCGGGTTGTGCCGGGGCTTGCTGCGTCGGCTGGGACGGCGCAAGCGGAATCTTTGATTCGTCGAGCCCTTGCCAATCTTCGGCCAGACGCTGCTCCAAGGTGGTGGTCAACATCTTGGGTTTGGCTGAGGCCGGGTCAGGCGCGTCAGACGCGGGCGTTTCTTTGGTACTGGCTTTGCCATAGGGTTCTGTTGGGTTTGAATCAGCCGGGACGCGAAACCCTTGCAGGGTTGTCAGCGCCTGTAACGCTTGCAGCGGAGGTGTTGTCTCGCCAGATTCGTAGGCGACTTGCACAGCCTGAATGGCGTCGAGACCCTGGTAACAAGCGTTAAAGAGTTCTGGGTTCAACGCGATGGTGTCTTGTTTCATGTCGTCCAGCAGGTCTTCAAGCGCATGCGCCAACTGTTCGATAGCGGTAACGCCCACTGCGCGGGCTGCACCCTTGAGGCTGTGGGCAGCGCGGAACACGTCTTCCAGCGTGGTCTGACGCGCTTTGCCGCTGACAGTATTTTGTTCTAGCCCCAGCAGGCCGTCGGTCATAGTTTGGACGTGTTCTTTTAGTTCAGCCCGAAAGCTACTGATGAGTTGTTCACGAATCTTGGCGCTAAGGGACATGATGTCCTCCTGCGATTACGTCACGCTTGTCGTCTCTCGTCTACTTTTTTTGCTGTGCGACTAGAGTTCGTAATGTTCCACGGTCTCGATCAAGCTGCGGGCCAGCTCGTTGAGATCCTGGGCGGCCTGTTCGGCTTGACGCGTGCTGGCCAGACTCTGGGTCGTGGCCTGGTTGATGTTCTGCATAGCCAGGGCGACCTGCTCGACGCCCGAGGCCTGTTGTTGACCGCCGGCCACGACTTGCATCGCGACCTGGGCGGACTCGTCGATGGCGCCAGAGAGTTGCTGGATGGCAGCTTTGGTCTGGGCAGCCAGTTGCACGCCTTCGTCGACGCCCTTGGTGCCTTCCTCGGTGGCCATCACGGTGGCGTTGGTGGCGCGTTGGATGTCCGAGAGGATGGCCTTGATCTGGGCTGTGGCCTGGCGGGACTGCTCGGCCAGGTTGCGGACCTCGACGGCGACGACGGCAAAGCCTTTGCCGTGCTCGCCGGCGCGGGCGGCCTCGACAGAGGCGTTGAGGGCCAGCATGTTGGACTGGGCGGCGATGTCGTTGACGGTGGCAATGATCTCGCCGATTTGTTGGGTCTGCTCCGAGAGCGCCAGGATGTTCTCGGCGATGCCCTCGACGCGAGTCTTGATCTGGGCCATGCTGGCGATGGTCTCCTGGACGGCTTGTTGGCCGGCGCGAGAGACCTCGACGGTGCGCTGGGAAGAGTCGGCGACTTCTTGGGCGCGCACGACGGATTGTTCGGCGATGGTCTTGACCTCGTCGACAGTGGTGGTGGTCTGGGTGATGGCTGCGGATTGCTCGCTGGCGCTGGAGGCCTGCTGCGTGGTCGCCGCCATGATTTCCGCCGCGGCTGAACTGAGCTGACTGGCGCTTTCCTTGGTTTGCATCGTCATGTCGCGCAGGTTATCGGCCATGCTGTTGAGATTGTGCCCCAAGACGACGAGTGGCTCGTCGGTCCGTTCATCTTGCCACTTGTCGCCGTCCATGTCCAGGCGCTCGTTCAGGTTCCCTTGGGCGACGCCAGTGACAAAATCTACGTATGTGTCTACAAAGGCCTCGATGTACTGGCGTTGCTGCTTTTCCTTGCGCAACATCGCGCGTAGCTGCTCGACCATGTGGTTAAAGGCGTCGGCCAGCACGCCCGTCTCGTCTTTGGATGTGACCTGGGCTTTGACATCCAGATTGCCCGCAGACACGGCTTGGGCGACGTGGGTAGTCTCTTTGATGGGTTTGGCAATCTGTCCGGCCATGAACCACAGCAGGATCAGGGCCGCGCCAGCCAGGGCCACGCCGATGCCAACCAGTCGCCACATCGAAGCGGTGGCCTGGGCGGTGATCTCGCTGTAGGGGAGCAGCAGATTCACGGACCACGGCGTCTGGGTTTGTCCAAACTCGATCGGCACGAAAATCTCCATCTCGTCGTCCATCGTCTCGATGATCTCTTGACCTTCCTGGATGCTGGGCAGGTCTTTCTCAAAGTCGGTGTGAACCGCCTGGGCACTCTGACCGACCAGGTCGGGACGGCCCGTGACCCCGGCGAGGGTGCCTGCGTTGCTAATCAGGACCAATTCGCCAGCCCCGCCAAAGATATGAGCGCCATCGGCCAACTCTTGGAGAAACTCCAATCCGATGTCTATGCCTGCGATGCCGTAGAATTGGCCGTCGACTATGATGGGCACTACCACAGAGGTCATCAACACTTCCTTACCTTGTACGGGGTAGACATAAGGCTCGGTGATGCATTCTTGACGGGTGCGCTTGGGTAGCTGATAATAGTCACCGG
This sequence comes from uncultured Anaerolineae bacterium, assembly GCA_964607235.1. Classification (GTDB taxonomy): domain Bacteria; phylum Chloroflexota; class Anaerolineae; order S140-20; family S140-20; genus CAZSJU01. Next base: position 5,623 of record CAZSJU010000069.1, on the reverse strand, counting down.
GACCAGTGATTTCATAGTCTACAGGGGTTTCGACCTGGATGTTCCCTTGTTCGTTGCGGTTCCAATAAGCGATAAAACGTCCGGTGTGGTCGTATGGCGCCTGTCCGGCATATAGGGCGTCCTGGCCGTCAAAGGCGTTCGGCTCCCATAGAGTAAAGGTGCCGATGAATTGAGGGTTGTTGGCTGTGACTTGCCTGAGCATGGCGTTGACCTGATCGCGACTCAACAGGGCCGGGTTTTGGGGGTCTTGAACCGCCGACAGAGCCTGGGCCAGGGTGCGCGCAGCGTCGAGTGCGACTTCAATCTCGGCCTTGATCTCGCGCGACTCGTATTTTGCGATCGCCAGCGCCTCATCTTTGGCGGCGTCAATCGCGGCATTCCGCAGTTCTATGGCCGAGTAAGCGATGATGACGGCTGCCGCCAGGAATAGACAAAGCCCTGCCCACAACGTGATCTTGATTTGGATGGATTTGAGATTAAATTTATGTAGCCAATTCATCGTGATTTTTCTCCCTTTAGACAATTTCTTCATGGATGACCAATCGCTCGTCGGCCAGCAAGTTCGGTAGGTCCAATACGATTAGCGTCTGATTTTTTTCTTGGGATGGACTGTCCTGTTTGAGTTCGGCGATGCCCAGCACATGTTCAGGGCGCAGGCCACGGATGGTGCTGGTCGCTTCTTGGATGTGGGTGGCCGGCAGGGCCTCGACGCTCAGCACGTCGTCGACCCGCAGCGCAATCTCCATATCGGGAGTCTCGGCGACGATCAGCATCCCACTTGTTTTTTCTCTGCCTTGCTTCTCTTGTTTTGCGTGCGCCAGGTCAAAAAAGCGGCCCAAGTCGACCACGGAAAAGATACGCCCGCGCAGGTTGACCACGCCGGCCACCCAGTCGGGCACGCGCGGCACGGGGGTGATCTGTTGGGCTGGCTTGATGTCATAGACGTATTGTGCGTCGAGACCGTACAGTTCATTTCCCAGACGGGCCAACACTAATTGAACCTGCGCGCTCTGATCTTCCTGAACGGGTTTTTGGGCCAGTTCTTGGGCGCGGCGCGTCCATATTTCTTGCAGCACTTCTGGCTCTGTTTCGTCCAGTTTGGACAGCGTTGCTTCGGCCTGGGCGATGCGTTGGCGCACCTGGTCCCAATCGGTGGCCTGGCGCCTTGGGTCTCTTTTTATGGCTTGGCGTTTTGGGTCTGAGCTTGGCGTGTCTTTCATTTGTCTCTCTCGTTTTGTGTTTCGCATTCGACGTTAGCGGGTTTCGACCTCAATGTTCCACTGTTGCTGTTGGCGAATGATCGCTTCTCGCAAGCGACCGACGCTAATGCCGCCCGAGCCGGAGATGATGTCTTGGGCATCGCGAGCCTCTAACAGGCGCCGGGCGTTGTCCAGTGACTTTTGGGCCTGGGGCCACTGGCCGTTGTTACGGTACAGGTCTGCCAGACCGAAATGGCCTAACGCGTTTTTGTGGTTGATATAGATGACTTTTTTCATGGCGTTGATGGCCTGGTCGAGTTGACCCTGGTGTTGTAGGACCAAGGCCAGCGTGTAATAGGCTTCCAGGGCCAGTTTGTCAATCTGGATGGCCTGGCGGCACCAGCGCTCGGCCTGTTCCCAAAGGCCCAGGTTGGCGCAGGCCTGGCCCAGCGTCGTGTAAAAAGGGGCGTGATCGGTTTGGCTCTCGGCCAGCGGCAGCAGCAACGCGCGCGCCCCTTCCGAATCACCCTTGTCGAGCAGCTCGCGCGCTTGTTCCAAGGGATCCGTCTGCTCGGGTTCAGGCTGGGGCTTGAGCGGCGTTGTGTCGCTGCCGGGTGTTGGGCAAGCCCTTGGGGTGACCGTAATGGGCGCGGGTGTGGACGCTTTGTGATCCGCCAGCCAATCCCAGTCGGTCGGCAAGGCCGTCGGTTGACCGGTGCGTTGATACAGGATGGCGTTGGGAAAGTTGCGCGCCTGAAAGCGGCGGTAGGTGGTCAGCGAGTGCTCCGAGTGGCCTACGATCAGCCAGCCGTTCTCGGTCAAGGCCTCATAAAACCGGTCGGTGATGGCGGTGGTGACCGGCTCGGTAAAATAAATCGTCACGTTGCGACATAGGATCAAATCCATCAATGTGGTGTTGGTCGCATAAGAAGGATAATGGCCCGCCGCCAGGTTCAAATAGCCAAAGGTGACCATTTGGCGCACTTGGTGGTCCAGCTTGTAGCGCTTGCTTTTAAAAGTCCGGCCCGTCTCTGCCTCAGAGACCGGATCAAAATAGCGCTGGCGCCATTGTTTGGCCCGTTGTTCACGAAAGGCCCAGTCGCTATACACGGCCTTGCGGGCGCGGTCCAGGGCGGCGGTGTTGACGTCGGTGCCTAGAATCGTGATAGACCACTGGTCGACGTTGGGCAAGAGTTCGCGCAGCATCATGGCGATAGAATAAGGCTCTTCACCGCTGGCGCATCCGGCGCTCCAGATGCGCAAGGTGCGCATCGAGCGCCGACGGGCGATGATTTGCGGCAGCACGTGATTGTACAGGGCATCAAAATGGCCGGTGTTGCGGAAAAAGTGGGTCTCGCTGATGGTCAGCGCGTTGACCAACCGGTCCATCTCGACCGCGCCGGCTTGGGGATCTAGCAGCAAGCGGTAATATTCTTCCAGGTCAGCGCAGGTGGAGGCGGCAAAGGCTTGTCGCACCCCTGTCTCCAGGTCGGCGCGTTTTTTGAGCGGAAAGTGCAAGCCGCAGCGCTCCTGTACGAGCTGGCTATAGCGCAAATAATCACCGTATCCGATCGTGAGAGCAGACTTGTTCAAGGCTGTGCCTCCTGCTCCGAGTTATCGTCGTTTTGGCTGTTAGCCAGCGACTCGATCATTTGACTGTTGCGCAACGCGATGGCTGCCAGCTCGCTGAACGCGGCCGCCAGCCGGGCGTCATTTTCGCTAAAGCCGTCGGGTTTGTTGGCCAGGCCCAGTATCCCATCCACTTTTCCATCAATGACCAGCGGCGCAAAGAGCAGATTGTCAAATGGCAGGGGCGCGGACCAGGTTTGCTCCTGGCGTTCCCCACTTTTTTGAACATGTTGATCCGTCAGATCATTGTGATAGACGACGTTGCCGGTGAGATTGGCTTCTTGCAGCAATGCGCGCATTTTGTCCGGCAGCGCGGATTCAAGTATGGGAGCGGTCTCTTTTGGCCCGATCAGCAGCGCCTGATTGTCCGCTCCCGCTTTCGTGGCGAGAGAGAGGTATCCGGCCGTCGCGCCCATCAGGTCCTGGCAGGTCTTAAAGATAGCCTGGGCGGCCTGGTCAAAGTCTTGGTACTTTAGGACGGCGCGTGTGCTTTTGAGCAGCGCCAGAATTTCGGCGCTGCGTTGGTCGGACTCGTTGACGGCGTTGAGCAGGGCTTGATACAGGCGCGCGTTCTCAATGGCAATGGCGGCCGAAGCGGCCAGCGGCTCCAAGAGTTCCAGGTCCGATTGCTCAAAGCGATTGGGGCATGTGTCGACGACCTGGAGCACGCCGATCACGTGCCGCTTGACCCGCAAGGGCACGCTGAGGACAGCGCACAAGCCCAGGCCGGTTTTCACGTCCACGCCCTTAAAGTGGCGGGCATCATAGTGGGCGTCGGCCACGATAAGGCTCTGGTCGTTCTGTGCCACCCAACCGGCAATGCCTTCGCCTAACGCCAGCCGCCAGCCATGCACGAGTTCTTTTTTGAGGCCGGTGGCCTGGGAGCACACGAGTTCGTCCGCCGGGCCGTCGACCAGCCAGATAGAAGTGGCGACGACGCCCAACAGGCCGCGCACCTCTTCCAGCACATTGTCCAGCACCTGGTCCAGATCGAGGGTAGCGCTAAAAGCCTGGCCGGCGCGGTTAAGCAGGCCCAGTTCGCGGTTGCGCTGGCGCAGGACATCTTGGGCTTGTTTGTGGCTTTGGATATCTTGGAGGCTGCCTTCATAGTACAGCGCGTGCGCTTGGTCGTCGCAGATCGCGCGGGCATTGTCCTCGATCCAAATAATCTCG
>CAZSJU010000069.1:0-1522 GCA_964607235.1 uncultured Anaerolineae bacterium | reverse complement strand
GGCTTTGTCCAGGGCCGAGCGCACCGCGCCCGGCAGGCGCGCATAGTGTTCGGTTGACTTGAGGATATAGTCGTCCAGGCCGGTTTTCATAGCCTCGACGGCGACCTCTTCGTTGCCGGTGGCTGTGAACATGATGACCGGGCAATCAGGATAGCGGGACTTGACGGCGTGCAGCAGCGTCAACCCGTCGGTCCAATAGATGTGATAATCGGTGATGACCAGGTCAAAGTCCCCGGCGTCTAGCGCTTTGGCCAGCGCTTCGGCCTCGATGACCTGGTCCACCTGGAGGTTTGAAAATTCGCGGTTCAGCGCCCGCATGGTCAGGATGCGGTCATTGGGATTGTCGTCAATGAACAAGATACGCAAGGGCGCGTCCATAGTTTGTGACCTTTCTTTGAGCGGCGATTGGGCGGTCATTGGGCAGATCCCTCCTCGGCCATCGCTTCCATCGCTTGGGCGAGGGCCTGGGCTTGCTGCGGCTTGAACATTTGTTTTAGGTTGAGCAACAACACCGTGCCGTCGGGCGTATGGACTAACCCCTGCAGCAAGGGTGCTTCACCCAGCCCTTCGGGCAAGATTTGGTCGGGGTTGGCGATTTGGCCGGCGGGCAAGCTGAGCACATCCATCACCTGGTCGACGATCAATCCCAAGGTGCGCCCGCCGTTTTGCGCCAGGATAATGTGTGTGTGCAACTTGAAGGGCGCATGGGGCATATTGAGATGGCGGCGCAAGTTGATGATCGGCACGGTCTCGCCGTGAACGTTAATGATGCCCTCTATGGCGTGGTTCACCTGGGGAAGGGGCGTGATGGCCACCATGTCGATGATTTTGAATATGGACGCTATAGGCAGCGCATAGACCTGTTGTGCCAGGCGAAATGTTAGCAGGTTGTGTTGATCCGCTGACTGTGTTGTATCAGTGCTGAATGGTTGACTGGACATAGTTCCCTTTCCTCTCGCTGAGCCACGCGATCGTGTCCGTTTTGGTGGTTTGCGCCAGTTGTATTTGAAACTTGAGGATTTCCTCGACTTTGTCGGCCAGTTGGTCGATGTCAAAAGGAAAGTTCAAGTAAAAGATTTGATCTTGGGGATCGGCGTTAAAGGGCCGGTCCGAGATGATCAAGGTCGGAATCTGACCGACATAGCCGGTGAGTGCGTTTCTGGACAACATCACGACCGGTTCACTGTTGGGCGAACTGAGCGCCACCACGATCAGCTTGACGTCACCGTTTGAATCGTCCGGCGGCGCCAATGTGTCCGGCGCAAGCTGGACGATTTCCATTTTGAGGTGTTTTCTCAAGTTAACTGTGATGGCCCTGCCCAGTCCATCGTTGTCACTGATCACCAGCGCTCTTGGAATGTTTGCCGCTTGATCCATGTTTTTGTTTCCCCGTTCCCCACATGCTAATATGCGCGTCGCTTTTAATACTAGAGGATTGACCTTCCAGGGGCTTTATAATAGAGGGGGCTGACCTTCCAAAAACCTTCCAAAGGCCGCATTTTGCCCCCCCTCAGTCCCCCCC
>CAZSJU010000068.1:11321-13246 GCA_964607235.1 uncultured Anaerolineae bacterium | reverse complement strand
GATGATCTGGGCCGGCGACCGGCACGTGGGCGTGCCTGACTCTGCAGTAGAGTGGACCGCCAACGGGTCACGGACCCGTCGGGCGCGGCGGGGGAAGGGCGGCAAAAAAATCTGCGTCGATCTGCGAAAATCTGCGTCCCTTGTCTTTTTCTCTTTGCGTCTTGGCGCCTCTGCGTTAAAAACTGCCCGGTAGCGCTCCAACAGCTCGCGGTGCTCGGGCACGTCGTGCAGGAAGGTCTGGCGCAAGCTATCGTCGTGAATCCGCGCGGGCCGCCTCCAGCACCGCCGGCGCGCGCGGGTCGTCGTGGGCCGCCAGCACCTGCACACAGGTCAGGTACACCCGCAACGGCTCGTCGGTGCCGTCCAACGTGTGCGCCTCCAGCGCCGTCAATATCTCCTCGACGTGCGCCTGGGCCTCAAAGCCGGCGCCCAAGCTGACGTGGTTAACATGGTCAACGCGGCCATTGAGAACTCGATCGCGGGAGAGTGAGTTCAAGTGCATCGCACCCTTCGACCCCATGCCGGTGCCTGTCTCCGGCCAGGCGATACGAGCCGCGCTCGACAAAGGATGACAAGGGTAGAGGTGCTAAACGGCACACCCTGGTCTGATTGGGCATCCTGGGATCGTCTGGTGTGGGAAGGATTTCAGCAGGTCAGCGACATCAGGGTGGTGGGGAGACCAAAGTTGGCGCGGTAAAGATCGCCAGGGGCACGCCTTTAGACGCAAACCACAGCGAAAAGTTGTTGTTACTGATGGGAAAATCGCCCGTCACATAGCGCGCCGTCCAGGTCGAAGCCCGTTCACCGGTGAACGGTAAAAAGCTCTCGGACGCGACGTCTGCCTGGCCCGACAAGCCCGAAGGGCTGATGGGCAAGTTGCGCAGCGGCGTTGTCAGGTCAATGCTGGCGCCGGGCGAGGCATCAAAGTCAAAGTTAAACTGTGTCACCGTGTCGGCGTCAAAGGGGACGTAAACGTACAGCGAAATGTCGTCGTAGGGATTGGCCAGGCCCACGCACCACGAATAGGCAAAGATGCGCGCTCTGTCCACGGGCATATTGTCGTCGGCAAGAGCGCTGAGGGCGACCTGATACCAGTTGCCGTCATCTCCGTCGCCGCCTTTTACCACTAGCTTGAACACGCGGCTCGCTCCGACTATTTCTCCCTGTTCGCGGCTCACCGGCAGGGTGAGCCAGGTGTCATCGAGGGTCCCATCGACGCCGATGACCCGTTGTGTGATGGGCACGCCGGAGCGGATCCCAGCGGGCCCCGGTTCATGGGCGCGCGCGTCGGGATGCGTAAAGGCTTGAGCGCCGCCCCGCAGCGTCATTGTCAACACGGTGTTAAAAGTCGGTGCGAGCGGGTCGTCGGGCTCGTCATACATCCCGCCGGTGTCTGCATCAAAGATGCGGATATAGAGATTGTCCGGCGCAGTGTCCGGCACCTCAAAAAATATGATCTGGACGTGGTCGCGATCGCCCTTGCTGGCAGGGGCGTCGCGCCCAAAGGTTGTGATGAAATGAGGGAGCGGACTGGGGCCGGGGTAAACGACAAAGGCCGGTGATAGGGTCGAGGACTGCAAGTCTGCATTTTGGACTGTCAATGCATACACCCCGACCGGTATGTTGGGGGAAAGCATCCCGTTAATGACGTTAGCGGTGACGTCCAGAACATTAATCATGATATTTTGTCCCACGTCCCCCAGCCAGGCCATAGCAGGCGCCACAAAGTTTTCGCCAATAATCGTGACGCCAATGTCTGGGTCATCTCCGTCCCCCTGAACGGTCGCGGCGGGCACAATCTCTAGAATCAGCGGTGGTGGTGAGGTAGGGGTGACCGTCGGTGGTGGTGAGGTAGAGGTGACTGTGGGCAACGGCGTTGGGGTGTCGGTTGGCAATGGCGTTGGGGTAGCGGTCGGCAATGGCGT
>CAZSJU010000068.1:3929-11221 GCA_964607235.1 uncultured Anaerolineae bacterium | reverse complement strand
TACCGGTTGGGGTTGGCGTTGGGGTACCGGTTGGGGTTGGCGTTGGGCTACCGGTTGGCGATGGCGTTGAGCTACCGGTCGGTGTGACACTGGGTGAGGGGGTCTGGGTGCCCGTGCTGTCCGCAGGGTCAGTAGGCTGGGATGGCGTATCGCTGGCTTGGGGCGACGTCGTGTCCTGAGGGGCCGGCGTAGGGCTAGGTGGGGGCACGGCCGTGCCCGGGGCCGTCGTCACCTGGGCGACGGCCGACGCTATAGGGGTCTCTATCAAGATTTCGACCACAGGGGCCACCGTCATCGCACGCACGTCCAACGTCGGGCGGAGCGCTTCTAAATCAAGCTCTTTTTTGATATCCTCAATGACTTGGGGGACAAGGGGGGCCGCGCGGCGTTCACCGGCGCCATAATCGATCTCTATAACAGAGCGCACGTCACGCTGGAGCGGCGTGGCGCGCAAGCGCCACAGCGCAATTTGCGCCGCTAGTAGCATGCACAAAAAGCAACCCACCAATAGCAATAAAAGGAGCAACAATCGCCGCCACCAGCGCCGGTCACGTCCCTCGTCTTGTGGGGGGGACCCAAGTTGGGCGGCCAATATCATCGTAGCAGGTCTCCCAGGTTCGTAAAGCTCTCTTCTATCTCTTGCTCTTGTATTTGAACATTCGCGTCCAGAGGTAAGGTAAAGGCAAAGGTACTGCCCTTGCCCAACTCGCTTTCAACCCAGATTTTGCCCCCATGCCCCTCGACAATGGCCTTGGCGACGTACAACCCTACACCGGCCCCCCGCACGTCCACGGTGCGCTCAAGATTGACGCGATAAAAGCGCGTAAAGAGATACGTCTGGTCCTCTGGCGCAATGCCAATTCCGGTATCTCTGACCTGTATCATGATTGAATCAGAGGTGGCGGTGAGCGAGAGCGTCACCTGATCCTCCGCTTTGGAGTATTTGTAGGCGTTGTCCATCAAATGGGCCAAAGCCCAGCGCAAGCGACGCTCATCCCCCATGATTTTCGGGATCGCGCCTTGCACCTGGCAAGAGAAGGCGATGCTCTTTTCTTGAAACCGCTCCTCCCAGATCTCGGCGACGCGCTGAATCAAGTCCTCTATCGACAGCGGCTCGAAACGCAGCCCTAAATTGCCGGCCTCTAGCTGGGTAAAGTCGAGCAGTTGAGTAATCATGTCTACCAGGGTGTCGGCATGACGGTTGATGGTCTCTAAAAAGTGGCGTTGTTGACCACCGGCTGCGCCGCCCATCGCCTTGAGCAACAAATCGCTATAGCCCTTGATAGAGGTCAGCGGTGTGCGCAATTCGTGGGAGATCTGGGTAATGAACTCATCTTTGAGGCGATCGACCTCTGTCTCGCGGGTGATGTCCCGGAGCACCATGACGTTACCCAGTTGTTTGCCATCGGCCATCAACACCGGCGAGGTTTGGACGCTGATCACGCTTTCGCCAATCTCAAAGCGACGCGAGCTGTTGGTAGTTTCGATCTCTTGCACCGGTTGCATCGCCGTGAACTGGTCCGACAACAGGCTTAGTAGTTCCTGAGCGGCGGGGTTCATCATGACGATCTGGTTGCTCTGATCCTCCATCAGGACCCCTTCACCGATGCTAGAGAGGATGGCCTGCACACGGCTGGCTTCTTCGCGCTTTTCGAGCAACAATTTTTCCAACTCGGCAGTGCGTTGAGCCAGGCTATCTGTCATCTGATCAAAGGTCGCCGCCAATATGCCAATTTCGTCATCGGATTCGATATACGTGCGCTGGGTCAGGTCCCCGTGGGAGACCGCTCGGGAGGTCTCGATCAACTTCATGATTGGCACGATAATACGCCGTGACACGACATAGCCGATGCCCACGACACCCAACACGGCCAGGCTAAAGATGGCGGTGAACAGCGTGCGGCTGGAGGCGCCCTGTTGGGCCACGTGAGCGCTCTGGATGCCGATGGACATGACGCCGAGTGGCCGGTGCCGCATCAAGAATACAAAGTATGCGAAACGCACCCGCCGCCCAAACACGGTGCGTTCCTGTTGTAGCGTCTGTTCTGGATTATTGATCACCGCCTGGAAGAAAGTGGGGCTAATTGATAGTTCTTTGGCCTCACCCTCGCCCAGCGTCGTCGCGACGACCTCTCCGTCAGGATTATAAACCGTCACGCGCCGGACGACGGCCGTCTCTTTGATACGATCCAGCAGGCTGCGCAACGGTTCGGCAACAAGTACGACGCCCAGGTTTTCAGCCCCCACAGCTTGGGCATCATTAGAGAGGCGGAAGGGACTGGCGATGGCCTGATACAATTCGTCATCAATATGGAGGAGCCCGGCATGACGATCTCCGTACAGGTCCTGCTCACCGCTCAAAACCTGCTGCACCAACGGCACGCCTAAAAGATTTACTCCGGTCAAGGGTCCGTCAGTTCGAGGCTCGGCTGAACCTGGCGGCAGGATGATGTCCAGCACCACGTGACCGGTCAGGTCAATGATGATGGTCCGCGGCACGGAGGAGTTGCTCACGCTGGGCACCAACAGTTCCTGCAAGGTCTGATAGTCGCCGGCCTGCATCGCCTCATAAGCGCCCTGCAAATACGTCAGCTCGCGGGATCTTTCGAGGAGACGCTTTTCAAAAAACACCACCTCATCGCTGGCCACGCCGGCAGCGTCTTCTAGCTGACGCCTCAGGCGTTCTTCCAAGGAGCCTTGTACCAGATTGGTGACGATATAGGTACCGGCAAACGCCAGGAGCACTGTGAGGATGGCATAGGGGAGGATGATGCGCGCGCGGATGCTGCGCACAAATTCAAGGACGGGCAAGAGCCGCTTTTTGATATGATTTAGCGGGTGATTGGACGGGCCCATTGGAGAATTCACCCCTAATTATGTGTCGCCACGTGATAAGCATTCAGGCCAAGAGATGACTTTGAAAGCTCGGGGCGTCTAGGCATATCTAACCGGCACATTTCTAGCACTTTACCGAACGCTGGTACACCATTGTAACACACCCATCTAGTCGCTAATCGCGTCATTGGGAAGAATATCCCTGCCAGCTCAACCAAAATAGGCCAGAGACAGACGTATCTGCTCCTCCAAACTTAAATCAGGGTCACGAGGCAGATTTTGCAAGGCTGTTTGGGCTTCCACGACGCTATAGCCTAACGACGTCAGCGCCGCGATCACCTCAGCGTCTTGATCGCTCAATGGAGAGAGCGCTTGCGTTGCCTCGGCAATTTTATCCTGCAGTTGAAAGATGACACGCCGCGCCGTCTTGGGACCCAACCCGGGAACCCGCGCCAAGACCTCAACCTGTTCTTGGGCAATCGCCCCGCGCAAGCTTGACGGCGTCAAGGATGACAATGCGGCCAATGCCGTCTTTGGCCCTATGCCCGACACACCCAAGAGCAGTTGAAAAAGTTCCAACTCGTCACGAGAGAGACAACCATACAACGCTAACTCGTTCTCGCGGACGTGTAAATGTGTGAACAAGTGGATACTAGTACCAGGCTTGCCTCGATTTTTTTCTTGACCCTGCAGCACGCCATCGGGAACGTAAACTCGAAAGCCCACGCCCCCGACCTTGACAATCACATAGTCGGCGCCGGCATCGACGACAATTCCCTCTAGACTGGCGATCATTGACTATGCCTCACCGCTCGATTCAAGCGCGCCGAGTGCAGGTGGCAAATTGCCACGGCCAGCGCATCCGCCGCGTCATCGGGGCGCGGAATCTCGTCCAAGTTTAGCAATATCTTGACCATGTTCTGCATCTGGGCTTTGTCGGCGCCGCCAAAGCCCGTCGTGGCCTCTTTGATGGTGAGGGGTGTGTACTCGGCTACCTCAAGTCCGGCCTCGGCCAGCGCCAACAAGACGACACCGCGCGCCTGTCCGACTTGCATCGCTGTACGCACGTTAGTACTGAAAAACAGCTCTTCGACAGCACTTTCATCAGGTCGATACTTTTGAACGATTGTCCCAAGCTCCCGGTAAATTTTCTGTAACCGCTCGGCCAAGGGACGCTTGGCGGGCGTCCTCACCACGCCATAAGCGATGGCTTGGAGCCCGCCCCCATCTTCACGCACCAGCCCATAGCCGGTCGTCGCCAGGCCAGGGTCAATACCCAACACTAACATAATGCCCTCAACGGGCTAGGCCGTGGCCTCGTACTGGTCCATTAATTCATCCGTAATGTCCAGATTAGAGGAGACTTGTTGCACGTCGTCCAGGTCTTCTATGGCTTCAATGACACGCATGACCTTGAACGTCTCGCTGGATTCCAAGGTCATTGGATTTTGAGGAAGCATCGAAATTTCTGCGGTGTCAAGTTTAAAGCCACCGGCTTTGAGCGCTTCCTGCACGCCTTGAAAATCTTCTACCGAGGCATAGACCTCTATCACATCGTTGCCAAAAATGACATCTTGAGCCCCGGCCTCAACCGCCCGGTCAAAGAGCTCGTCGCCATCGACCTCGCCCGGTTCGATGGCAATGTAGCCCTTGCGTTCAAACTGCCAGGCCACGGCGCCCGCCTCGGACATGTTGCCCCCTTGCTTATTCAGGGTATGACGCAACTCTGCCACCGTGCGGTTACGATTGTCGGTCAGCACCTGGACAAGCAAGGCGACACCAAAAGGCGCATACGCCTCATAGGTGATATCCTCCAGAACGACGCCTTTGCTTCCCTCGCCGGTGCCACGGGCGATGGCCCGCTCGATGTTTTCTTTGGGCATATTGGCTTCTCGCGCCTTGTCCATCGCCAGTCGCAACCGAAAATTCGTCTCGGGGTCTCCCCCCCCTTCCCGGGCCGCGACCGTGATTTCACGGGCAACACGAGTAAATATTTTTCCGCGCTTGGCATCCAGCGATGCTTTTTTTCTTTTAATTGTAGACCATTTACTGTGTCCACTCATAACACTCACTCCAACATTTTATAGAAACTCGATAATAGACCTTCAACCTGGTCGTATCTTCAAATGCCCTCGCGGTCCAACGCTACTTGAATGACATCGACATCCGGCATTTGCTTTTAGATCAAGTCACTAGGCCTATTTTACCATACATTGCACATTTTACGCCAACACAATCGACGCTTGCCAGCCCTGCTATAGTATAGCAATCTCCTCGTCATCCTCAATCAACACGTCACGCGTGCGCCCGCCAGTTTGAGGGGGACCAATAAAGCCCAATTGTTCCATCTGATCAATGATAGCAGCGGCCCGCGGGTAACCAACGTGCAAGCGCCGCTGCAAAAGGGATGCGGAGGCCTCGCCGGATTCACGGACCAACGCGACGCTATCCTCCAGCAACGGGTCCCGATCGTTCTCCAACATCGCATCGACGCTCAACATCGCTTCCCAGGGCGCCGGCTCTTGTTCTTCCGTACCGCTCTCCTGGCGCCAATAGTTGACCAGCGCTTCAATTTCATTATCCGAGACGTAACAACTTTGCACCCGTCGGGCATGACCGGACTCGGGACTGAGAAAGAGCATATCCCCCCGTCCCAGCAAATGTTCCGCGCCTCCCTGGTCAATGATCACCCGCGAATCGACCTGACTGGCGACCGCAAAGGAAATGCGGGCGGGAAAATTGGCCTTGATCAAACCCGTCACCACGTCGGTGCTGGGGCGCTGGGTAGCGATGACCAAGTGGATCCCCACCGCCCGTGCCATCTGGGCCAGGCGGGTGATGGTTTGTTCCGTCTGACCGGCAGCCATCATCATCAAATCCGCCAATTCATCGATAAACACGACAATGTGAGGCAAGATCTCCTCACCTTGGCGCTGCATCCTGCGATTATAGTCTTTGAGATGGCGTGCGCCCTCCTCGGACAACAACTGGTAACGTTTGTCCATCTCTATCGTCACCCAACGCAGCACGCCCACGATGCGCTCCAGTTCGACCTCTACGCGCCCCATCAAGTGAGGCAGCCCGTTAAAGCGAGTCATCTCGACCAACTTGGGATCAATCATCACCAACCGCAATCGCTCGGGGGGATTATTAAAGGCCAAACAGGTGACCATAGAACTGATAGAGACCGATTTGCCCGATCCGGTCGTGCCGGCGATGAGCAGATGGGGCATCGCGGTCAAGTCAGCTACCACCGGCCGGCCGGCTATGTCCTGACCCAACGCCACAGCCAAGGGAGATTTTACCTTGCGGAAAGCCTTGGACTCGAGCACACTCCGCAAGCGAACCACGGATAATTCGTCGTTCGGCACTTCTATACCGACGACAGAGCGACCGGGCACGGGCGCTTCTATGCGCAAGCTAGGCGCGGCCAACGCCAAGGCCATGTCATTCGCCAGCGCGCTGATCCGGCTGATGCGCACCTTTTTATCCCAGGTCTCGCCATCAGGGCCAGTTTTTTCTACATAGCCCGGCTCTACTCCAAATTGGGTGAGTACGGGCCCACGACGGACCTCGGTGACGCGGACGGGCAAACCAAACTCACCCAACGTCTTTTCAATGATCTGGACCTTGCGCCGCACCTCTTTTTCGCTATAGTCTAGGGGCGGCGATGCTTCCAACAGATCCAAGGGCGGCAAGCGCCGTTCCCTCTTGCCCGGACGTTGAGAGACGGACGAGGAAGCGCGGCATAGTTGGCCGGTGATAATTTTCAGCGTCTGCGGGGGACGGGCCACCGGTGAAACCTGAGATGCAGGCTCTAGCACCCCGGACGCCACAGGGTCGGGGACGGCCTGCTGCAAGCGCGCCCGCACCAGGCCCAAAAAATAGCGCAGGTGCTCACGCGTCACGCCTGCCGTCCAGGCGCCGGCCACGATCACCGTCAGCAACGCCAACACCGCTGTGGGCAAAGGGCCGATAAAGGTGATCAACAGGCCCGACAGCGCCCAGCCGACGATCCCGCCGCCGTCGCCCTGTTCGGCCAGTAGCCAGGGGTCCGCGCCAAAGGTCAGGGTATGCAAAACCGTCAACAATGCGAGAAAAGTCACCTCGCCGCTGATGAGCTTGCGCCATGGCCACAGCGTCGGCGGTCCGACCCATCCTTGAAGCAAGCCAACGCCCAGCGTACCCAGGAACAATGCGACGCCCAAGGCGCCCCATCCCAGCATGTAGCGCCAGAGGGCGATCCAATGATCCAGCAGCGTCCCCGAAGTCAATCCGGACAGTCCCAGTCCCGTAATCACGGCCAGGACGAGGAGCAAGACAGCAGAGACCTCGCGCATCAACTGCTCTTTATCCTGTTTTTTCAAAGGATGCCCTTTGCGCGCCATATCCCTTTCTCACAATACGTCGTTTGCCGGCGATGACCATCAGCCGGCAACGTTCTGACCCCTTTCCCA
>CAZSJU010000068.1:2604-3829 GCA_964607235.1 uncultured Anaerolineae bacterium | reverse complement strand
CCATCCACGCTCAACACGCGGGCCAAGACCTCATCTCCCTCTTGTAGCACGTTGCGCGGATGCAAAAAGTTACCCTCTGCCAGTTCGGAGACGTGGATCAAGCCTTCCAGGCCTTCTTCAACCCGGGCAAAAGCGCCAAAACTGACCACGTTGGTGACGACCCCTTTGACCAACTGATCCGGTTCGTAGCGCTGTTCTACCGTCTCCCAGGGATCGGGTAGGAGGCGCTTCAAGCTCAACCCGACCCGCCCAGCTTTTGGATCGACGTTAAGCACATACACGTCAACGAGTTGACCGCTCTCTAGCACGTCGCGCGGATGGTCAATACGGCCCCAAGACAATTCAGAGATGTGGATCAGCCCTTCGACCCCACCCAAGTCCACAAAAGCGCCAAACGAGCAAAGATTGGTGACACAGCCCTGACACACGTCTCCCGGCCCTATCTCGGTCAACAGGTTGACTCGGTGCTGTTCTTCATCCGTAACGACCCGCTCTGACAAAATAAAGCGTTCGGCCTGCTGGTCAATTTCAATCACTTTTAATTTTAGAAAAGTGCCGACCCGTCGCGCCAATGCCGCAAAGCGACCATCTTCATCCAAATAGGGCGACAGCCCTAACAGATGGGAAGCAGGCACAAATCCCTGCAAGCCTTCCCAATCTACCAACAAACCACCCCGATTGTAACCGCTGACCTCCAATTCCAAGACCTTTCCCAGGTCCAGGCAAGTTTGCGCCTGGGACCAGCAATCATCCAAATCGGCGGCCATCTGAGCGTCCAAAGCATCTTGCTCAGCGACACCTTCTTTCAGGTCATACTTGAACCCCTCCCAAAGCTCCGGCTGATCGGTTGCCGGATGCTCACATGACAGTTCACCCTGGCTCAAAACAGCTTGCCAGTATCCCTCCTCAATACCTGGTGCTCCAGTGCCCTGATTCATACTGTTCACTCCTGCGCCTCTATCAAATGACGTGTTACAATCGCCCAACCACAAAACAATGCAGTGTCGTTCACATATATCCTTTCTCCTAAATAAACGCTGGGGCCAATGTATACCTGATTAGATTTTTTAAGGTTCGTTAAAGCTGCAAGCAACCTGCGTGATGGAATGATCTCAAGCGGAGCCGGCAACACCCACCTCACCAAAAACTATTATATGTCAAGGCGCTAGAAGCTGTCAAGACACGACGCGGCCCCCCTCCTAGCCTCCCCCGTGGGGGAGGGAAC
>CAZSJU010000068.1:0-2504 GCA_964607235.1 uncultured Anaerolineae bacterium | reverse complement strand
CTTCATCCTGTGGTTCACACTCTTGGAGTTCCATCTGGGCAATCTGCCGCGCCACCTCTTCAATGGCGACGCGCTGCTTACGATACAAGTCCGACTCGCTCATCGCCAGGCGCATCGCCACGTCGCGCACCTTTTTGCCCTGAATGAATTTTAGTTCCAAGATATTGTAGAGCAGCCACTCGGTTGCGGTCATCTTGCGCTCACCGTCAGGCCGCAACCGCTCAATGCCCTGCGTCAGCACGGCGCGCAACGCTTTCATGGGGCTCCCGCCGTACTCAGGTAAGGCACGCTTGACCACGCGCAATTGCAGCAGCGGACTGTCGCTCAAGTTGGGGCCGCCCCAATAATGTCGCAGCGCCTCTTTTACCAGGCGCGAGAACTCGGGCCGGTCGATGAGACCACTCTCAAACCCTTGCAGCGCGGGGGAACCCTGATAACGCACCACACCGCGCTGGCGCTGAATTGAGTCGATCTCGGGGATCAACAGCTCTAACGCTGCAAACACGTGCCGCTGCAGATGCCAATCCTCCAGAGCCATCTCGGCCTGTTTGACCAATATATCGAGCCCTTCTCGTTCCTCTTGGTTGAGATCAATGTGCGGGGCGCGCGCAGCCAATCCCAACACGCCGGTCACCACACTGTCTGCCTGCGCGTGCAACGGCAGCAACCAATACCCGTCCCATATAAAAAAGCCCTCCTCTTGCCACAGCGCCCGTTCCCCGGTTCCGCGGCCATTGTCCGACGGCTCGGTAATCGCCCGCCACTCTTCCACCGTCCACTCTACACCGTCAGGTTCTAGGGGGCCACACGCCACTTCCAACTGCGGCCCCTCCTCAGATACCATAGCCATAAAAGCGCTGGGCGTGCGCAAGAGGTCACACATGGCCGTCAAAACGTTTTCTAAAAATTGGTTCATGTCGGTGCTGGTCAGCAAGCGCTCATCAAGAGTGCGCAACCAGGTGACTTCCTGGCGGTCTTGGCGGTAAATCAAGCGGTCGATAAAGGGCGCAGCGGCTGTAATGATCACTTGCATAAATATAGTGACCGCGACGACAGCAAGCACGGTAAACGTTTCGTTATAAAGCCCAAAAATCGAGTCAGCGCGCCGGCCGACGGTCAACACCCCCAAGATCAACCAGGCGACGAGAGGCCCGCGCAGCAAGAATAGAATCATGCGGCGTTTGACGACGCGGTCCGGGGCCAGCACACCGAAATAGGCCACGCTATAGGCCAGGACGACCAACATCAGCGCCACCGCGATGTTACTGACCACCAACAACAACCAAAAGCTCCATTGGGGTAAAAAGCCCGTCCACCCGGTAATCAACAAATAGGGAAAGACACCGATGCTGGGCGCGACGAAAGAGATGGCAGCGTAGGTCATGCGCCGGCGGGAGGTCGAAGTGAGACAACGCCGACGCGCCCGATTGATATTGATCGCACCGCAGGCCACGGTCACAAAATAGTAAGCAGCAAACAATCCGAACGCCAGGCCCGCTTCCAGGTGAAAGGGATAAATGGTCGTCTCGGGCTCGTTCACAATCTGGTCGGTAGAGAGCGCCAGCAACAACACCGCACCGCCCAACACATAGTTGAGCCTGACGATCCAATCGCTATAACGATGGCGCGCGTTTGTGGTGCCCAGCAGGGTGGTAGAAAAGTGTAGATAGGCGGATGGGGCCAGAGCGATGCCCATCCACTGTAAACGTAACCAGGGCGCCGTACGGGCAAAAGTCTTGAACGGAAACACGACCAGGTCGACCACATAGACGATGATGACGCAACTCAACAGGGCCGCAAAAGCGCGCGTGACGTCACTCTGACGGTTATACGTCAAAATGTACAGGAGCAACGCCAACCCGGTGATGACGATGGCCGAGGTCAGCAACTGGTTAATTTGAACAAGAAAACCACTCATAGATGGCAAAGCGTCAACCTTGTGCGCACTGTCCAGTCTGCCTTAACGCAAGTCTAGAGTAAAAAAGAGCGCAATGTCCTCATTTGTATAATAACGGTCATTATAGCCGCAAAAACAAAACCCGTGGCGTTCGAGAAAACAGATGGCGGGATAGTTTTTAGTCTGAATCTCCACCGTCAGGCGTCGTAACCCGGCCCGGCGTGCCCACGTCTGACCAGCGCGCAACAAACGCGTGGCGCGGCCCTGGCGCCGATGTTCAGGCGCCACCACCAAGTCTGCCACCCAGCCGGTCTTGTGCCACTCTTGGGCCGTCATGGTCAAATAGCCCACGATCTTTTTCTCTTCCCCATCTTTGTCGGTCGCGACCAGAAAACAGTCACGTCGATGCCAAGCTTTCAGCAGTTCTTCTTGATCCCGCGGATACGCGACGTGAACCGGACGGGGCAGGCGCATCGTACGAAAGGCCACCGCGACCACAGCGTTCTCCTCCTGCAGGTCCATCTGTCGCACCTTTTGAGTCATATAAGAATGGTCAAGCGCCAAACAAGCCGGCAAATCTTCCAATTCGGCGGGGCGAATGGTCATA
>CAZSJU010000067.1:9414-13464 GCA_964607235.1 uncultured Anaerolineae bacterium | reverse complement strand
GGTTGAGAGAGGAGAGTCTATGACAGACCGGAGCGGGGACGCTGCGCCTGAGCAAGGTGTCAAGTTACTGGCCGATGTCACCCTGGGCCGGCTCGCCAGGTGGTTGCGGCTTTTGGGGTATGATACCGCCTATGTGTCCGGCAGCGACGTGTGGGCCGTGATGCGGCAGGCGCGGGCTGAGAAGAGACTGGTTTTGACCCGCAATCACAAGTTGGTTGGGCGGCGAGGGCTGCGGAGCTTGTTGATTGAGAGCGTGTCGTTAGAGGGGCAATTGCAGCAGGTGTGGGCTGCCCTGGGCGCTCCGCCCGAACCCGCCGCGCCGCGTTGTCCCATTTGCAATCACCCCTTGGAGGCGGCGCCATCGGATCTGGTCTCCGAGCGCTTGCCGGCCTATGTGCAGCGCACCCAGCAAGATTGCTCGTGGTGCCCGTCTTGCGATCAGCTCTATTGGCGTGGGACGCACTGGCAGCGCATAGAAGCACTGATCTCAAGGTTGCGCGATGAGGCAAGCTCTGATACAATGGACCAGCAGAGTTCAAATGCTGAGGCATAAAAGCTAGGAGGTTGACCGCTGGAATCCATTGAATTGGCACGACGCGTCATTGATGTCGTTGAAGAAAAGATGGGAGAAAATATTCTCCTGCTAGATATCCGAGAACAGTCCCTATTTGCTGACTTTTTTGTCCTGTGTAACGGTTCAAGCGAGCGTCAGTTAAAGGCGTTGACTAGAAGCGTGCGCGAGACGATCAAGCAAGAGCTGGGCATCATCCCCCATCACATTGAAGGTGAGCCAGCATCGGGCTGGGTGTTGATGGATTATATCGACGTCATCATCCATGTCTTTTCTCCGGATTTGCGCGCTTTTTACGATCTGGAGGGGATGTGGCAAGAAGGTAAAGTGCTGCTGCGCGTTCAGTAATCTGACAGGTAAAGACCCACGCCTGAAAGTTAAATCAGGCAACCTTTTGCAAGGTTGCCTGATTTTTATTTTGAATTTATCAATTTACGGAGCCGAGGCGCGCTTGCCACCATTGGGGCAGCATCTGGCCGGCCGGTCCGCGCAGCACCTCGTCGACGTGTGGGCTCAGTGGGGTTTCCTCAGGGTTGACCTCGATCAAAGTGGCGCCGTTCTGTTTGGCCAGCAGCGGCAGCGATGCTGCCGGCTCTACCATGGCCGAGGTGCCGACGATCAACATCAACTCGGCCCGCGAGGCCGTTTCCAGGGCCGCCTGGAGCGCATCGCGCGGCAGGCCTTCACCGAACCAGACGACGTCAGGGCGTAGCAAATGGTTGCACAGGGGGCAGCGCGGCGGGAGTTCGGGCAAGGGCACGCGGTGATCCTCACCGTGATAGTCACAGCGTGTGCAGCGCACGCGCCACAGGTCGCCGTGTAGGGTGATGACGCGTTGGCTACCAGCTCGTTGGTGTAGCCCGTCGACATTCTGGGTGATCAGCGTCACGTCGGGCAGGCGGCGTTCCATCTCGGCCAGGGTCTGGTGTGCGGGGTTGGGTTGGCAGTGGGCGACCACCTGACGTCGCCATGCATAGAATTCCCAGACCAGCTTGGGGTCGCGATGGAAGGCCTGGGGCGTCGCCAGGTCGACGGCGCGATAGTTGTGCCACAACCCGCCCGCACCGCGAAAGGTGGGCACGCCGCTCTCGGCCGAGACCCCGGCGCCGGTCAACACGGCCAGTGGTCCGTCTAGCCCGTTCAATGGCTCCTCCCTTGTATCCACTCGTGCGTCTTGCGCCATACTGCCTGGCGCTCGCTGTCTACCGTCAGGCAGTGGCCGGAATTGTCCAGCCAGACCAGCGCTTTGTCCGCGGCGCGGACGCGTTCATAGAGACGCGCCGTCCCTTTGAGATTCACCTGGCGGTCGTGATAACCCTGGAAAATCAAGAGCGGTTGGGTGACCTGGTCCAACAGACCCCAGACCTGGCGCTGCAACTTGAGCACCTCGTGGGCCGCGGCGATGGGCGTGACCGGATAGCTCCAGCAGCGATCAAAGGTCGCCGGATCCACCGCGTCGGATGCGGTATCTCGTATGTCACGTTTTTTAAACAGGTACTTGAGCAGCGGTGTCAGGTAGATCAGTTTGTTGCGCACGCTCATAGCGGGCGCCATAGGCACCAGCCCGTCGATCTCGGGGTGTTGGGCGCCCAGATAGAGCGTGATCAAGCCGCCCAACGATAGCCCTCCTACAAAGACCCGGTCGCAGTGCGCCTGGAGTTGGGTCAAGGCGACGCCGGCGCTACTCACCCAGTCTTGCCAGTGCATGCGGTTCAGCGTTTGCCAGCGGCTGCCGTGACCGGCCAGTTGGGGACCCGTAACAGTATAACCTTGAGCGGCCAGGTATTCGCCCATCGGCCGCATCTCTGCGGGCGCCCCGGTAAAGCCGTGGATGAGCAACACGCCAACTTTTTCTCCCTCACCGAACGTAAAAGGCCGGGGGTCCAGCCAGGGATGTTGCGCCATCAATGTTTACTCGCCGGTTGGCGCCACGTCGCGTTGCGCGGCCTGGGCCAGCGCGGATCCAGGCGGGTAGGTCTTGGAAGTCTGTTCAAGGCTGGGCGACGGGGTAGACGTCGGGCGTACGCTGGTGCCACAATACGGGCACACTGTCCAACGCAGGTCGATCGCCTGTCCACAATGGTGACAGCTCTTTTTCAGCTTGGTGTGACAATAGGGGCACATGATCCAATGTTGATCGGTCCGCTGCCCGCAGCCGGGACAAGTCTCTTGTTCTTCGAGGCTTTGCAGCAGCGCTTCTTCTTCCAGCGAGCGGTCGTAAGCCTCGGCCAACGTCTCGCGAGGGCGTACCATGATATAAATCAGCAAGCCGGGCAGGTTGAGGATCGCCACGACCAGCGTAGCCAAGATTTGGGCAAAGATATCACGCGAGCGCGCGCGGATGTCTTGAAAGGTCCAGATGATGAGACTGAGCCACAGCGCAGCGAGAAAAGCCCCCAAAAAGGACGCGCCAATCAAGACGACACTGCTGAGGGTTTCTAACAATTGCTCCATAAACCGACGACTCCTATTTTGGACAAAAAATGGCCGGGCTGACGCGTCGTCCAAACCCGGTCGCGCCGATATTATACCATCCCCACACCAATCGAGCAAGAAAATAACCGGGGCAATCCTAGTCCAGCGCCGGCAGCCATATCTCAAAGGTGCTGCCTTGGCCCATCGCACTATGGACTTTTATGTGGCCGCGGTGGGCCTGGACAATAGTCTGGGCGATGGATAGCCCCAGTCCGGTCCCTATGATGTGGCCTGGTTGAGCGGCCTGCCCCCTGAAAAAACGTTCGAACAACTGGTCCAGCTCTTGGGGCGGGATGCCCGGACCGCTGTCCGTGACCCAGATGACGACCTGTGCGCCTCCAGCCGTCGCCTCGGTCGCTAGCCGAGCGCCTATCTCGATTTTACCTGTTTTACCTGTTTTACCTGTTTCACCGGTCTCATCGGTCTCACCGGCCGTAAAGAGGACCGCGTTGTCTAGAATTTGGTTTAGCGCTTGTGTCAACCGGTCCTTGTCGCCCAACACTTGCAAGGGCGCGTCGGGGGGCGCGGCGCAAAGAACCAGCCCGGCGGCCACCGCCTGCGATTGGTACCGCTCGACCAGCTCACCGACGAGGGCGGTGGGCGACAACGGACGCCAAGCGGTGACGATCGGGCCTGCGTCCAGTTCGGTGATTTCAATCAAGTCCTGTACCAGGTGGGCCAGCTTTTTGACCTCGTCCTGGATGATCTGGGCGTATTTGGGTCGTTTCTCGGCCGCGCCCTTTTGGAGCAGGTAGGCATAGCTCTTGAGGTTGGTGACGGGTGTACGAAACTGGTGGGAGACGTTGTTGATAAATTCAGACTTGGCGCGTTCCAGCGCGCGGGCCTGGCTGACGTCGCGCAAACTGGCGATAAAGTGGATTAACTGGCCGCTTTCGGCCCGGATAGGGGCGATGTTCATCTCGGCCTCGACGGTGCGACCATCGCGGCGCGCGAGTTGAACATCACCGCGCCAGTGCAGCCCGTGCGTCGCAACTTGCCGCAGG
>CAZSJU010000067.1:0-9314 GCA_964607235.1 uncultured Anaerolineae bacterium | reverse complement strand
GCGCGTGAGATCAGGCCCGGTCCGTCGACCTGGACGAGGTTGATCCGGGGCCAGGTGATGTGCATAGCATAGGGGCCGGCCGCGCTGATCCGTTCCAGCCGGCCCGTGGTGGTGTTGAGCAGCAACAAGCTGCAATTGGTCTGGTCAAACTCGCGTAAGACCGCGTCGACGATGTTTTGCGCCAGGCTGGGGATGTTGGGCGTGGTGGTAAAGAACAAGGTGTCAGAGGCGCGGTGCAGGCGCGCCAGTTCGTCCGCCAGTTGGCGTTGTTTTTCGTACAGCCGGGCATTTTGAATGGCGACCGCCGTCTGGTTGGCGGCGGCTTGTAACACTTGAAAATCTTGTGCGTCAAAGGCCTGGGGTTCATGGCTCTCGGCCACGAGCACGCCCAGCACTGTTTCGTCCAGTTTTAGTGGGATGTCCACCTCGGCGCCACAGCCCAGACCGGGGATGTAATCCGGCGCTTGGTTCACATCCGGCGTATAATGCAACTGTCCATCTTGCAGCGGGCGCTCGCTCAACCCCTGGCCTGGGGGGTATCGGCATTGAGTGAGATGTTTGGGCCAGCCCACGCTGCTGGCGACCACGCGTTCGCCGCTCCCCTCGTCGACCAACAAGAGCGCGATATAGTCGTAACCCAGTGTGTCGTGCAGACCGGCGATGGCGCGGCGGCAAATTTCCGTCTCGTCCAGCGTGGCGGCCAGTTCGGCGCTGAGTCGAGATAGGGCCGCTTGCCGCCGCGCCTGGGCCCGCTCGGCATGGAACAGCCGTGCGTTCTCGATGGCGATGGCGGCCTGGTTGGCATAAGCTTGCACCAATGTGGCGTCCTGCGGGCCAAAAGCGTCGGGCCGGCGACTGTCCACGGTCAGGCAACCGATGACTTGATCTTTGACCAGCAGGGGGATGCCCATCCAGCCACGGACGTATGACAATCCTGGTCCTTCGGCGTTGCTCAGGACAGGCCCTTCCGCCCACAGGTGCCGTTGAGTCTGGGCATCCTGGAGGATGAGGGGGCAGCGGGTGTCGCGAATCTTTTGAAACAGTTGTACCTCCGAGATGTCAAAGACGACGTCGCGCACGGCCTTTCCCTCGGGAAAGCCCCGTGCGGCAGCGATATTCAGTTTGTCCCCCTGGACCAGCAACACCGCCGCGCTATCGTACGCCACTACTGTGGCCAGTTGACCTAAAATCAGATCCAGCACTTCTGACTGTTCCAGTGTCGAGGTCAGCGCGGCGGTGATTTGATAGAGTGTCTCGGCCTCTTGTCGTCGTTGAGCCTGCGCTTTGAACAGCCGTGCGTTCTCGATGGCGATGGCGGCCTGGTTTGCGATACCCTGGCACAGTGTGACTTGTGCCGGCGTGAACGCCCGCGCATGCCGGCTCTCCCACAGTTCCACATAGCCGATGACGTTGCCTTTGACTTGCAAGGGAATGAGCAAGCTGCTCTGGATGCCCTGTCGTTGCATGTGCTCGCGTTCGGCTGGGCTGAGCTGGGGAGCGTCGCGTTGGATGACCACCGGCTTGGCCTGCTGCAGATGTTGCAGTTTATAGGGGAACGCTTGTCGCAGTGCATAGGTCGTGCCGATCTCTGTCAGGCACTCGGCTTCAGAAGCGTCAGATCCCAAGTATTTGGCCAGCACGGTGGCGATATCTGTTTGGGAATCCCAATCGCAGATGCAAGCGGCGGTGGCGTCGATGGCCTGGCCCATCTGGCGGGCCAGGCGCTTCAATACCGCCGCCGAGTCCAGCGTCGACGAGATGACGGTGCTGGCTTCTAACAACGCCGCTTGTGCCGTCACGCGGCGCTTGATCTCGGCGTGCGCGCGGGCGTTGCGCAAGGCGACAGCCACCTGGTTGGCAAAGGCGGTCACGCCCGGTAGATGGGAGGCGTCTAGCTGGGCGGCGTGCACAATCAGCACGCCTTGTAATGTATCTTCGGCCACCATAGGCGCGACAATGATGCGCGAAATGCCGATCAGTCGTGTGAGAGACGCGGCTAATTTTTCCAGGCGCTGGGGCAGCATCTGCCGGATGATCTCTTGGACGTCGGTCAGCAGGAGCGGCTGGCGTTCTTGAAACAGCGCCTCGATTGTCGTCAGCCGCTCGACGGGTATGCGGTAGCTGACGGTTTTCAGCCCGGTCAACTTTTCTGCGGCGCTGATGACGTGCGGGTAAAAAGAGCTAAAGGCGATTTCCAGGTTGGACTGGTCCGCGTCGCTCAGTAACACGGTGCATTCCAGGTCCAGGTCCTCCAGTGCCCTGGCAGTGGCGCGGATGATCTCTTGAGGTTCCAGCGTCTGCTGCACGGCTAGCGCCGCTGCGTTCAACGACTCCAAGATGTCCTTGTCGTCCACGTTTTGCGGCGGCGTCCTCTGGCCTTGAAAACGAGAGATGGCGGATGTCAGTGTCCAGGCCAGCGCGCTGTCGTCGGCGGGCAGCGTCAAGTAGGCGTCTAGCCCGGCAGTGTGTGCCGCCTCGACCAGCGCCAGGTCGTCGCGATGCGAGAGCAGCACCACCGGCAACCGGCGTGGATGCACAGATACCTGGTAGATTGTGGGAAAGAAACCAGGTTTTTGGCAAAAACCTGGTTTCTGGTCCGGCTGGAGCAGGATGGCGACCGTAGGGACGGTTTCGACCGTAGGAGCGGCTTCTTGGAGCAATTGTGAAGCCTGGGGAATATCTGTGATGATGTCACCAAGAGTGTGTCCTAGTCTTTTTAATTGTTGCTGCAGCAAATCGCTTGCTGTGTTGTGAACGTTGATGATAATGATGTGCAGCTTGATCAAAGCGCCTCCAATTAGTGCGTCATAGGTTTTGCATTGTACAGATGGGCAGCCACACGCTAAAGGTGCTGCCCTGGCCGGGCTGACTTTGGAACTGGATCTGGCCGTCGTGCAGCTCGACGATTTTCTTGACGATGGCCAGTCTCAGGCTGCTGCTGTCCGTCTCTCTCTCGGGTGAAGGCGCGCGGAAGAACCGTTCAAAGATGCGTTTTTGATCGGCGGCCGAGAGACCGGCGCCGCTATCTTGCACCGTCAAGGTGACGCCGGGCCGCCCCGCACGCGCCGCTTGACCGGTGTGGACCCTTACCTGGCCGCCAGCGGGGGTATCTTCTAGGGCGCGGGTGACGAGTTTGGTCAAGACGTGACTCATTTGGATCAGGTCCACCCATACCGGCGGCAAGTCTGGCATCTGGACCAGGTTCAGTTCGACCTGGAGACCGGCGGCCAGGCGCCCGAGCTGATTGACGACCTGAGCCGCCAGCGCGTTCAGGTTGAGTTGCTCCGGGGCCAGCGTGATGCTGCCCTGGTCGAGTTGAGAAAAGTCCAGCAGGTCTGTGACCAGTTTTTCCAGGTGAGCGGTCTCTTGGGCAATGACTTTAAAATAGGTGTCGCGCTTTTCCGGCTTGCCACGTTGGAGCAAATTGGTGTACAGCTTGAGATTGGTGATGGGGGTGCGTAACTCGTCGGAAATTTGCGAGACGAACTGGTCTTTGAGTCGCGCCACCTCCTTTTGGGCGGTGATGTCGCGATGTACCCCCACAAAGTTGACGATTTCTCCGTCCTCGTTGGTCACAGGCGCGATGGTCAAATCGACGTCATAGAGGCTGCCGTCGGCGCGCCGGTCGCGCATCTGCCCACGCCACACCCTACATGCGGTGATCGTTTCCCACATCTCCCGGTAAGTCTCGGACGACGTGTCGCCACTTTGCAGTATGCGGGGTGTCTGGCCCAATGCTTGCTGAGCGCTATAGCCGGTTAGCCGCTCCCAACTGGGATTGACGTATTTGATGACGCCTTGGGCATCTGTCAGGGTCACGCCGTCGGCGGCGTGGGTCAGGATGGCGTCGGCGCGTTCTTTTTCCTGGCGCAACTGAAAGGTGCGGGCCGCCACCTCGGCTTCCAGGCGGGAGCGATGGGCTTTCAATTGTTGGTAAAGCCGCGCGTTTTCGATGGCCACGGCGGCCTGGTCGGCCAACAGCCCCAAAATGCTGATCTCGTCGGAGCTAAAGGTGTGGGGAGACAGGTAGGCCGCTGTAAAGACGCCGATGACGCGTTCCTGGCGTTTAAGGGGTAGGCCCGCGATGGCTTGTACCCCCCACTCGCCCGACTCTTTTCCGGAGAACATTGGGTGACGGGGCGCGTCGTTGATGATGAGCGGTTTGCCGCTTTGGGCGACGGTGGCCGTCAGACCTTGGGAGCGCGGCACTGTCACGGCCGGTTCGCGCCGTCCGTTACGCCACAAGGCGGTCCCAAAGGACAGTTCCTCGGTGTCCTGCTCGTAAAAGTAGATATGCGTGTCGTCGGCCGGGGTGAGTTCCAGCGCGCCTTTGGCCAGTGTCTGCAGCACGGTGTCCAGGTCGAGCGTGGCAGAGAGACGCAGGTTGGTCGCTTGCAGGGAGGCCAGTTGGGCAGCCCGTTTTTGGTGGGTCAAGCCCAGGTGATGCGCCGAGGCGTACAATTGGGCGTTCTCGATGGCGGTAGCGGCATAGCGCGCCAGGCTGGCGGCCATGTCGGCCGCTTGTGGCCCATAAAAATTGGGCTCTGCTTTGGCCAGCGTCAAGATGCCCCAGACCCAGTCCCGTGTGATGATGGGAATGCCGATCCACGCCCGCACGTATTCGAGCCCTGGTTGGGCTTTCCAGTGCGGTTCGTCGTGCACGTCCGGCAGGAGCACGGGTGTCTTGTTATAGATGATGGATTGCCAGATTTCGCTTTCCAGGTTTTCCCAGATCAAGGGTTTGTGCTCGACCGTAGAAGGGACGCCGCGCCGGGCGACGGTGCGCAAGGTCCCATTCTCTACGAGTTGGATGGTGGCGCCATCATAGGGCACCAGTTTTTCCAGTTGGTTCAACAGCAGGGTCAAGATTTGATCCAGATCCAGCGTGCGGCTGATGATTTCGGCCGCTTCGCGCAGCGCGTTGGCGGTCTCGCGTTGCGTGCGCTCTTTACGATAGAGCAGCGCATTTTCTACCGCTGCCGCTGCCTGGTGGGCAAAGGGCAGCAAGCGTTCCAGGTCGGCTTGGGTAAAGACGCGCGCGCCGCCCAAGTCAATGATCTCTAGCGTGCCGTGAGTTTGTCCGTGCGCGGTCAAGGGTACGGCCAGGATCGCGCGCGGGGGGATGTCTTGCAACTGGGGCGCTTTGCCTTGCCAGGCGTGATAGTCGTTGATGATGAGCGGTTGTCCGCTTTCTGCCACCCGCCCGCCGATCCCTTGTCCAAAATCCAGGCGAACCCCGCGATAATCCTGTTCCAGGTTATAGCTGACGACGGCCTCTACCGTCTGGCTGCCGGGATGGGTCTGCAGGTATACAGCACCGCCGGTGGCATCCATCAAGCTGCTGGCGCGCCGGACGATGGTTTCCAGTAGTTGGGGCATCTCGAGTTGGGAAGTGATGTCGAGAGCTGTCTGTTGCAAGGCTTTCATAGCCTCCAGCTTTTCGTGCAACTCGCAGACTTGGTTTTCTAGTTCCTGGATGCGCCCTTGTGTTGCTTGATGATCCGCTTTGTTCATTTTTGTGTCCTCAAGTTTGACGCCCTTGGACGTGAGCGTGAGTGTTGTTTTGGCTTGGGCAATCATGCGAATACTAGACTGCTCTTGAGACGTGTTATCTAGCCTGACACCTTATTATAATAAATATATGCGCGTCAAGCTATAAAGGAGACGTAAAAAACAGGAATTTGGCGCGCGCTCGTGTTTCGATTATAATCGGTTACACGATTTGCCACGAGATGAGGTATGATGTCAAAATCCGATCCCATTTTCATCAAGCTTGGCGGCTCTTTGATCACCGACAAGACGCAGCCCGAGACGCCGCGGCCGGACGTCATTGCCCGGTTGGCGCGCGAGGTGCGCCAGGTCCACGACGCCCGACCCGATTGGCCCTTGTTGTTGGGCCACGGATCGGGATCTTTTGGACATTGGTTAGGGGGACGGTACGGCACGCGGGACGGCGTGCAAGGGCATAGGGACTGGGTGGGGTACGCCCACGTGGCGGCCACGGCGGCGCGCCTGAACCGCCTCGTCACCGACGCCTTTTTGGATGCCGGGGTGCCGGTGCTGTCGACGCAACCGTCAGCGTCGGCCCGTTGCCGGGACGGCGTCTTGATGCACCTGGATGTCGGTCCCATCCGACGCGCTCTGGGTGAGGGCCTGGCGCCTCTGGTGTACGGCGACGTGGCGTTGGATACGGTGCGCGGCGGGACCATCATCTCGACCGAAGAGATTTTGGCTTATCTGTGCGGCGTGCTGCGTCCGGGACGGATTTTGCTGCTGGGCAGGACCGCCGGCGTCTATGGGCCTGATGGCGCCGTCATCCCGTGCATCACCCCGCACAATGTCGCGGCGCTGGCAGACAGCCTGGGCGGCGCGCAAGGGATGGACGTGACCGGCGGGATGGACAGCAAGGTGCACCAGATGCTGGCTCTGGTCCAGCGCTGGCCGGGGTTGACGGTGCGGATCGTGTCGGGGATGGAACCAGGGCTGCTGACGCAGGTCTTGCTCGATCCCGCTTGCGCGGCCGGTACCCATATCACGGGGCGTGTATTTGTCGGGTAATTGTCAACTGGGTGGGATGCGAGTAGCGCCCAATTGGTGTATGATATAGTAGGTTATAAAATATAAGCTTGAGGAGCGAGCGATGACGTCTATTCTAGAGAGGCTTGACGAGCTTGTTCGGGGCAGTTTGCACCGTTTTGTAGACCGCGCCTTGCAGGATAGCTCGTTGGCGTTATTTGATCAGGATGTGCAGGACATGCACGCGGCAGTTGACCACGTCGAGCAGGCAGCGCTAAACATGTATGCCGCTGCGCGGGCCAACGAGCGCCGTTTGCTGCAGCACGAGGAGGATGTCGAACGGCTGACGCGCCGGGTGGAACGCCTGGAGGCTGAAGGGGTCGCGCCGACTACCGAGCGCGTCATGGTCGCGCAAGCGGAACTGGCAGCCAAGCGGGAGCTGGTCACCGAGACCAAAGAACAGATCCGGCGCCAGCAGGCCCAATACGAGACCTTGCAGCGTCAAAGCGCGGAATTGAACGTGCGCGCGGGGGTGCTGCAGGACCAGCGTCCGCGCATGCAGTCATTGTTGGCCCTGGCACGCGCCTACCATAGTGTCGAGCGGGTCGAAATGACGCTGGAAGCACTGCGCGGGGTGGGCGGCGATACTGAGGTTGCGATGGTGGCGGATAGCATCTACCAACGGCTGGACGAAGCGCAGGCCCGCCAGGAGGCCATCCACGCGGTCGAGGATGCGCAGATGCTGGCCGAACTGCAAAAGATCGCGGTCGGGGACCAGTTGGATGCGCGCCGCCAGCGACTGGGGTTAGCGCCCGAGCCGGAAGTGGTGGAAGCCGTGCCCACACCGGAACCCGTCCCGCCCGAGCCGGAGGGGCCGCCGCCTGATGATGCGCCTGAAGCGCCGGAGGACGCGCCGCCCCCCACGGCATAAATGGGCCGCAGCATATAAGAATCTGGACGCTGGCGAATTTGGCCAGGACAAGTTGTTGTATATTTTGAAATTTGTCGTGTTTCTATCGAGTTGTTTTCAATCAAGAAAGGAGTCATTCAATGGACCAATTGACCTCTGCCATTATACTCAGCATCCTGGGCGGCATCGCCTTTGCAGCCCTGGTCTACTTGCCCTCGCGGGGCAGCCAATCAGGACAAAGGCGCGCCACGCAGGTGGGTATCATTGTGTTTGTGATCGCCTTGTTAGCGCAGGGCCTGCTGGCCAGCGCGATACAGGTCGAGGCCGGCACGGTGGCGGTGGTGAAACAGTTCGGGCGGGTCATCAAGGTGTTCAACCCTGGTTTGAACCTCAAGATCCCTTTTATCCAAGAGACGGTGATCTATCGTACCCAGGAGGTCACTTATGAGGCCAGCGCCGAACAGGCCACCAGCAAGGCGGACTATTGGGGGCCCGAGGTCGACACGGCGACCTCGGACGGCCAGCAGATTGACGCGCGCTTTACGATCCGCTTTCGCATCGACAGCCAGCGCGCCACATACATCCTGCAGAACCTGGGCGACGAGCGTGCGATGGTGGCCAAGGTGGTCGAGGCCAACGCGCGGGTGCGGGTGCGCAACTTGCTCAAGCGTTTCCAGGCCGCCGACCTGTATAGCGGCAACGTGTCGGAAGCCGAGGACGCCATCACCGAGCAATTACGTCAAGACTATGAAACAGAGGGCATCGAGCTGGTGTTCTTTGGGCTGCGCAGTATCGGCTTTACCGAGGATTACAAAAAGGCGGTAGAGGAGAAACAGATCGAGGCGGAGCGCATCAGCACCAAGGAAAACCAGGCCAAGCAGGCCGAGTTTGAGAAACTGGGCATCATCACCGCGGCCGAAGCCGAGGCGGAGAAGCAGCGGCTGGAGCGCATCGGTGTGGCGCAGGGTGAGGCCGAATCCACCAGGCTGCGCGCCGAGGCCGAGGCGGCGTCGATCCTGGCCAGGGCCGAGGCGCAGGCCGAGGCGAACCGTTTGATCGCTGAGAGCCTGACGCCCGAGGTCATTCAATGGCAGGCCGCGATCAACTGGAACGGCCAGTACCCGCTGGTGATGGGTGGCGAAAGCCAGTACATCCTGCCCGGCGATCTGTTTGATGCGCCCATAGGAGATTAGGGCCGGGCTCGTCGGGTTGACAAGAGCGTATAGGGCAGGGTTTGCAAGATGCACAGGTTGATCAATACCTTGTACATCTCGTAAACCCTGCCCATTTCATTTTTATAGCGCAGCAGGCGCATTAAAATTGGACTGAATTGTAGGAAGATACGTGAAAATCTTGCGTGCCTTGTGAGTCCGGTCTATTTTATTCTTGACTCCGCTGTCCGCACAAAATTACCCTTGACAAGCATCACTCCATTGTGATACACTGAATCTACTATCGCATCACTCGGGCTATTGACGCAACCCTAGTTGCACCTCACCGACGTCTCAATCTGACAAGTTGCTCCAGCATTGAGATAGCCCTCCCGCCTGCACATATCATCGGGCCGGAGTCGTTCACCCACCCCATCGTCAGTATCATCGCTACCGGCAGCACGAGCGGCGGTGCGTGCGATTGGTGCGGCCCTAACGAGTACTGGCACGTTTTTCCCAATGGGATGCTAGCAGCCGGCGTTATTGTGACGAATGTCTACTTTCGCGCTCCACGCGGGCACTCTCGAGTTGGTGTTCTGGCTGCCGGCCGAATCGAATTGACCCTTTCCCGGCACATTGCACCGGGAGACGATCAGAAAGGGAGGTATGCTATGAAGACGCAGCTGTGGATTGTATGCTTGATCTTGCTAAGCTTAATCATAGGCCTGGGAGCGCTC
>CAZSJU010000066.1:0-13707 GCA_964607235.1 uncultured Anaerolineae bacterium | reverse complement strand
GCGGTCAAACTCAGCAAGGCCCCGACGTCCTGGGCGGTCTCTAGCGCCATGCAAAAGTCAAAAATTTCCTCGGCCCTGTTCGGCGGCAGTATCGGGCGCGAAAGCGTCTCGAACTTTGTTTTCAGTTCGGCCTCGGTCATTGGGAATTCAGGTTCGCCCTTGGCAAAAGGCGTGTATCCTTCATACACCCGGCCATCCTCGAGCGTGACGATCACCCGGCATCCGTTGCGATCGGGGTACAGACGCTCAATCTCCGGATCGACTTTTATTTCAACCAGGCCACGCAAGCGCCGCACCTGCGGGTCATCCCAATACGCATAATCTTGCGGCCAGGCGCTGTGTCGCACCAGGGTGACCGCCGTGGCCACCCGCAGGCTGAGGCCGGCCAGTTCCCGCGTACCCGGTTCGGGGTTGACGCGGAACAGCGGCTGCGTGGCATATTTGTAGGTTTTGACCACCACGCGTTGGATCGCTGCCGGATCGATCTCGTCTTGGGCAAGAATTTTTTGCACCGCGTCCACCGCTTGGTGGGTGTGGCGGCAGCCACCGTGGGGTTTAAAGGCGGTCGTCGTGATCCCGAAATGGTGCCCCAGGTCAGAGAAATCTGCCAACTCGGCGCCGGCGCCAAACGCCCGGAAAAAGCCATATTCGCCGTCCAAAGCGCCGCGCGGTCCATAAAAATCGTACGCGGCCAATTCCGCCGCAAACACGCCATTCCGCGCCGCAAAGCCCGAGATCAAGTCCTTTGTGTCACATTTGCCCCGGTCATAGACATACTGTTCGGTGCCGGAGGACATGTCGGCGGCCAGCGCCAACGCGTGGGACAACTTGTCCGCGTCCAGCCCGCCGCAAAGCCCGGCGGCCAGCGCCGCCGCCATAGAGCCCACCGTCCCCTTGACGTCGAGTCCGCGTTGGCGCTGGGCCTCGCGCACGGCGCAACCGACGCGCACGGCCAGGTCATAAGCGGCTACGATCGCCACGATCAAATCTCGCCCCCCGAGTTGTTTGTGCTCGGCGACGGCCAAGGCCGCCGGGATGACCTGGGCTGCGACGTGGCTGGAGGAGCGGTGTGAATCGTCCATGCCCAAAATCTTGACCATCGTCGCATTGGCAAACGCCGCGCCCTGGAGCGTCGAGGTGCGACCGTCGCCCAGCAGGGTGGCTTGATCGCCGCACCACCTTTCGGCTGCATAGCGGGCGGCCTTTATGCCCAAGGGGTCTTGATACCCTCCCAGGGCGGTGCCGACAGAGTCGAAAATCAAGTGCTTGGCGGATTGGATCGCTTGCTCGGAAATATCATCGTACTGAAGTTGCGTCGCGTACTCGGCAATGCTTTCGATCAATGGCTGCTTTTTATTCATCGTATCTCCCTCTTGTGCGCACTGTTTGTATCGTGCCGTATCTCATAGTAAATTGTAAAGGGTGTTTATGACAAATTGAACGTCCTCTTTTTCCAACTCGACCGTCACGGGCAGGCAAATAATTTCCCGCGCGAGGCGGTCCGTGATGGGCAAACGGTCTGCCCCGGGTAGCGCGTCGCCATAGACGGGCTGCCGGTAGACCGGGGGCGCATAGTGCAACACCGCCTCAATACCGGCCTGTCTCAGCCCCTGGTAAATCCGTTGCTGCTCCTGCACGCGGATGGTATAAGAACGAAAAGTTGGCCTCGCCTCAGGGCGAAAGGTGGGGCACGTGACCCCGGTGTCTTGCAACCCTTGGGCATAGGCCATCGCCACCGCGCGCCGCTTTTCCGTCCATTCCGCCAGGTAGGGCAACTTGACCTGCACGATCGCGGCCTGCAACGGGTCAAGAGATACATTGTACCCTTCGGCGACGTGATTTTGGTGTCCGGGTATACGGGCCTGTAGCCCGTGGCCGTAACTGCACAGCAGATGCATACGCCGTGCGATTTCGGCGTCCTGGGTGGTCAACATGCCGCCGTTGCCCACGCAACCCAAGGGTTTAAAGGGCGCAAAGCTAAACACCGTCACGTCTGCAAAGGCGCCTACCGATTGCTCATAATCGTGGGCGCCGCTGGCCAGCGCTGCGTCCTCGATGATTTTTAGACCGTGCCGGTCGGCAATGGCGCGCAAACGCTTCACGTCTGTCGGATGACCATACAGGTCGACGGGCAGCAGGGCCACAGTGTGCGCGGTGATCAGCGGTTCTACCAGGTCGGGGTCCATCGTATAGTCGGTCTCTTGCACGTCACATAACACCGGCACAGCGCCGCAGTGTGAGATGGCGGCAGTAGTCGAGACGTCCGAGTTGCCGACGGTGATGACGTGGTCACCCGGACCGACGCCGCACGCGCGCAGCGCCAGAAACAGACCTATGGTCCCCGAGTGTACAGCACAGGCAAAAGATTGTCCCACCGCTGCAGCAAAATCACGCTCCAGCTTTTGGCGGACGTGTGCGCCTTGGGGCAAAGGGCCGAACAAAATCGGCTCCAATGCTTGCAAGAGCTGGTCGCGCAGCGCCTGGTGGGTCTGGTGCACGCGCGAGCGCGGCACCCGAAAGTTACACCCTGGCTTCATAGCGGTTTTCCTCATCCCCTCTCTCGGATAGGCTAATTTTGTCCTTGCAAGCGCGGGTCCAAAAAGTCACGCAGCCAGTCGCCGAGAAAGACGACGCCCAGCACCGTGATAGTGATGGCCACCCCTGGAAGCGTGGCCATCCACCAGGCGCTGCCCAGGTACTGCCGTCCGTCCGCCAGCATCAGTCCCCAGGTGATCGTCGGGGGCTGGACGCCCAGGCCGAGGAAACTCAGCGAGGACTCGGCCAGGATGGTGGTGCCGACCTGCAGGGCCGCCAGGATAATGACAGAAGAAGCGACGTTGGGCAACACGTGCTTGACCATAAT
This sequence comes from uncultured Anaerolineae bacterium, assembly GCA_964607235.1. Taxonomy (GTDB): domain Bacteria; phylum Chloroflexota; class Anaerolineae; order S140-20; family S140-20; genus CAZSJU01. The sequence continues at coordinate 10,844 of CAZSJU010000066.1, read as the reverse complement.
CTTTAATTGGGATTGGCCGATCACTTGGGCCGCCGTAACATAGTCCAACTCACGTATGACCAGCACTTCACCCCGTACCACGCGGGCATAGGTGACCCAGTTTGTGAGGCCCAGAATCAAGATCAACGTCGTCAGCCCCGGACCTACGACGCCCGAGACAGCGACCACCAATATGATAAAGGGGATGCCCAGGAACGCGTCGGCAATGCGCATAAGGATCGTCTCTAGCCAGCCGCCTACAAATCCGGCGATCAAGCCGTATGTGACGCCAACAGCACCGGCGATCACGACGGCGGTCAAGCCGACGATCACCGATATCCGGCTGCCCATAATCAAACGGCTCAAGATGTCGCGGCCGAGTTGATCAGTGCCCAACATATAAGTGTTGTTCTCGTCCGTGAATCCGGGGGGTTTAAAACGCGCCCTGAGATTGTGCTGCGTCGGATCATGGGGCGCGATGCTAGGACCCAAGAGAGCGGACAATAAAACGAGGGTGACGAGGATCAGGCCCAAAATGCCAATGGGACTATGCCTTAGTGACCGGACGGCGCACTTGAACCGTGCCTTGAAAGAGCTGCGGTCCGCCAACACCACTATGGGACTACAATTTTCCATGGGGAATGCCTCTCTCCACTATCGTTTCTTCAACTAGTCGTAACGGACGCGCGGGTCCAGGAATGTGTATATAATGTCGACGGCCAGATTTATGAGCACAAAAGAAGTAGCGAAAAATAGCAGTCCAGCCTGGACGATGGTGATGTCTCGGATGTGAATCGACTCGATCATCAAGCGTCCCAAACCTGGCCAGGAGAATACCGACTCGATCACGACAGAGCCACCCAACAACCAACCCAACTGCAAGCCGAAAGCCGTGACCACCGGAATCAACCCGTTCCGCAGCGCGTGGCGGATGACGACGGTCCGATATTTCAGGCCCTTGCTGTAGGCAGTGCGAATGTAATCTTGCCCCAGGGTTTCCAACATTGACGAGCGCGTGAGGCGGGAAATGCGCGCGGCCATGCCGGTGCCCAATGCCAGTGCGGGCATGATGATCGAAGATGGCTCCTGGGCGCCAAAAGCAGGTAAAAGCCTGAGTCTGACTGAAAAAATCAGCATGAGCATGATGCCCAACCAAAAGCCGGGCATGGCCGTGCCGGCTGTGGCCAGGATCGTCGCCAGCAGGTCAAAGATGCTGTTGCGCTTTACGGCCGAAACGACGCCTAACGGGATGGCAATGACCAACGCCACCAGTGCCGAGACGCCGGCCAGCAAGTACGTCCACTTGAGCCGCTCCAGCACCAGACCCATCGCTGGGACACGGTGTTGGATCGATAAACCGAAATCGCCGGTCGCGGCTTTGCGCAGGAATATCAAGTACTGCTCCACCAGGGGTTTGTCGAACCCCCAGGCGTGGCGTAGCTTCTCAACCTGCTCCACATTAAAAGTGGGCGGCGCGATGACTGAAATAGGGTCTCCCTTGATTCGTACCAAAAAGAATACGATCAAGGAGACGATAAAAATAGTGATTACCAACTGAACGAGGCGAGACAAGATATATCTTAGCACTTGATCCCCCTAGAGATTTCTCGTGCGTATGTAAAAGATTGGGCAAGGGCTGTGGAGGAGCCACAGCATGTGACTCCTCCACAGATACGGCTATTGTTACTCGCTCAACTCCAGGCCACGGAAGGTCATCCAACCGTCTGCGCGGGGCATCCACTCAAAGCCCTCACGCATCGCATAGATGTTGTCGATCTCGTACAGAGAGACGGTTTGAGCATAGTCCAAATAGTACCCCCACCACTCTTCCCATATCGCCAGGCGCGCGTCCGGGTCAACGGTGGTCAAGATCTGCTTGGACAACACGTCCCACTCGGGGTCGCACACGTGATAGGTGGACTCCCACCAGTCACAGGTGTAGAACAGCGGCGTGAGCGAAGGGCCGCCGCCCAACGTGACCAGCAAGAGCTCGCGGTTATAGCCAGGCTCGTCGATCTGCTCAAAGTAGGCTGAACTGTCCAAGATGTTCAATTCGACCTCAAAGCCGACGTCCTCGAGCATGACCGCGATGGCCTCGGCCACCTCTTTTTCGTTGCCAAAGTATACGTTCGGCGCGTCAAAGTGCAGCAGCGGCTTGTCGCCCGCGTCGGGGTCATAACCCGCTTCCTTGATCAGCTCTTTGGCCAGTTCTGGGTCGTACCACTCGTCAGCGACCGCTTCCCCGGCATACTTGTCCGAGTAGGCTTCGGGATAGGCGCGCGGGACGCGCACCAACGTCGGAGATCCAGCACCCTGGATCTCGCCCAGCAGCGTGCGGTCCAGCGCGTGGCTAATAGCGTGGCGGATGTTCTTGTCCAGGGTCACCGGTTCATAGTCTGGATACTTTTCGATATAGTTGCCAGACTCGGTCTCGGTGCGCAGGTACAGGTGATGCATCCGGTTCGAGCTGTTGCGCGACACATTGATGCCTTCAGTGTTGGTCAGCCGGTCAATGTCGGGAAGCGGGACGTTCGCAACCAGGTCCACCTGTCCGGCCATAAGGGCCGCGATCTGGCTGGCTTGTTCCGAGATGACCTGATAGACGACATGATCGACCTCGGGCCGACCGGCCCAATAGTCATCCCACGCCTCAAACTCGTAACGCTCGCTGGCGATGAACTTGGTCAGCTTGTAAGGGCCAGAGCCGACGGGTTTTTGAGCAAACACTTCCTCACCGACCTCTTCCATATACTGGGGCGGCAATAGCTCGCAGCCGTTATAGCTGACGTCGTACTCAAAGTAAGCGTGGGGCTCATTGGTGGTGACATCGACGGTCAGGTCATCGACGATCGTGACCTCGTCGATGAACAACCACTGCGGCTGCACCATAAAGTCTTCGCGGGTGCGCACGCGATCGAGGTTCCACTTGACCGCGTTAGCATCCAGCGGCTCGCCGTTGTGGAAGGTCAAGCCTGGGCGTAGATGGAAACGCCAGGTGACCGGGTCGATGTTTTCCCAACTTTCGGCGGCTTGGCCCACATAGCCGGAGCCATCTGCCGCGCGCCAGATCAGGCAGTCGTAGAGCAGGTTGGTCAGCCAGTGGGTAGAGCCATACCAGGTGAAGGGCGCATCCATCGTGCGGATGGGCCCCGAGTGCGCATACACAAACTCGGTGATCTGGGCCGGCACCTCTCGGGTGACCTCGACTTCTTTTTCTTCGACGACAGTTTCTTTCTCGACGACCGTCTCGACGACCGTTTCTTTTTCGACGACGGTTTCCTTTTCTGTTACCACTCGAGTGACTTCTACTTCTGTGGACTCGCAGGCGGTCAGCGCCAAAATGCCGACGACAGCCAGCAACACAAATATACGTAGGGCTTTCACTTGTTTACCTCCTAAAAAATGGGTCTGTCTACCAGCCACACATGTTGAATCGATTCAAACGGTTTTTACGTTGTGACATCACCTCCTTCCTTGCCCCCCTTTTTCTTACGCGAGAGCGTCGTTTGGCAATGTTCAAGCTTGTTGTCTCGCATATGCCTTTAATTTATCTTGGTCCAACTCGACGCCCAGCCCTGGGCGTTCAGGGGGACACATCACTTGGCCTTCTGGATTAAAGGGCTCGGTGAGGACAGTATCCACCATATCAGACGCCCCCGCCGGCCACTTGGCGTTTGGCGTAGACGCGGCCAGGTGTGCCGCCGCCGCTGCCAGAATGTCAAAGTATGGCGCGACGGACAATTCCAATCCTGCCGCTTCACCGATGGCAGCCATACGCTTGGCTTGCAACAACCCACCGTATTTATGGATCTTGAAATGTAGCACGTGGGCCGCACGGGCCTGAGCGATCTCGTAAACGCTGCGCGGGCTCGTCACCGCTTCGTCGGCTTGCAGAGGGGTCTCCAGGCGTGAGGCCAGGCTGGCCATCTCGTCAAGATAGCGCACCGGCTGTTCGATCAGCGCCAGCCCGCCCATACGCTCCATGCGGGTCAGCGTCTGCACGGCTTCTCCTAACGTAAACCCCGTGTTGCCGTCCAATTGAAAGCGGATAGCGTCGCCCACAGCCTCCCGTATGCCCTGATACCATGCCAGATCCTCCGCCATCCCAAACCCGATCTTGGACTTGAACCAGGTCCAACCTTGGGCCACCAGCGGCTCGATGCGCGCTACCGTTTCCTCAACGCTCATCCGTTCGACAAAGGCGTGAAGCGGCGCGCCGGGGTTACAACGTCCGCCCAGCAACTGGTAAACCGGCACTTGCAGCGCCTTACCCTTGATGTCCCACAGCGCGTACTCGACCGCTGTGATAGGATAGCGGGCGCCGCGCAGCGAGCGATACATCCGGTCGAACAAGCGTTCGATGTCAAAAGGATCCTGGCCCAGCACGGCGGGGCGCAGATATTTGTCAATGTTAACCTTGATCGCTTCTGCGCTCTCGCCGTACCACGGCGCCGGGGCTACGGTTTGTCCAACGCCCGTCAGCCCTGCATCGGTATAGACCTGCACGATGACCGTCGTGGTACAAGGCATCTCCCCATACGCGGTTTTGAGAGGATTACGTCGTCGTATGGCCACAATGGTTGAACACACGTCTATGATCTTCATGGTCACCCTTTCAGTCTCTGCCTGCCGGCGCCTTGATGACTGCTTTACTTTTCCAACAACAGATGATAACGGTGCGCCGAGTGCGGCGAGAGCCTTACGCCGCCCTCAGAGGTCACCAAAAAGTTGTCCGAGATCAAGAAACCCCGGTTGTTTTCCAATACGGTACCGGGATGGAACGACAATGTCATATTGGACTTGAGCACAAAGTCTGGCCCTGACACCGAGTTGGGGCCATCACTGCCGTCTAGCCCGGTGCTGTGGCAGTCGGGCGTGTGTTTGCCCGCGACCGGAAAGCCCAGGTCTCGCAGCGTCTTGTCGTTGGCCTCGGAAATCATGCGCAACGTGTTGCCGGGCTTGGTCACAGCCGAAGAATTATCGACGGCTTGCAGATAACCTTCCAACAGCGCGTGCACGTCGTCAGGCAGCTCGTGAAACGAAAAGATCGTGGTCATCTCTAGCCAGTATCCCCAAGGCGATTCGTAGACGATTTCAAAGTTGATAATGTCGTCCTCTTTCATCGTCAGGTCTTTGGGCGTGGGCACGGTGTAAGGCGTGATGTCGAGCGAGACCTTGGTGCGCCCCCAGAACGCGCCGTGGGATTTGACAAAGGCTTCCGTCGCCGCACAAACATCCCAATAACGCGCGCCCACGTGAGCATATTCCCGAAAGACGTCCAGGCTGGCATCCAGGATCGCCCCGTTTTGCTGCATCGCTTCCAGCTCGAACGGCGTCTTGATCTGGCGAATCGCGTTGTATTCGTTGGTGACCTCTACCATCTCAAACCCTTCCAGGGCGGCGTTAAACTGAGCGTACTGCCCGATGCTCAGTAACTTGTTCATGTTGACCATGCCGATACGCTTGCTCTTGGCGGCGTACTGGGCGGCCAGCTCGGCGGTGCGACCGACCACGTTCTCGGGCGACTCGACGCGCGCGGGATCGGTGCTCGTCTCGTTCCGCGTCCAGACGGCTTGATAGGAGCTCCAGACTTCTACCCATGGATCGGGGTCCTGGCTGCCCAGCACGACATAGCCAGCGCCTCCCCATAGGTGTGCGTGCGTGATGTAACGGATGGCGCCCATAGAACCGGGAGCCCCGCCACCGATGATGATGAGCGCGCCCAGGTCCCGCTCCTGCATCATGTCCTGGATACGCGTGATACGCCGGGCGATGTCCTTTTTTAGAGATTGATGAGTCAACATTTTGATTAAACTCCTTATTCTTAAATTAGGCTACTATCTAGATGTTTTTGTGTCTAAACTTCAAAGGTATAGGGTTGGTTAAACTCGAACGTGGTGCCTATGCCCTTTTCTTGGGCCGACTCGTAGAGCTTGGTCGCCACTGCGACGTCCTCGATGCCCGTGCCGCCGGACAAGAACAGCGTCCATTGACAACCCGCATCCCGCCCAGGCACGCGACCGGCGACCACTGCTCCCAGGTCACCGTGCACGTCGGCAGCTTGTAAGCGCCCCTGTTCCAGGGGGATCAAGAGGTCGCCTTGCTCGGTGAATCCTTGTTCCCATTCATCCAGGACGATGCGACTGTGTAACAGCACGTGCGCGTCGATCTCTCTGGCCCAGGGGTAATGCGCCCCCATCGCGTTGATGTGCAATGGCTTTTCTGGCAAGCATTGGCCGTCAAAGACCGGCACGGCTGACGTGGTAATAGTGGTGACAATGTCCGCGTCCTGCAGCGCATCCTCGGGCGAATGCATAGGCACAACGTCTATTTTGAGCGCTTTCGACATCGCCTGGCAAAACTCGGCGCGGCGCGTCGCGTCCCGGCTGTACGCCTGCACCCTTTGAATAGGGCGCACCTGGCACAGCGCATAAAGCTGCGATCGGGCGTGGCGGCCGGTGCCAAAAAGCGCAACCACCGAACTATCCGGCGGGGCCAGATACTTGGCCGCGACAGCGGCGGTGGCCCCTGTCTTGAGCCAGTCATAGTACAGCACTTCCATAATGGCGACCAACTCGCCGCTATGCGTATCGAACAAGAACATATACGTCTGCAAACCACTGCCCAACCCGGCAGTATAGGCCTGCAGTCCAGCGGCGCCAAGTCCCGGCAACAACGCCGCTTTGAACTTGAGCGAACCCTTGGTGTCAGGTTTGAGATGTCCGCCGTTCACAGATTCCCCAGGGTCCCCCTGAATCCACACGTTGTGCCGGGGAAAGTTACTACCTCTTCCCAGACCGATCTCCCGATAGCCTTGCTCAACCGCCTCAATATATTGAGAGAGCGGCATCAGCCCCTGGATTTCGTGATTGCGCAGTAGCAAAACTTTTCCCATTTTTTCCCTTATATTTCCTGCAAAGCAGAGCTCGTCAGTGCCATGCCGACCGAAAAAATGACACAGATGGCGCCGCTGGCTCCGATGGCGAGCTGAACGTTCCAGCGCTCGGCCGCAGCGCCCATCGCCAAACTGGCAAAAGGCAACAGCCCCCAGATCATGCCCCAGATGCTGAGGATGCGCCCACGCACTCTGTCGGGGGCGCGGCTTTGAAAAAGCACGTTGCTCAGGGTCAAATAGACGCCCGCGATGAGGCCCATCACAAACAGCAAAATGACCGCCAGTATGACCTGGCTGCAGAACGCAAAGACGATCAAGCCGCCACTGAATAGCGCCGCAGAGAGGAGCAAGGTCCGCCCTTGGGAAAAAGTGTTTTCTGTGGCGGCGACCGCAAACCCTGCTAACGCGGCCCCCAGGCTGACAGCCCCTAACAACAGTCCCAGCGTCGAGGCGCCTGCCCCTAGAACGTCTTGTGTAAAGACCGGCATCAGTTTCTGGTAGGACATGCCGATGGGCACCATCACCAGGCCCAGGCACGTCAAGGCCAACAGCGGCCGGTCTTGTCCCAAGTAAACAACCGCTTCCCGCAACCCCGACAGCATGTGCGCCTGGCTCCCTTGATGAGCCCTCGAGCCGTCCATCTTGCCCGAGCAAACGAAAATGGCTGCGGCGAGAGCAAACATGACGGCCTGAATGAACAGAGTTGGCGCGACATCGAGCACGTCGACCAGCACTCCCGCCACCATAGGGCCGAAAAAGCCCATCAGGCGGGTACTCGAGTATTCAAACGCCGAAGCCCGGGGAAGCACGTGGGTAGGGATCAGGTTCGGCAAGAGCGCTAACCGGGCGGGCGCGTAAAGCGCAAACGCACTGCCCACCAGGAAAGAAAGAGCAATGATGTGCCAGGGCGACGCGTGGCCAAAGGCAAGCACCAGCGCCAACACGGCCGAGGTCACAGCCGACAGCAGTAACGCAGCCGCAATCATCTGTCGACGTTTCGGCCGGTCTGCCCACATGCCGGTGATAGGTGACCAGATGAGCAGCGGCAGGTTGTGGGCAAAAGCGACCAGCCCCACCCAAAAGGCCGAGTCTGTTGCTTCTAACATTTGCCACCCCAGGACGACGTCCTGCATACGAAACGTTACCATCGCCACCATGCTACCTGTCCAATACCAACGATAATTTTCATAATGAAAACAACTGGTGAGTCTTTGTATGCCTCGTATCACTAACCAACTCGCGTTGTCCCTGCTGCGTACTGTCACCGCCTTGCCAAGGGGGTGGAAAGAGGGCGCGCCTCTTTCCACCCAATGCTCTGGCCGGCGCTCTATGTCTACGCGTCTATGTCTACGCGTCTATGTCTATGCCGCCTCTACTTGTTCGATCAGGTCTCCCAAAATCGCCAACGTTGCGCCCTCACGCTGCAGCGGCCAGGCCGCCCCGGCGTGGAGCATCACACCTCCCCGGGGCGCGACGATTTCCTGAACAATGTCACCGGTGAATGGATGCTTGACGTAACCGATTTTATCTCCGGCCTCAACGCGCGTCCCGCGTTTGGCCTTGTCGATAAAGATGAGACCGCGTTCCCCGCTGACCTGGATCAACGTGTGCTTTTCTATGACAGAGACCTGCTTTTCATCATAGGTCACTTGACCAGACAGCATCTCTAGGTGGACCATCGCATTGAGCACCGCGTTTTTAACACGGTTCATGTCGTCTTGGCGATAATCCCGCAAACCCGGCCCACCGCCAATCCATGCCGAGACGAGCGCTTTGCCGTCCTGGGCGGCTTCAAAGGCCGTCGATTGATCTTTTGGTTGTCCCAACAGGACCTGGGGCAAGCCTAACGCGACGGCCAACGCACGGGATTCGTCGACCGCGCCGACTTGATAGACGCCAGCATAGCGATAGTATCCCCACTTGGCGCCGGTGTGAATGTCAATCATGGCATCGGCGCGGGAGACCACCTGCTCGTAATACATGTGAATCAGTTGCTCGCTGACAGTACCGCCGGCTTGACCCCGCCCCAAGGTGTTCAGGTCTTTGTCGTCCCATATCGCGTTAATCTGCTCGAATTCAAAACCCGAAGTGTTCAGTAGGGGCACCAATAACAACGTCCCCGAGATTTTGCCAGGGTCCAATTCTTCCACGACCTTGGGCAAAATCATCGCCGGTTCGATTTCCAGGCCGCTCATGCCCGCCTGTACCAGCAGCACCGGGCCATCCGTTGTGCCCTGGACGATGTGCAACGGTAGATGCACATCGAATCGTCCATGTGTTTCCGTGGCTTTGAGAAAACCGAAAGCCTTTTCGCCTTTTCCAGCCTTGATCGTTCCAATTTCCATTTGAAAACCTCCACTTTGCTACAGGTGCCGTGCTAGTCAAAAGAGACGTAAAGGTCCATCGTCCGTCGATCTTCGACCCGATCGACTTGACCCAAGATGCCGATAGACGTCGAACCGACCGTGGGCCAGTTCTGGCCGCTGGGAATGACGGTGGCTTCTTGAGTATTGTACATGTGAGCCAACACCTGGCCGGTGTAGGGGTCTTGCAACGTGCCATAGATCTCGCCTTCTTTGACCAGCGCACCGAACCCTTTTTCACGGATAAACAAGCCGTCGACGGGCGGTTTCCACAACACCACACCGGCGTTGTACACGGTGCAATGTGGTCCGTCGGCTTCAAAGGCGCCTTGGATCATCCGCATCGCCTTCATCGTGTTCCAGATGCCGCGTTCGGCATCGCGTACGTTATCCTCGCCGTTCTTGAACCAGCCGGTGCCGCCGCCAAACTCTAGCGTGAACTGCACGACGCCTGCGTTTTCGATCGCCTCTTTGGACTTGTTGGCGCCAAAGGTGCCGGGAGGAAAAAAGGCCGCTTGATCCAGCCCAAAGGCCACGACCAGTTTCCGGCGTTTTTTCTCAATCTCGGTCAGGTTGTCAGGGTCATTTTCGGCGCCAAACAGTACGTACCGCTCGTAGGCCGTGAGCCCCCCGGCGTGAAAGTCGATCATCACGTTTGCTTTTTTGATCACCTCTTCAAAGTAGACGTGGGCGACCTGGTCGGACACGCTGCCTTTTGGATTGCCCGGAAATAGACGACTAATATCCTTGTTGTCTATTTTGGACCCTCGGTCAAACAATTCGAATCCCATCCGGTTGACCACGGGCACCGCAATCAGGGTGCCTTTTATCTGTGTGGGGTCTAGCTTTTTGATAAAGTTCAAAATGGCCATAGAGCCAATGATTTCGCTGCCGTGGATGGCGCCTTGTACCAGCAGTGTGGGGCCAGGCTCTGCGCCGACAAAGAGATGGACGGGAATGTCCGGAGCGAGACCTGAGCGAGATTCAGCCACCTCAAGATAGCCAAAGGCGTGTTCGCCTGGTTTCGCTTCAATGTTAGCAATACGCATAATGCACGCTCCTTTCTAATCGATACTAGGTTAGATATTTCTGGAACCAATCCAGGATACGTCGCTGGCGCTCGATCCGATTTCCGGGGCGACCACCGCGCGAGAGACCGTGATTTTCTCCCAGGAAAATCACCAGCTCGACGGGGCGGCCCATCCAGCGCAGTGCCGCGAACAACTGTTCCGCTTGTTCCAGCGCACAGCGATAGTCCTCCTCGCTGTGGATGATGAGCAAGGGGGTGTGAATGTCTGCCGCGTACGCGATGGGCGACTGGCGCCATACTGTCGCCAAGTCGCTCCACGGGTCGCTATTGGCTTCCCCTTGCACATACTCGGGACCAAAATCTGAGGTGCCGTAAAAGCTCACAAAATTTGTTATCGAACGCTGGGTGACGGCGGCAGCAAAGCGCTCGGTGTGGCCCACGATCCAGTTGGTCATAAAGCCGCCGCAACTGCCACCGGTGACGCCCAGGCGCTCAGGATCGACATAGGGACGCTGGATCAGGTCATCGACGCCAAGCATGATTTCCTCGTAATCCTTGCCGCCCTGATCGCCTTCGC
>CAZSJU010000065.1:11960-13713 GCA_964607235.1 uncultured Anaerolineae bacterium | reverse complement strand
CCCGTGACATAGTCCACGTCGCAGGCGCGATCCCACTGGCCCGCATCACGCTGACGATAGCCATAATGATCCGCCGTCGCCAACGGAAAATTGATGATACCTCCGGCGTGCTGGATGATCTCGTCACCCGGGTAAAGCAACTTGCAGCCCGCCACCCCCACCCGCTCGTCGCTGCAGGCCTCCTTGAACGCCGTTAACCACCCGGCGTGCACCTCTACGTCGGGATTGAGCAAGACCAACACGTCCCCTTGGGCTGTCTTTAATCCCACGTTAGCCCCACCTGCATATCCCAGATTGCGCGCATTGCAAATCAGCGCGACCTGGGGAAAGCGAGAACGAACCAACTCGACCGAAGAATCGGTCGAGTTGTTGTCCACGACGATGATCTGATCTTGCGGCGTCACCTGGGACAACAGCGACTGCAGACAGGCGTCCAAAAACGCCGCACCGTTCCAGTTGACCACAATGAGAGAGGCGTTCATACCCGGTGTTCCCACAGACTGGGAATGTGTACCACACCCTCCCGCTCACCCATCGGACCCGGCTGCACCTCAAACGTAAAAGCACGATGGCGGTGATCATAGGGATGTGTGGAGTTTTGGTCATAGATGGCGGCGGTGAACTCGTACTGCCCCGGCAAGAGCGGCAACGACTCGACCACGTAATCTATTTCGCCCGCCCCCTGGATGGCCGCAATGGGACAATCGTCGATGACCGAATTGGGGCCGTTGATGTGGACGTCGTCATTGCGGTAAATGGCTACGCCAAAGGTAGGACAGGCAACCCGCTCGTGGGCGTGGTAGCGCATACGCGCGACAAATTTTTGCCCCGTGCGAAAGACATGCTGCTCGCTGCCATCCTGCCCTAGAAACACCACGTCCTCGATGACCGCCTCCCCGGAGCCCCAGCGCCGGCTGGCCCTCACTTGCCCTCCCTGGCAAACGTCCGCCAGGACTTTGGGCGTGCAGTGCCAGGGGCGGGCAGACCGGACGCCCGGTTGCGCCTCGCGATCCTGCCAGACGTGGTCCATATAATCCGCGATCACGGCATCCGCCGCGCCAACGGACTCGACCTGCCCTTTATCTAACCAGATGGCACGGTCGCACATGCGGCGCACTGCCGCGGCGTCGTGAGACACAAACACGATCGTCGCGCCCTCGCGGCGCAGGGCGTTAATACGTTTATAACATTTGCTTTGAAAAGCCTGGTCACCCACCGCCAACACCTCATCGACCAACAAGATTTCCACATTCGAGTGCACGGCGGTGGAAAATCCCAACCGCATATACATGCCCGACGAATAGTGCTTGACGGCCATGTCGATAAACGGCTCTAGCTCGGCAAAGGAGACGATGGCCTCCAATTGACGTTTCACCTGCTTGCGGCTCATGCCCATGATGGCGCCGTTCAAATAGACGTTCTCACGCCCCGTCAAATCGGGATGGAACCCGGCGCCCAGCTCGAGCAAGCCCGTCACCCGGCCGTTGATTTTTACCTGCCCCGAGGTAGGAGCAATGATGCGCGAGATGAGTTTGAGGGCCGTGCTCTTGCCAGCGCCGTTCGCGCCGATCAGTCCCACCATCTCCCCTTGCGCTATCGCAAAGCTGACATCGCGCAGCGACCACAGGGTCTCCCCACGCTGGCCACCGCGCAAGCGCAACGCATTCAAAAACAACTCTTGTAACGAGCGTGGACGGCTGAGCCGCAGGTTAAACTGTTTGGAAACGCGATCAAACTCGACAACCGCTGACAT
>CAZSJU010000065.1:2593-11860 GCA_964607235.1 uncultured Anaerolineae bacterium | reverse complement strand
GCCTCTTTCCACAAAGACACCGCATATTCTTGTGCCAAGAGTTCCAAGAGCGGCGGCTGGCGGTCATCCACATAATAGACCGGCCGGCCATCCCGCAGCAGTTGGGCCACGACCTGCAGCAGCGTCTCCTCAAATTCCGCCTGCGTGTCCACATTGATGCGCCGGTAGAAAAAAGTGGTGCGCTCGCCGAAACGATTGACCTGATCGTTCCAAAGGTACGCCAGGAACACCGCGTCCGGCGCGCTCCCGGCCGTCAACTCTTGCGCGGCTTGACGCATGCGCGCCCCGTCACGGTTGCGCGCCTCCAGCGTGCGCCACGTCTGGGGCAACGACAACCAAAGCGTGCCCCCCACTGCGACCAGCAACCCTCCCAGGGCCCATTTGCGCCAGGTCGTCCGCAGGTCCAGCACCGCTAAACACCCCCGCGCCGCAAACAACCCTATAGGCGCAAAGAGCGGCAGCAAGAAACGGGCATTGACCTGCACCGGCGCCCAGGCATATATGCCAAACAGTCCGCCAAAGACAAGTAACAACCCGCCCAGCAAAGTCACCGACTCGCGCGTCCCTCTGGCCAGTCCCAGTACGGCCAGAAACAGCAACCACGAGAAATTCTTCCACAATGTCTCGGCCATACCCCGCAAAGCATATCCTCCCACCGGACTTGGCCCCAGCGCATAGGAAAGGCCAAAGATGGGAAAGTCAAAGCCAGAGCGAGAGGCCGAATAGTGCGTCTCGAACGGGCTGCCGTGCAGGACCTGATTATATACCCCCAGGCCGGATAATCCCAGGACGACGACGGCCACAAACAGCCAGTTAGCGGCGTGACCGAACATAGTCTTGCGCTGCGTCAGGACAGCATAGGCCAACATTGGCCCCAACACCAGCACATTGCTGTATTTGATAAAGATAGCCCCAACGACCAACGCGCCGGCCCCGGCACAGAGCACAAGCCGGCGCGGGCGGGTCTCCTGGCGCCAGGCTGCCACGTAGGCCACCATCGCGCCCAGCATGCAACACGTCCCAGGCCAGTCCGCCCAGAACGCGCTGCTCCACTCTAAATAACCGGGCGTCAAAGCCACAATGGCCGCCCCCAACAGTCCCACCCAGCGGTCAAATAGCAACCGGCCCAGCAAATAGATCAACAGCACACCCAACGCACTCAACAGCGGCAATATATAAAAGTCAGGCAGTCCCAGCCATTGCGGCATCGCCAACAGCAACGGAAAGCCAGGAGGATAATTGAGGTACAAGCGCGCGGGCGATTGGGGGCGCTGGACGGCAAAGGCGGCTAGCGTAAAGTATGGCCCCAGCGTCGCGTTAAAAGGATGCTCCACCGCAGGACCCAGCCCCTGCACGATGTTGCGGGCAGCGACCTGGTAGCCCAGGGGATCCCACGCCGTGGGCTGGCGCTCGGCCCACACGACGCCCAGGATCAAACACAAGGATAATAACGCACCGAGTAGCCCAAAATAAAGACGCCGCGACCGGCGCCGCTCTCCCAACTGGCTCACACAAGACGTCATGCGTTGGATGAGCATTCAAATCACCCTGACAACTCGACGCGAGTTAGCGTTCAAATCTCAAAAAGAGCGGGCTGGGACCCACCTCTATCGCGATGACGTCGTCCGGCATCCCGTCCGCCAGGTCCGACAAGATGTCTGTCACACCGTACTTGTCCACCCGCTCAACCTGCGGCGCGGCGATCTCTAGCGTGTGACTCGCGTCGTCGTTTGTCCAGACCACATACACCCAGCGCGCCCCTTGAGCGAAAACGTACCCCTCTATCGCCGTCGTACCGCTCTCACTCGCGGTGAGAGGGCGCTCGTACCGTGCGCCGTTCAACTGTGCCGTCAGGGTCTTGAAAGCGTCATAAGCGGGCTTGGGATTGTACGTTGCGTCCAAGAGCCCGTATAGATAAGGAAAGCCATCAGTGATGTCGCGCAAGGCAAACCAGTTGACGATACGCAGGTCTGCCGCCATTGAACGAACAAAAGCCTGTACCACGTACCGGCTTTGTAATTCGTCGCTTCCTCCCAAACCGGGGTCGCTGTGCAAGCCGATCTCGGTGCAAGCCATCGGCCTGGACACGCCATAAGCGGCCAACTTGTTTCGCAAGTAATTTGTCTTGCCAATTACACCACTACCGTAAGGCGCCCACAAGTGGGCAAAGTCAGGATAGTAGTGAAAGTTAAAAACGTCGATATAGTCACCGCCCCCGGCGGCCAAAAAATCATCCAAGAACTGACGCACATAAGGGCCCTCCCCCGTCTCCTCAAAGCGTTCATAAGCGATACCGCCGTTCAGCACCCGCGCTTGGGGATTGGCCCCCTTGATGACCGGCCAAAGCTGCCGCAGCAACTCGGCATAGCCGGCGCCGTCATGGCCCCAATAACCATATCCCGCTTCGGCCAACAACAGGCCGCCGTTATCCTGCTCGTTGTAAAATTCCCAGTGATTGACGACGGGAGCGCCTGGCGCATCCTCAAATCCATCCCCATCATAACGCTCGACCATGGCGCCCACAAACTCAATCATATCCGCCATATGCTCGGGGTAAACCGGCCCCCCGCGATACTGAGCTGCCCAAGTTGGGTTGCCTAGTACGGTCACCACCGGGCGAATGCCGCGCGCATGTAGGTTAGCAATTGACCGGTCATATCTGTCCCATCGATACTCATCGGGCGTCGTGTTTACCGGTTCCACCGCGCTCCATGCAAGCGGTAAACGCACCCACGCCGTATCGGCATCAGCCATCTCTTGCAGGCCATTTGCCTCATCCGCAGACCAATACGTCTGGACCCCAAAGAGCGGCGGCTCAAGCGGGAAATCGTTCAACACAAAGGGTAAATACACTTGTTGACCCTCGTAACCCACCAGCCACACCTCGTCCTGTGGCCCCACCGTGACACCCTTGGGTTTGACTTGCGACAGGGGGAGCAAGTATTCTTTGAAAGCGGATGTGGTGGTCACAACCAGACTGCCCAGTTTGCCCCCAAATTGCTCCGTAAACCACACGCGTCCCCCTGAATCATCAGCCAGATCGTACGGCACACTGTTCGGCGTAGGGACCTCGTACTGCAAACCGATGGCCAGCGTCGACAGGCTAAAAAGCGTGACGTGGTTACCCTCCCGCTCTGTGAACCACATCCGGCCGTCAGCGTGCACACCGATCAAGTTGTAAGGATAGCCACCATCCTGCAAAGGGCCAGTAGGAAGAAATTCAGAGGTCGAAGGCGTCAATCGCACCAACTGATGGCGTGCGGTCTCGACGAACCAAATCTTGTCGTTCGTTTCGGCGTAAATGCCATACGGCGCCGAGCGCTCGCCCATCGAGGGAAACTGGGGAATCGGATACTCGTCTATGCGGTAATCCTCAGTGCTCGTCACCACCAAATGCCCGATACGGTCCGTCGCTCTCGCAGTAAACCACACGCTGCCGTCCGGCGCCAGGTCAATGCCGGAGGGCTGGCTATCGGGGGTAGCAACCTCAAACGTCGTAAAAGTGACTGTCTCGCTGACACCTATCTCGAACCGCCCGATGCGATTGCCCGCCGGTTTGGTGAACCACAGGACGTCTTTTTGCTCATCAACGACCAATTCCAAAGGCCGGCCTCCGGGCGTCACCGCATATTCGTAGAAAGCAAACTCACCCGTCGCGGTATAGACCAACCGCCCGATCTGATCCACGTCAGGCTCGGTAAACCACACGTCAAGGTGGTCCCCATCAGCCAGCGCGACCACGTCCTGCGGCCGCGCGCCTCGAGTGGGTACCGTAAACGTCTCGAAACTCTGCAACGCGGGATCAAAGCGCAAGACAAAAGCGTCCGCGGCCCCATCCTCCACCGTCGCGACCTGAGGCGCGAGCGACTTGATCTGCCAAGGCGGCACGCGCGTATCAATTTGGGCCGCCGTCGCATGGCTCAACACGATCCAACACCCTAGCATCGCCACCGCCAACACCGCCAGTGATACCAACACACGCGTTCGCCTGATTTCGCCCATCGTTCTCACCTCTACTGGAAACTCGAAGAGAAAGGCGGATTAACATCTCTCACTGACACCAGAGCGATCCCATCCGCCTTTTCGGAATTATAATTGCAACAAACCCTTCCTGCTATAGTGAGCGATTATAGCTTATCCTAAAGGGTTTGTCCAGCCACGCCCCTCACTTTCCCTCCCCCGCGGCCTGCGGTATAATAAGTGACATGGTCATGTCCACTCGCCCATCCAATCTCGACGACCTATGCTGCGCCCTGAACCGCCCCCTGCCGGGGCTGGACGCGCAACTGCGCATGGCGCCGGATTATCGCGCCAAGATACTGCGGGAGCGGGTTCTTCCCGCAAACTATAAGCAAGCCGGTGTGCTCATCCTGCTCTATCCGCGCGACGGCCAGCTCTACTTTCCGCTGACCCGGCGCACAGAGACAGTCAAAGATCACAAAGGCCAGATCTCGCTGCCCGGCGGCGCCCGCGAGGGAGAGGAATCCCTGCGACAGACCGCCCTGCGTGAAACCTACGAAGAACTGGGCGTGCCGCCCGATCACCTGGACATCCTCGGCCAACTGACGCCGCTGTACGTCCCGCCCAGCCGCTTTCTTATCAGTCCCTTTGTCGCCTATAGCGCCATCCGCCCGCGCTTCGACCCGGATCCGGTAGAAGTAGCCGCGCTGATCGAGACCCCTTTAGCGCTGCTGCTAGACCCCAAGACCGAGGTGTGGGAGCAATGGGAGTTAAGGGGAAAGCCCGTGCAGGTCCCCTTTTTTCAAGTGCTTCACCGGGATAACAAGGTCTGGGGGGCTACCGCAATGATTTTGAACGAACTGGTCGTGGCGCTAAATAACAACCAAAAGTGCTCTAAAATGTCAAACACAGCGACCGATGAACCAAACCGATAACCCCACCCCCTTGCTGTCAAGCGCGCAAATGGCCGTCCGACGCGGACGCCACGACGAGGCACGGCGCCTGTTCAAAGCAGCCCTGCGTCACGATCCCACCAACGCCGACGCGCTGCTGGGCCTGGTCTATGTGGCAGAGGACGGTCAAGCTGGACTGCACTACCTGGCCCAATTGCTCGACGCGCACCCACACCACCCGCAGGCCCAGGTCGCCATCCGCTGGGCGCGACGGCGGGCGCCCACGTCCCCACCGTCGCCGCCTACGCCTCGGCCGCGTGTCCCCTTGCGCTACCCACGCCGCACCGTTTACGGGCTGGCAGCCTTGATACTGCTCCTGGGATTGGCGGCGGTCTGGCTGTTGAGCCAACCCACCGCGGAATCGGCGCCCTCGGATGCTCCCGGGATGCCCTTATCCGCCAGCGCGCCCTCACACACGCCGCGCCCGTTCACAGAGATCATCCGCGTCGCCATCCCGCGCTTTACGCCCACGGCCAGCCCTATCCCCACCCCTACGCCCGACCACGCCTGGGTGCCCGTACTGGGGCAACCACAGTCGCGGAACCTGAGCTGCGAGAGCCGCTCGGCCGCCGACCTGGCCAGCCATTGGGGCCAGGCGCTGGATGAACTGGATTTCCTGACCGCCCTGGGCCAGTCGGATAACCCACACCAGGGATTCCTGGGCGACGTAGACATGCCACCGGGCAGCATGCCGCCCGACGGTTACGGCGTCTATGCCGAGCCGGTGGCGGCCGTGCTGCGCCAATACAACCTGGACGCTCGCGCCGTCTATGACCTGGGATTGGAACGCCTCAAGTCGGAATTGCTGGCCGGGCGGCCTGTGCTGGTGTGGGCGACGTACGAGATGGCAGCCAACACCCCGCGCGAGTGGGTTTCGAGCGATGGGCAATCCTCGACCGTCGTGCCCTTTATGCACACCTTTCTTGCCATCGGCTTTGACGCGCAAGGCCTATTCTTGTTAGACGCTTACGACGCCACTACCCAACAATATCCGTACGATGTTTTTATGCAGGTTTGGAACTTGTTCGACCAGATGGCGGTGGTCGTCAGCGGGACGTTACCATAGCGCAATATACATCATTCATAAGGAGGTAGGATACACTATGACCATTAAATTCGGCACCGACGGCTGGAGAGCCGTCATCAGCGACACCTTTACCTTTGGCAACCTGCGGCTGGTGGCCCAGGCCATCGCCGATTACGTGTGGGAAGAGAACACGAGCGGCGACCAGCCCGAGGTCGTCGTGGGTTTCGACACCCGTTTCCTGTCCGATCGCTACGCGGCTGAAGTGGCGCGGGTGCTGGCCGGCAACAATATTGTCGCCTGGCTCACGCGCGCCGACGCGCCGACCCCGGCGATCTCGTACGCCGTGCTCCACAAACACGCCAACGCCGGCGTGATGATCACGGCCAGCCACAACCCCCCCCGCTACAACGGGCTCAAGCTCAAAGCCGCCTACGGCGGCGCCGCCAGCCCCGAACAGGCCCAACGCGTCGAGTTTCACCTGGAACAGAATCAACAAGCGGCGCGTGGCCCCAACTTGATCGACTATCAGCGTGCCATCGATCAAGGCCTCATCCGCCGCTTTGACCCGGCCTGGGCCTATTACGAACACCTGAGCACGCTGGTCGACATGGACATCATCTCTAACGGCGAGTTGCGCGTGGTGGCCGACCCCATGTACGGTTCCGGGCGCGGCTGCATCCGCGAGTTGCTGACGCGCACCCGTTCCCAGGTGTACGAGATTCACGGCGAGATGAACCCCGGCTTTGGCGGTATTCACCCCGAACCTATCGGGCGCTACTTGCGGGCGCTGTCCTACGCCATCCAGGCCGGGCATGGACGCATCGGCATCGCCACCGACGGGGACGCCGACCGCGTGGGCGCGATGGATGAGCAAGGCCACTTTGTAGACCCGCACCATATCTTTGCCCTGGTGCTGCGCTACCTGGTCGAGACGCGCGGCTGGAGCGGGGCGGTAGTCAAGACCGTCTCGACCACAATGATGGTCAACCGCCTGGCCAAAAAGTACAGTCTGCCCTTGCACGAGACCCCGGTAGGCTTTAACCACATCGCCAAACTGATCCTCAACGACGACGTGTTGATGGGCGGTGAAGAAAGCGGCGGCCTCTCTATCAAGGGCCACATCCCCGAGGGAGACGGCGTGCTGATGGGCCTGCTGCTGCTAGAAGTCATCGCGCAGGCGGGCGTGCCGTTGTCAGAACTGGTGACCGACATCCAAAAAGTTGTTGGGCCGACGTGCTACACGCGCAAAGACCTGCGCCTCAGCCGCCCGGTCATCAAATCAGAGATGGTCGCCCGGCTAAAAGCGGACCCACCGGGCCAACTGGCCGGCGTGCAGGTCAAAGAACTAGGCACCCAAGACGGCGTCAAATACCGCCTGGCCGACGACAGTTGGCTGCTCATCCGCCCCAGCGGCACCGAGCCGGTGCTGCGCGTCTATGCCGAAGCGCCCGAGCAAGCAATGGTGGACGAGTTATTGGCCTATGGTCAAGAGATCGCGAACCAAGTCAAGTAGGAAACAAAAAAGAGCTTCAAACCCACGACGTCAGTCGTGCGGTCCTTGACAGCTCGCCCAGGAGGGAACACAAAAGAGGAAAAAGTGACACGAAAGGGTGGAAAAATGCGCGAGGAGAACAAGAAGCAAAAGGGTCGTTTACCCAGAGTTGTCCAATCAGCAACGCCGAGCGAGGGAGTATGGGCCGAGCTAGAAGCGCTACGGCAGGAGATTGGCGAGAGCTGGCAATCGGACAAGACCGCCGTGGAACTGGTCTCGGAAGGGCGACGCTAGGCAGAACACCATGTATGTCATTGACGCTAGCGTTCACGTGAAGGAAACACCATGTCAAAATTACCGAAATTTGATATCCCTCCCTAAAACTCGGCGTCGGCGGGCATGCCGGGCTTGAGGTGATGCTCGGGGTTGGGCAGGCGGATGAGCACGCCATAGACCGTGCTGCTACGCCCCTCGACGGTCTGCACATTGCGCGGCGTAAACACTGCCTGGTCCGAGATCGAGACCACCGTGCCCTCAAAAACCTGCTCCGGGAACGAGTCCACACGCACGGCTACGCGCTGGCCCAACTTGACGCGGCCATATTGGTTTTCGGGCACATACACCGTCAACTCGACCTCATCCAACTGGCCGATGACCAGCACCGTCACGCCTGGGCCAATCGTCTCGCCCGGCGCGACGTTACGCGCCAACACCACGCCCGCCGCCGGGGCGGTCACAACGGCCTTTTCCAGTTGGATCTCGACCAGGTCCAGCGCGGCTTGGGCCTGGGCCAGACCGGCTTCCGCCTGGGCGACGCCCGCCTCGGCCTGCTCGACCGCGCCCTGCGCTGCCTGGACCTGCAGCGATTCCTCGCCGGTCAACAACAGGTCCAGGGCGTCCTGTGCATTTTGCAGCCGCGCCCGGGTCACCGCCACCCGTGCGCGCGCCTGCAGCACGTCCTGGGCGGTGGCGGTGGACAGCAAGTCGTCATAGACCACCTGCGCCGCGTCCAGTTCCTCGCGCGCCGATTCCAACGCCTCGCGCGCCGCCGTTTCCAACCATTCACTATCCGCCGCCGCCGCTTCGGCCGCCGCCAACGCCGCCTGGGCCTGCTCCACGCCCGTTTGCGCCTCGGCCAGTTGCGCCTGGGTCACCTCGCCCGCACCGCTCTCGTACGCCGTCCGGGCCGTCTCTAGGGCGTCCTGGGCCGCCTCAAACTGCGCCCGCGCCTGGGTCAGATGGTCGCCCAGTGTCGCAAATTGATCAAACGTGCGTTGGGCGGCCTGAAAAGCGGCCTGCGCCTGCGCCAGGCGCGCCTCGGCTGTAACAAACTCCTCGCGCTCGGCTTCCTCTAGCACCTTGTGCAACGCTGCCAACTCTCCATCCAGTGCCATCTGGGCCGCTTGCAATGCTTCCCGCGCGGCCGCGATTTCCTCTTCCTTTTCAAAGTACCACGCCGGCAGGTCAAAGGCATCGGGTCGGGCCAGGGTCTGATCCATCTGGTCCATCCCCTGCGCCTGCGCTTGACGCGCTTGCAGACGCGCGCCCTGGAGCGCCAGCGCATACTGCGTCTGAGCACCCCCAAGCTGTGCTTGCGCTGTTTCGACCGCCGCCGCGGCCGCCGTCACCCCGGCCTGCGCCTGCGCAACCTGCGCGTGCAATAGCGCATCATCGATCCGCAAGAGCACATCTCCCACCTGAACTTGATCCCCTTCTTCAACCACCACTTCTAGCACCTGCCCCCCGGTCTGAGACGCGATTTTGACGTCGTCCGCGGCGATGGTGCCGGACGCGGTGAGATCGTCGTCGCCGGCCTCGGCAATGCCGCCGCACGC
>CAZSJU010000065.1:0-2493 GCA_964607235.1 uncultured Anaerolineae bacterium | reverse complement strand
AAGAGAGCACGATCAAAGGCCAGATTGCCGACCATAACAGGCCAATGCCCACCCCTTTGTTCATCACACCCCGGATGATCTCCAAATAGTGCGTGATGGGCAAAAACCAGCCCACCCAATAGGTCAGCGTCGGCATGTTGAAACGCGGAAAGACCATCCCAGAAAGCAAGATCGCCGGGATCAGGACCAGCCCGGTGGCCAGATACATCGCCTGCATCTGGCTCTTGGACACGTTCGAGATCAACACCCCCATCCCCAGCGACCCGACGATAAACACCAGGCTCAACAGCAACAACTCGATCAGATTGCCGGTGATGACGATGTCAAAGTAAAACAAGCCGATGGCGATAATGACCAGCGTGTTGAGAAACGCCACCAACACATAGGGCAAGATCTTGCCCAACATCAGTTCCCAGGCCTTGATCGGCGTGACGATGAGCTGCTCCATGGTGCCGATCTCGCGCTCGCGCACAATAGCCAGCGCCGTAAGTAGCAACGACTGGATCTGCAAGATCGCCGCCATCAGGGCCGGGATCATATATTGCGCGTTGCTGCCCTCGGGGTTGTACAAAAACTTGAGATGTGTCTCGATGGGCAGCGCCAACGTGAACCCGCCCATGCCCTGGCGGCTGAGCTGCTTGACAAACACTTCTTGGGTCACCATCTGGCTGATAGAAGAGGCACCCAGTTGCACCTGTTGCGCCATGGCGGGGTCGGTGTCATTGATGTAAAACAAGACCGCCGTGGGCTCCCCGGTGCTCACGTGACGCCCGAATTCTTCGGGGATGACCAGGCCAGCCCTGACCGCGTCCCGCTCGATCAATTCCAGCAACTCGTCTTCGCTCTGCACCACGTGGGTCACCTTGAAATAACCGCTAGCCCAAAACTGGTCCACGTACCAGCGGCTGAGGTCGGTCTTGCAGCGGTCCAGCACCGCCATCGACAGGTCACCGGTCTCACCGCTCACCGCCGTCCCGGTCAGCAGCAGCAACAACGCGGGCAACAGCGCGATCAAGGCCAGGGTGCGCGTGTCACGCAGGATGTGAATGAATTCTTTGCGCATGATGGTCCGCAGTCTTCTCATCGTCCCGTTGTCCTCCCCAAGCATTCAGACCTCCGAGGTTGTGCGAACCGGTGGTTCGCCCGAAACCTCGGAGGTCTCACTCTGCGCCAGGTCCGCCCGGGCTTGCTCGCGGTGCTGCGCGTCCACCATTGTGATAAACACGTCCTCCAACGAAGGCGATACGCGCTCCATGCGCTCGATGATGATGCCCGCCTCGGCAAAGGCCTCCCGCACGCGCATCACCACGCCATTGTCATCTTCCCCCGCTTCATCACAAGTGAGGTGCAACAGCACACCGTGGGTCGTGGCCTCTAACACGCCCGGGATCTCGGCCGCCAGGTCCGCCCCGCGACCGGGCTGGTCGCACTCGATCTCTATCAACTGCCCCGGCAAGTCGCGCTTGAGCGTGTCAGGGTCATCCAACGCGACGAGTTGCCCACGATACATCATGCCAATGATATTGCAATACTCGGCCTCGTCCATATAGTGCGTCGTCGCCAGCACGCTGACGCCCCGGCCCGCCATCTCGTAGATCAGGTCCCAAAACTCGCGTCGCGAGACGGGGTCTACACCCGCCGTCGGTTCGTCCAGGAACAACATTGGCGGCTCGTGCGCGATGGCGCAAGCCAGCGCCAGCCTTTGCCGCCAGGCGCCGGACAGATTTTGCGTCAACTCGCCCTCGTACCCCTCTAGCCCAGAAAGCCGGATCAACTCGCCCAGGCGAGATTTCAAGCCTCTCTCCGGCACGCCATAGATGCGGGCATAGAACGCCAGGTTCTCATAAGCGGTCAGATCGTTGTACAGCGAAAAGCGCTGCGACATATAACCAATCCGGCGCTTGATCTCATCAGGCTCGCGGCTCACGTCAAAGCCCAACACCCGCGCCGCGCCCGCGCTGGGCCGCAAAATGCCGCACAGCATACGGATAGTCGTGGTCTTGCCCGCGCCATTGGGACCCAGCAACCCGAAAATCTCGCCCCGAGGAATCTTGAAATTGATCGCGTCCACCGCTGTAAAATCCCCAAACCGTCGGGTCAGGCCTACAGCCTCGACCGCGTTGCCCGTCCCCATTTTTTCCGCCCCTTCAGCTCCGCTGAGGACAAGCATCACGCCTCCGCCCACCTTGCCCGGCGCGTCTCGACCAGGTGCATAAATACATCCTCCATCGTGGCCTTGACCCGCCGTAGAATGCTGACCTGCGCACCGGCCGCGGGCAGACTGACCGCCAGGGTTGATTGCACCCCGTCCGGGTTCTGGACCGACAGGCGCAAGCGGTCGCCCACGGGGCGCCAGTGCAAGATGCCCGCCGTGCCCTCGACGACCTGACGCATCACGCGCCGGGGTCGCGCCTTGACCTCGAGCATCTCAAAGGGCAACTCGGCCATCAACGCGGCCGGCTCACCGCTGGTCAACAATCGCCCACCATACAT
>CAZSJU010000064.1:12508-13992 GCA_964607235.1 uncultured Anaerolineae bacterium | reverse complement strand
GCAGCAATTCGCCGGCAGCCTGAGCGGCGGCGAGCAGCAGATGTTGGTCATCGGTCGAGGCCTGATGGCGCGACCGGGGGTGCTATTGCTGGACGAGCCGGCGTTGGGGTTGGCCCCTCTCTTGGTGGCAGAGATTTTCAGCATCGTTCACGACATCAACCAGGAAGGAACCACCCTGCTTCTGGTCGAGCAGAACGCCAAGAAAGCGCTGGCCGTGGCCGACCGGGCCTACGTCCTGGAGACGGGCAAGATCATCCGCGAGGGCAGTGGCATAGATTTGCTGGCTGACCCTTCCGTCCAAGAGGCCTACCTGGGAACCAAGCGGGGCGAATAGCGAGAACGAATGATTATGGAATCACGCATCCAGCGTCTTTTACAGCAATACCCCGATCGATTGTTGACCATCGACTCCCACACCGCCGGCGAACCGACACGCTTGATCGTCGGCGGCCTCCCGCCCATCCCCGGCAAGACGGTCGCCGAAAAGCGGCAGCGTTTTATGCGCGATTGGGATCACGTGCGGCTACAACTGACCTGTGAGCCGCGCGGTCATCGGGATATGCTGGTGGCCCTGGTCACCGAGGCGACGAGCGAGGGGGCTGATTTCGGGCTGATCTACATGGATGCCCGGCGCTACCCCTATCTGTGCGGCCACGCCACCATCGGCGCGGTGACCACGCTCATTGAAATCGGGGCCGGCGTCGTGGAAGTGACTGAACCGGAGACGACGGTGGTCGTTGATACGCCCTCTGGCCCGATGGAGACCAAGGCGCGGGTCCAGGGCGGCAAGGTCGAGTCGGTCGTGATGCAGGCTGTGCCCTCGTTCGTCTATGGCGAAAATCAGCCCCTGGACGTGCCGCGGCTGGGGCGCATCCTGGTGGATACTGTTTGCGTGGGCGGATTTTTTGCTATGGTCTCGAATGAACAAATCGGCCTGGCGCTGACCCTGGATAACGTCGACCGCTTGATCGAGCTGGGGATGAGCATCATCGAGGCGGCCAACGCGCAATTGACGGTGCGCCACCCCACCCGCCCCGAGGTGAACACGGTAGATGTGACCGAGTTCTATGATCTCTCCGAGCACAAATTGGGGCGTGGGGTGAGCGCCGTGGTCTATGGCGAATCCCACATCGACCGCTCTCCCTGTGGCACTGGCACGTCGGCCAAGATGGCGCTGCTCCATCATCGGGGACAATTGGCGCTCAATCAGCCTTTCGTCAACGCCGGCATTCTGGGCACGACGTTCGAGGGACGGCTGGTGGCCGAGACCCAAGTTGGGGAATTGCCGGCCGTGGTGCCAGAGGTTCGGGGCAGTGCGCAGATCACCGGCGTACATCGATTTGTTCTCGATCCCCGCGATCCGTTCCCGCAAGGCTTTCTTCTCTAAACGCTAAAACGAGGGATATGACAATGACTGAGCTATTTCTTATCAACGGCAGGCTGCACACCCAGGACGCGCGCTATCCCGATGCGACGGCCGTGGC
>CAZSJU010000064.1:5654-12408 GCA_964607235.1 uncultured Anaerolineae bacterium | reverse complement strand
CAGGTTCCTTCGACAGGCTCAGGACCCTGGATCATGGGGCAGGGGTGGAACGAGTCCCGCTGGCCCGAACCCCGCATGCCCACCCGCGCTGACCTGGATGACGCAGTGCCCGATCAACCCGTCATTATATGGCGCAATGACCTGCATCTGGCCGTCGTCAACTCACGCGCGCTACAAGAGACAGGCATCACGGCCGACACCACCAACCCGCCGGAAGGGGTCATCGATCGGGACCCATCCGGAGAGCCGACTGGCATCCTGCGCGAATTGGCCATTAACCTGGTTACTGACCTCATCCCGACGCCGACCGAGGAGGAGACGGTCGACGCGATGCGCGAGGGATTTGGCATCCTCCACCAGTTGGGCGTGACCGGCGTCCACGATTACCGCATCATGGGGGGCGCCGATGGGCCGCCCGCCTTTCGCGCTTACCAACGCCTGCAAGCGGCAGGGGAGCTGGCCCTGCGGATGTGGATGCACATCCCCGGCGAGCGCTTGGACGAGGCCATCGCGCTGGGGCTGCGCACCGGTATGGGAGATGATTATCTGCGGGTGGGGCACGTCAAGCTCTTTTCGGATGGCGGTCAGGGCGCCCGCACCGCCTGGATGCTGGAACCTTATGAGGATACGGGCGATTGCGGCATGCCCCTGACGCCGATGGACGAGATCGCCCGCGCTGTCGAGCGGGCCGACCGGGCCGGTTTAGCCGTGGCGATTCACGCCATCGGCGACCGGGCCAACCGGGCGTTGATCGGCGTCTTTGAGCGGGTATTGGGCGCAGAGAGAACGTCCAGGGCCTGGGCCACGACTGCGCCACCAGCCGCGCTGCACCGTATCGAGCACGTGCAGATGATCCAGCCTGAGGATGTGGCCCGCTTGGCGCAGTTGAACGTGGCAGCCTCGGTGCAGCCCATCCATTGCCCCGACGACATTCCGATGATCGAAACATCGGTGGGGCCGCGCGGACGTTTGGCCTATCCCTTCCGCGACATGCAGGACGCCGGGGTGATGATGGCCTTTGGTTCCGACTGCCCCGTGGCGAATCCCAACCCGCTCTTTGGCATTCATGCCGCCGTCACCCGGCAGACGAGGGACGGCGCGCCATCGGGTGGTTGGTATCCGGAGCAGCGGCTGACCGTGGCCGAGGCCATATGGGGCTTTACGATGGGCGCGGCGCTGGTCAGCGGCCGGGAGGCGCATCTGGGCAGCATCTCGCCGGGCAAGCTGGCCGATCTGATCGTTCTCGACCGGGACATCCTGGCCCTCGCAAAGGTCGCGCCGATAGAGATCGCTCAGGCGCAGGTGGTGATGACCATCTTTGACGGGCGCGTCGTGTACGAGGCGTGAGGTGCGGCGTGCGGCGCAGCGTGATGTGAATTGACGACTGTGCGTGTAACCCTCAAGCTCTTTGCTACTTATCGCCGCTACCTTCCGCCGGGGAACGTAGGAAATGCCTGCGACGTGGACGTTCCAACCGGGATGCCGGTGATTGATCTGCTGACCCGATTGGGTGTCCCCCACGAACCTGGGGCCAGCGTCATCCTGGTGAATGGCCGAGGTGTCCCTCCGGAACAGGCCCTGGAAGCGGGTGACGTTGTGGCCGCCTTTCCGGCCCTGGCCGGCGGCTGAAATACGTAAAACGTAATCACGTCTCAGTTCAGTTCAAAAAGGAGACAAAAATGTTTGGATGGCACGGCAAGATACTCAGGGTCAATCTGACGGATGAACAGATCTCAGTAGAAGCGATAGACCCCCAAACCGCCAAGGACTTGATCGGTGGACGCGGTTGGTCGATTAAATATCTCTACGATGAGGTGGACCCGGGCGTGGACCCCCTCGCGCCGGAGAATAAACTCATATTCGCTACCGGCCCGCTGACGGGCACGCCTGCCCCGACGGGCAACCGTTTCATGGTCACGACCAAGGCGCCGCTCACCGGGGCGATCTCTTGCTCCAACTCGGGCGGCCAGTTTCCCACCGAGATGAAACGCACCGGCTTTGATCTGTTTATCTTTGAGGGAAAGGCCAGGCGGCCGGTGTATGTGTGGGTCAACGATGGCGAGGCGGAAATTCGCCCGGCCGGGCATCTGTGGGGCCAGGATGTCCCGCATACGGAGGACATGCTCCTTGAAGAGACCGACCCCAAGGCCAAGGTCGCCTGTATCGGACCGGCCGGGGAGCACTTGGTGCGCATCGCGGCGATTATGAATGACAAGCACCGCGCAGCGGCCCGCTCCGGCGTGGGCGCGGTCATGGGCAGCAAGAACCTCAAGGCCGTCGTCGTGCGGGGCACTCGCGAGGTCCCTTTGGCCGAACCCGAGGCGATGCGCGAGCTATGCCGCACGGTGCGCAAAAAAGTCAACGCCGACGTCAAAAAAGGCTCCTCGCTGCGCGAGTATGGCACCGCCTATGTGCCCATCGTGACCAACGAGATCGGCATCCTGCCCACCCGCAACTTTCAGACAGGGGTTTTCGAGGGCGTGGAAGGGATCACCGGCGTCGTCCTCACGGAAAAATACCTGATCCGCCCCAAACCATGCCACGGTTGCCCCATCGCCTGTGGTCGACTCACCGTCGTGAAAACGCCAGAGCAGTACCGGGGCGAGGGCGAAGGCCCCGAGTACGAGACGATCGCCTCGCTGGGCAGCGCCTGCGGCATCGGCGATATGGCGGCGGTCACCAAGGCCAACTATTTGTGCAATGAACTGGGGCTGGACACTATCTCCGCCGGGGTGACCATCGCTTGTGCCATGGAACTGTACGAAAAGGGCATTTTGCCCCAGGAGGACGTGGGTATGGCGTTGCACTTTGGCGACGCCGGCGCGGTGCTCGACTTGATCCAAAAGATGGCCCATCGAGAGGGCTTTGGAGACCTCTTGGCGGAGGGCAGCTATCGCCTGGCGGAAAAATACGGCCATCCCGAACTTTCCATCACGGCCAAGAAGCAAGAGTTCCCCGGCTATGACCCGCGCGGTGCCAAGGGCATGGGTTTGCTCTATGCCACTTCCAACATCGGCGCCTCGCACATGGCGGGCGATCTGGCCTACATGGAGGTCTTTGGCACGCCAAAGAAACTCGATCCATTGACCATTGAGCGCAAGCCGTGGTACATCAAGCACTTTGAAGATCTATTCACCATCATCGACGCGGCCGGGTTGTGCGTGTTTCTTTCCATTCGCTATCTGTGTGACCCCGATTACGAGGTGATGCCCACCCGGATGGCCGAGATGTTCAATCTCGCCACCGGCGCCGACTATACGGCGGAGAGCCTGATGCAGGCCGGGGAACGCATTTACAACCTGGAGCGGATGTTCCTGCTCAAGGCCGGCTTTACCCGTAAGGATGATACCTTGCCCAAACGGATGCTGGAGGAACCCCTGCCCGAAGGCCCGGCCAAAGGTCACGTGGTTGAGCTGGACGTGATGCTGCCCGAGTTCTACCAATTGCGCGGCTGGGACGAGAACGGTGTCCCCACCGACGCCAAGTTGGAAGAGCTGGGGCTGGCGCGCTAGTTAAGCGATTCGACCCATGTCAAAAAAATGGTACGATGACGTCCAAGCTATCACGACGCGGCTGGTCAAGATCAACAGCATCAGCCCCAACATCGCCGGCGAGAACGCGTGCGCCGCCGAGATCCACAGCGCCCTGGCAGAACGGGGGCTGGCGCCCGCCTACTGGGAGATGGCAGACGGACGCAAGATCGTCTGGGCGATGGTGGAAGGCCTTGCCCTTCGGCAGGCTCCCCTGGCACTGCCAAGTGAGGACTTTGCCCTCCCGCCAGACGCCAATATCCCCACCGTGATCCTGCTGGGCCATCTTGACGTCGCCGGCGTCCAAGACTATGGCGCTGACGTCGATCCGTTCGATCCCCAGGCCCTGCACGCTGCCTTGCTGGAACAGTACGCAAAGAACCCGGATACCGAGGATGAATGTCTCCTCGACGCCGGCAGCGGGCAGTGGATGTTTGGACGGGGCAGTTTCGACATGAAGAGCGGCGTCGCGGCCCAGATTGCCGTGATGGGCGCGTTGGCCAAGTCCAGGGAGACGCTGCCCGGAAACGTGTTGATGGTGGTTACACCAGACGAAGAGGTGGAATCGGCCGGGACGATGCATGCCGTTGAGCGGCTGCTCGAACTGCGGGCGACGCATCGGCTGGACTATGCCGGCGTCATCAATTCTGATTATACCGCGCCGCGCGAGCCGGGCGACGATCACCGTTATATCTATCGCGGCACCATCGGCAAGATGTTGTGTTGTTTCTACATCCGGGGGTGCGAGACCCACGTGGGCGAGGCCTTTCGCGGCCTGGACGCCAACCTCATCGCCTCGAACCTGATCCACGAGACCAACTTGAACGCGGCGCTCTGCGACGAGGCGGACGGCGAGATCACAGTCCCGCCCCTCACCCAGAAACAGCGGGATTTCAAGGCCCGTTACGATGCCCAGACCCCTATCTCGGCGCTCATTCATTGTAGCTGCCTGGTTCACAGCTGGACGCCCCAGGACGTCCTGGTCAAGATGGTGGCTCTGGCCCAGCGCGCGCTCAGCCGGGCCAACCACCGGCGGATCGTCCAATGGAGCGCGTATGCCGCACGTCAGAACAGCACGATGCCGCTGGAGGATTTGGGCGGGCGGGTGTGGACCTACCAACAGCTCTATGAGGCAGCAGCGAAAAAATTGGGCCACGCTGAATTGGCGCGTGAATTGGAAACACGCGCCTTGGGCTATATCCACCAAGCCCGGCGGTTACTGGCGCGGTTATCGCCAGAGGAGCAAGATTTCCTCATCGACAACGGCCAGTTGGTGGGCATCGATAGCCGGGAGCGCAGTTTGGCCATCGTCAAAACGCTGGTCGAGATCGCCGGTCGAGAGGGCGCATTCGATCCCAGGAAACCGGCGATTCTGGTCTATTTTGCGCCCCCATACTTTCCACCCATCCGGGGGGATAGCGGATCCCGGTTGAACCGGGCGATCGCCGCCGAGGTAGACAGCGGACGATATGGAGAGATCCAGTTCCGTGGGTTCTATCCCTACGTTTCCGACATCAGCTATATGAAAGTAGACGACGCGGTCTATGACAGCCTCCCGGCATTCAAAAAGAACTTTCCCCTGTGGCGGGATCGCGATGATGACGTCGCGGAGCATGTGCGGGATGAGTATTTCAGCGTCCCCTTTGATCGCATCCGCGAGCTGAATTGCGACGTCGCCAACATTGGCCCTTGGGGAAAAGAAGCCCACGGTAAGGGCGAGCGCGTTTATATGCCTTATACCTTTGAGACGGTTCCGGAACTGATCCATCGCGTCATTCTGCGCGTGCTCGGGGTCCCAACGAAGGACAGATAGAAACCCGTAAGTCCGCCCGGCTGCCCCGCCGACAACCCTGTAGATACTACAGTATAATGTACAAGGAGAAAACAGTGAGTTCAAACTATGATGTACCGCGAATGATAACCGACTTGCCTGGCCCCAAAGCGCAGGCGATCATCAAAGCGGACCGGGGGGTGGTCTCACCGTCTTTGCCCCGGGCTTATGCTTTGGTCGCTGACCATGCTCAAGGTTGCGTCATCACCGACGTGGACGGCAACCGCTTTCTCGACTTTGCGGCTGGTATCGCTGTCTGCGCCACCGGGCACTGCCATCCTCGGGTGGTCAAAGCGATCCAGGAGCAGGCTGCCCGTCTCATTCACCTCTGTGGCGCCGACTTTTACTATCCGCTCTACGTCGAGGTCGCAGAACGTTTGGCCACTGCTGCCCCCGGGCCCGATTCGTGGAAGGTGTTCTTGAGCAATTCAGGGGCCGAGGCTGTGGAGGGCGCATTAAAGCTGGCGCGATATACCACGGGGCGACACCGCTTTATCGCCTTTATGGGAGCGTTCCACGGACGGACACTGGCGACCATCTCGCTGACGGCCAGCAAACCCAAGTATCGGCGAGAGTTTGGACCGCTTATCTCTGGTGTGACCCACGTGCCCTATGGCAATTGTTTCAACTGTCACTATAACCTGACGCATCCCGATTGCGGCCTGGCCTGCGTGCACTACATTGAGCAAGAAATCTTTGCCCGTATCGCGCCGCCGGAGGACGTGGCGGCGATTATCGTCGAACCGGTGCAGGGCGAGGGGGGCTATGTGGTGCCCCCGCCGGATTGGCTGCCCGCCCTGCGCGCACTCTGCGACCGGCATGGCATCCTGCTCATCGCCGACGAGGTGCAGAGTGGAATGGGCCGGACGGGCAAGATGTTTGCCTGCGAGCACTTTGGCGTGGTCCCCGACATTATCACCATCGCCAAGGGGGTCGCCTCTGGTATGCCCCTGGGGGGCTTTATCGCCAAGTCGAGCGTGATGACGTGGGCCAAGGGCGCCCATGGGAGCACGTTCGGGGGCAATCCGGTGGCTTGCGCGGCGGCGCTGGAGACCATCGCTATGCTGGAAGAAGCGTTGATGGAGAACGCCACTCAAGTGGGCGGCTATATCCTTGGACGCCTGCAAGGTTGGCCGAGTGAGCACCCGATCGTGGTTGACGTGCGCGGCCTGGGCCTGATGCTCGGCGTCGAGTTCCAGACCGGAGAGCAAGCCGCCGATGTGGTCAATCGTTGTTTCAAGCGGGGCCTTGTTGTCCTAGAATGCGGCGACAGGGCGATTCGTCTGTCTCCGCCGTTGGTGGTGACCAAGGCGGAAGCAGATGTGGCGCTCAATATCTTGGAGGGTGCCGTGACCGAGGTGGAGAATGCTTGACAGAATGCTTGACAGAATGC
>CAZSJU010000064.1:3912-5554 GCA_964607235.1 uncultured Anaerolineae bacterium | reverse complement strand
AGAATGCTTGACAGAATGCTTGACAGAATGCCTGACAAGCTGATGTGCATGCGCGACGCCATCGCCGCTCACGTCCACGATGGCGACTCTGTAGCTATTGAGGGCTTTACCGCTTGTATTTGCTTTGCCGCCGCCCACGAGATCATCCGCCAGGAGCGTCGTGATCTGGTCCTGTGCCGCATGACGCCCGACCTGGTCTATGACCAGATGATCGCGGCCGGGTGTGCCCGCAAGATGGTTTTCTCCTACCTGGGCAACCCCGGCGTTGGGTCTCTGCACTGCGTGCGGCGGGCGGTGGAAAAGGGCATCCCTGGGCCGCTCGAATTGGAAGAGTACTCTCACTTTGGGATGGTAGGGCGGTACCTGGCTGGCGCTTATCGCTTGCCCTTTTTCCCCCTGCGTTCCTACAATGGGAGCGACTTGCCGGCGGTCAATCCACGTATCCGCTCTGTCGATAGCCCCTACGGTGACGAAACGATCGCCGTCGTGCCGCCTCTCAACCCCGACGTTGCCATCCTGCACGCCCAACGGGCTGATACCGAGGGGAATACTCAATTGTGGGGCCTGCTAGGGGTACAAAAGGAGGTCGCTTTTGCAGCTCGCAGTGTCATCGTCGTGGTCGAAGAGATCGTGGGGAACGACGTCATCCGTTCCGACCCCAATCGCACCATCATACCGGGTCTGCTGGTAGATGCGGTCGTCCACGAGCCTCGTGGGACGCATCCCTCCTACGTCCAGGGATATTACGACCGGGATAATACGTTCTATCTCGCGTGGGATGAGATCAGCCGGGACGAGGCGGCGACTCGGGCGTGGCTCGAAGAGTGGGTCTATGGCGTGCAAGACCGGGCAGCGTACGTGCAAAAGCTGGGACCGGAGACGTGGGAACGGCTCGCCCCGGGCGAAGCGATAGCAGATCCTGTGAACTATGGAAAGTACCAGTAAGGGAAGAATCGATGATGGATTACACACCTTCTGAAATGATGATCGTATCAGCAGCGCGGGCGCTGACGGGCGTGCGCACCGTGTTTGTCGGCGTGGGGCTGCCCAATAGCGCCTGCAACCTGGCCCGGCGGACGGTAGCCCCGCATCTGGAATTGATCTATGAGAGCGGCGTCTATGGCGCGCGGCCCGCTCGCTTGCCCCTTTCCATTGGCGACCCGACCCTCATCAGCGGCGCGACGTCGGTCTGCTCGATGGCTGACCTTTTTGGTCTGTACCTGCAAGGCGGGCGCGTGGAGGTCGCCTTTTTGGGCGGCGCCCAGATCGACCGCTTTGGCAACCTGAACACCACCGTCATCGGCGATTGGCGGCGGCCCAAGGTCCGCCTGCCGGGCAGCGGCGGCGCGTGCGAGATCGCCATCAACGCCCAAAAGATATTTGTGATTATGCGGCTCAAGCGGCGGGCCTTTGTTCAAGCGCTTGATTTTCTCACCAGCCCGGGACACCTGGGTGGTGGAGGGGAACGGGCCGCGCTGAAACTCCCCAACAGTGGGCCCCGGTTGGTCGTCACCGATAAATGTATTTTTCGCTTTGACCAGGCGACGGGTGAGATGACATTGCACAGTCTCCATCCGGGGGTCGAACTGGCCGAAGTGCAGGCGGAAGTGGGGTGGGATTTGCGAATCGCCCCCGACCTGGG
>CAZSJU010000064.1:2371-3812 GCA_964607235.1 uncultured Anaerolineae bacterium | reverse complement strand
TGGCCGAAGTGCAGGCGGAAGTGGGGTGGGATTTGCGAATCGCCCCCGACCTGGGCGAAACAGAGACCCCGACTGACGAGGATCTATGCTTGCTGCGGGAGGAACTCGACCCGCAGGGACTATATCGTTAAGGAACCTGTCAAAGGAGATTTGGAAATGGCCGAGAGACGAGCGTATCAAAGCATCCCGCTGTGGCAAGACGTGGATGAAGCACAATGGAATGACTGGCGTTGGCAGATTGCCCATCGGATCACGACCGTCGAGCAATTGGGCCAGGTGATCAACCTGACAGAGCAGGAGAAGCAGGTCATCGGGGAGTCGCTGAACACCCTGCGCATGTCCATCACCCCCTATTATGCTAGCTTGATGGACCCCGACGATCCCGCCTGCCCTATCCGGATGCGGGCGGTCCCGACGATGTTTGAGACGCAGATCCGGCCCGAAGATCAGGTTGACCCCTTGGCCGAGGATGTCGACTCTCCCGTCCCTGGACTGACTCACCGCTACCCCGACCGGGTGCTCTTTTTGGTCACGGACCAATGCTCGATGTACTGTCGCCATTGCACCCGGCGGCGAATGGCCGGTGAGACGGATCAACCGCTCCCCCAATCCCAGATCGACGAGATGATCGCTTATGTTCGGGAGGCCAAGGGGGTGCGTGACGTCTTGTTGAGCGGCGGCGACCCGCTGACCTTTGCGACCGACAAACTAGAGTACATCGTGGCCCGGCTGCACGAGATCCCGCACGTCGAGATTGTGCGTTACGGGTCGGCTGTGCCAGTGGTGATGCCCCAGCGGATCACCGACGAATTGGTGACCATGATGAAAAAATACCAGCCGGTCTGGCTCAACACCCACTTTAACCATCCGCGGGAGGTCACGCCCGAATCTCGACGGGCGCTGGCTAAACTGGCCGACAATGGCATCGTGCTGGGTAACCAGAGCGTGCTGCTCAAGGGCGTCAATGATTGCCCCTACATCATGAAAGAGTTGGTGCAACGGCTGGTGCATAACCGTGTCCGCCCTTATTATATCTACCAATGTGATCTGTCGCAGGGCATCGGACACTTTCGCACCTCCATTGGCAGAGGGATTGAGATCATCGAACATCTGTGGGGGCATACCACCGGCTTTGCGGTCCCCCGGTACATCAAGGACGTCGGCGGCGGCGTGGGCAAGACGCCCATCGACCCTTGCTATATCATCAGCAGGAGCGAGCGCATGGTGATCTTTCGAAACTATGAAGGGGCCATCGGCCGGTACGTGGAACCGGAGGATACCCGTTCCGGCGGCTGCCCTGAGCAATGCCAGATATGTGAAGAGCGGAAACAGCGCGGCCTGGACCAGCCTCAGGTTGGCCTCGAAAGTCTCTTTAGCGGAGAGGCATCTGTCCTGGAACCGGCTCGTCTTGATCGACACGCAAGAAATCAGGTAGCGAGAA
>CAZSJU010000064.1:0-2271 GCA_964607235.1 uncultured Anaerolineae bacterium | reverse complement strand
TCTGTCCTGGAACCGGCTCGTCTTGATCGACACGCAAGAAATCAGGTAGCGAGAAAGAGAAAGAGACATGACTGACATTGTGATCGCTTCAGCCGTCCGCACTCCGATTGGAAAATTCAACGGCGCGCTCAAGGATGTACCGGCGGTCGAACTGGGACGCATCGTCGCCGAGGAGGCGCTGAACCGGGCGGGATTGACGCCAGAGGATGTGGACGAGGTCATCATTGGCAACGCCCGCCAGGCGGGCAATGGTCCCAATCTGGCCCGCCAGATCGGCTTTCGGGCCGGTGTGCCTGTGGACCGGCCGGCTTTTACTGTCAACAAGGCCTGCGGCAGCGGGACCAAGGCCATTACTCTGGCCTGCCAATCTATCCTCAGTGGGGAAAACGAGATCGTCCTGGCCGGAGGGGTGGAACAGATGTCCCAGATCCCCTATCTGTTGATGGGCGCCCGCTGGGGTTACCGCCTGGGCGACGACGTGCTGGTGGACGCGATGCACCGGGATGGCTATTATTGCCCCCTGGCGGATATGATGATGGGCCGCACGGCCGAGGTGCTGGTGGAGGAATATGGTATCAGTCGGGAGGCGCAGGATCGCTTTGCCCTGGAAAGCCATCACAAGGCAGCGCGGGCCTGGGAAGAAGGCTGGTTTGACGCTGAGGTCACGCCGGTCGACGCGCCGGGTCACAAGGGGACGACGGTCCGGGTGGCGCGCGACGAGCGCCCGCGTCCCGACACCAATATGGAAAAACTGGCCCGCCTCTCCCCGGTCTTTAAAGCGGATGGGACCGTCACGGCCGGCAATGCCAGCGGCATCACCGATGGCGCGGCGGCGCTGCTCGTGATGCGGGCAGATCGCGCCAAGGCGTTGGGCATCGCGCCCCTGGCCCGCATTGAGGCTTTTTCCAGCGCCGGGGTCGATCCGCGCCGCATGGGCATGGGGCCGGTTCCTGCCACGCGCAAGGTGCTGGCCCAGACCGGGCTCTCGCTGCAGGATATAGAATTGATCGAGCTCAACGAAGCCTTTGCCGCCCAGGTGCTGGCTGTGGAGCACGAGTTGGACTGGGACAGGGATCGCCGCAACGTCCACGGCGGGGCGGTCGCGCTGGGGCATCCCACCGGCTGCACCGGCGCGCGCATCGTGGTCACGTTGCTGTATGCTATGCAACAGCGGGACCTCGAGCTGGGATTGGCGACCCTGTGCGTCAGCGGGGGGTTGGGGATGTCCCTCTTGGTGCGGAGGATTTAACCCGATGGACACTCACGACCTTCCTTCGACCAAGCACGTCTTTTACCGGCGGACCGAGCACCGCCACCCGGTCGCCGAACGCGGAGAGGGCGTCTATCTGTACGACGCCGATGGTAAGCGGTATATGGACGCTTCCGGCGGGGCGATCGTGGTCAATGTCGGGCACGGTGTGCGTGAAATTGCAGAGGCGATGGCGCAACAGGCTGCTCAGATGGCTTATGCGCACCCTACAATGTTCACCAGCCACCCGCTAGAGACATATGCCGAGGCCCTGGCCGAGGTGACGCCCCTGCCGGACGTGCGTTTCTTCCCCATGTCCAGCGGTTCCGAGGCGATAGAGACGGCCATAAAGTTGGCGCGGCAAGTTCAAGTGGAGCGGGGGCAAGCGGGGCGTCACTTGATCATCGCCCGTTGGCAATCCTATCACGGCGCGACGCTGGGCGCGTTGGCGATGACCGGCAAGCCCAAGATGCGCCACCCCTTCCAGCCGATGCTGCCCGAGACCCCCCATATCCCGCCGCCCTACTGCTACCGTTGCCCGTATGGACTGACACACCCCGGCTGCGGGATGCGCTGCGCCGAGGCATTGGCCGACGAGATCAAGCGGGTGGGGGAGGAAAACGTGGCGGCCTTTCTCG
Source organism: uncultured Anaerolineae bacterium (assembly GCA_964607235.1). Lineage (GTDB taxonomy): Bacteria > Chloroflexota > Anaerolineae > S140-20 > S140-20 > CAZSJU01. The sequence goes on along the minus strand of CAZSJU010000064.1, from coordinate 384 downwards.
CCGAGTCGGTCAGTGGGGCCACGTTGGGCGCGGTCGTCCCGCCGCCGGAATACTGGCCCCGCATCCGGGAGATTTGCGACGCGCACGGCTTGTTACTCATCGTTGATGAAGTCATGGCCGGTTTTGGGCGCACGGGTCGCTGGTTCGGCTTTCAGCATTGGGACATTGTGCCTGACGTGGTGACGATGGGCAAGGGCACGACCGGCGGCTATTTCCCGCTCTCTGTCACGGCTGTGCGCGGTGAATGGGCTGACGTCATTTTGAAGGGCAGCGGCAATTTTGTGCACGGGGGGACCTTTTCCCACCACGCCGTGGGGGCAGCCGCCGGGTTGGCGACCCTGCGCTATATGCAGAAACATGAGCTGGTGACAGCGGCTGCGCAAA
>CAZSJU010000063.1:9270-14027 GCA_964607235.1 uncultured Anaerolineae bacterium | reverse complement strand
ATAGTCCCACTTTTGCAACATTCCCGTCACGCGTTCCTGGCGCCAGCCTTTGGGTTCGACCTGCTGCACGAGAAGCGGGATCAGGCGAGCCGCCCGCGCTGAGAATGTGTCTTGCTGTCGCTGCTGCAGCGCTTTGACCGTGCGGGGGGGCTGATCGTCATCGAGATCGAGATCGTCATCGATATAGGTGATGTTGTCACTGTTCAACAGGGCCGCGAAAAGCCAGCGTTTCCAGGCCGGTGTGTCTGGGTTGAGCGCCAGTTCTTGGGACTCGGGCCAGGTTTCCCAAATTGCGCCCTCGTCCGTGCCCAAGAGTAAGCCGGGCACACCGGGCGCTGATGGCCCTGCAGCCGCCTTTTCTCCCGTGTACCAGGCAAGTACGTACCACGGCGCCGGCAGGCTCAGGTCCGTGGGCAAGTCTATGGCCAGCAGCATGGCGCCACTTTCCGTGCGGTCGCCGCTGACCAATGTGACCTGGGTGCGTAATGCCCACCGCCCCGGCGTCGTTTGGGTCATGTTCGTTGGGGCTTGTATTCCGTTCGTCGCCGCCGTGGCTTGCGTGCCCAGCAAAAAGTGCGCGCGCTCTTGTCCTACGCGCTCTGTGATTTGTACCGTCAGGGTGGGATCAAGGTGCGAGCCTCCGGTTTGCCAGCCCAGGGCCAGGGCCACGAGCAGCGAATCGGTGACTGTCCAGGGGGCAGGATCTTTATAGTCGCGGTCGCGCCAGCGCAGCAGGGTATACTCGAAGGGCAATTGTTCCAACTGCGCCTCTGTCTGATTGAGCCAGGCGTTGACCCCGGCTGCATAGGCGTCAAAGGACGCACGGGTTACGGCGTCCATCTGTTCCAATTCTTGCGCGGCGATTTGGAGCAACCCCAGGTTTTGCCATCGACGGTCCTGTTCTTGTGTCGCCTCTCCCAGCACCGCTGCCAGTGTCCCCGACCCGCGACGGCGGCTTTGCTCCATTTGCCAGAAACGGTCTTGGGCGTGTACGTAACCTTGGGCGAAAAACAGATCCTGCGGATTCTCGGCATAAATGTGCGGCACGCCATACTGGTCGCGCGCCACCGTCACCGGCGCATTGAGACCCGCCAGGGTCAACGTGCCGGCGGTCTGGGGCCAGCCACGGCGTAGCATAGGCCGGGCGACTGCCCAGCTTCCCACCGCTGCCAGGATCAGCACGATGGCACCGGCCAAAACAATAACGGCCCACCGGGGCGGGCGCCCTGGATGTATCGATAATGGTTTAAAGCTTTTCAAGCGCATGATCAGCCTTTGCGTGATGATCGGATAGGTACTCGATAATGGTAAATGGTAAAAAATGGTAAAATGTAAGCGTTGGATCGCGACAGACCTGCCGATTTTAACACAGCCTCTCGGGAATGTCGAGACGGTGTCTCTTGCCTGAGGGCCTTTTGGGTGTTACAATGCCGCCCATGATGCGACACCGTACCCTGATTTTGCTCGTTATTCTGTTCTTTGCCTTTGCCCTACGGGTGCTCTCGCTGGATGCCCAGAGCATGTGGCGTGACGAGATTGATACTTTTTGCTTTACCCTTGATTTTTGGTCCAAGTTGGAACAGGCCGCCGCGTCACCCGTGCCTGAAACGAACGCGCCGCTCGCTGTGTCTGAGCGCCCGCGTTGCCAACCCACCCCGGGGCTGTCTCGCATAGATCCCTCCCAAGGGGTGTGGCCCACATTGCGCGCCTTGTTGACGCTGCCTGGCTGGAATGGGCCGCTTTATACGGTGCTCGTCCGGCCCTGGGTCGGACTCACCGGCTACAGTCCTTTTGCGCTGCGCTACAGCTCGCTGTTTTTTGGCTTGTTAGCGGTCCCCTTGACCTATGTCCTGGGGCGGCGCTTGCTGGGCGAGGCGGTCGGGCTGATCGGCGCTGCGCTGGTTGCGTTTTCGCCGCACCTGGTGTGGTACAGTCAGGAGGCCAAGATGTATGCTGCGGTCCTGGCGTGGGGATTGCTGGCTCTATATGGTTTGCGGCGGGCCGTTGACGGTGACGGGGGGGCGCGCTGGTGGGCAGTGCTCGTGGGCGCCATGACGCTGGCCTTGTACCATCATATCCTGGCTGCGTTGCTCATTCCGCTGCTGGTTGTCTTGGGCGTAATCTGGTGGCCGCGCACGCGGGAACACCGGCGTGGGGCGTTGCTGGCCCTGGCATGCCTCACGTTGCCTTACCTGCCCCTGTTGGCGTGGCAGGTGGACAGTTGGCTATCCCCGGCCGGTCAGGCCACGCTCTTTGCCACCCGGCGGCTGGATGTGATGTTGGCAGCGACCTTGAAAGCGTGGGGTGGAAATTTCGTCGGGGAACCGTGGGCCACGCAGATTTTGGCAGCATTGGCGTTTTTGGCGATGTGCGGTTTAACTTGGGATTGGCTGACCGCTAGGGAGGGCGGAGAGTGGCGCGAGTCGCTGGCCTTGTTGGCCTGGGCCGGCTTGCCGCTGCTGGGGGTCTGGGCCATCTCGGCGCGCCAGCCTATTTTTGTCAACCGGTATATGATTTGGGCGGCGCCGGCTTTTTATTTGTTGGCGGCCGCCGGGGCGGTGGCGTTAGCTCGGCAACCCGGTGGGCGTGTGTCGCAAGAAGCCTGGGGGCGGGTGATTGGCCGGGTGGGTCGATGGCTCGCGGGAGGGCTGCTCTTGCTGATCTTGATAGGCGATGGGCGCGCCTTGTTGCATCAGGCCACGCAACCCATCAAGCCAGATTTCCGTGCGGCGGCGGCTTGTGTGAAGGCAGATTATCATCCCGAGGATTTGCTCATCTTTCATCTCGCTTATATGCAGCACAACTTTGATTTCTACTATGATGCGGACTATGCAGGGTGGGGGGCGCCGGCGCCAGGAGAGGGCATGGCAGAGGCTGACCTGGATTTTTACATGCAGACCCAGGTCAGCGGCCACAGGACGGTATGGTTGGTGTTATCAGAAGCCGAGATGTGGGACCCACGCGGGCTGGTCAAGCGCTGGCTCGATGAACATGCGCCGGCTCTGCCCGAGGAATGCGTTTTTGCCCACGTCAGCGTCTATCGCTATCAATGGAATGATGTCGTTGAGTGATGGAGTGATGGAGTGATGGGTGGTTAGCGCGCGCTTGCTGGGGGTGGGCATAAAGAGGCGAGGGTTGATTCTAGTGTTCCCTTGGGTGGTCGCTGGCCTGTTGCTGGGCGCGGTGCGCTATGTCGCTGCTTGGCCTCAGATTGTTGGGGAAGCCCCAGCGCCGGGATCTGTGGGGAAGGCGTGGGGCGGGGCTTTGCCGGATGACGTCACGCTCTATCCGGCGGATAATCCGCATAGGGTCGACAGTGACTGGGTTGTGCCCGTGGGTGTCACCCTGACCGTCGAGCCGGGCGCCGAGCTGTACTTTGCGCCAAACGCCTCGCTCATCGTTTATGGACGACTGCTGGCCGAAGGGACGCCCACACAGACGATCCTTTTTACGCGGCGGGATGCAGGGACCTATTGGGGCGCGATCACTGTACTCTATTCCGCGGCCGACAACTGCATTGCCTACGCTGTCATCGAATACACGTCCAAGGTGGAGGGTGATATCCCCCGCAGCCACGGCGTCACCGCCTATGGCTCGACGCTGACCCTGGCGGACAGTGTCTTGCGCTACACGGGAGGCAAGGATGGCGCAGGCGTCGTCGCCGACATGGGGTCGACGCTGTATGTGTTGCGCAACGAGATCCATGACATCGGGGGGGATGCTGTGCATCCCACCGGCGGCGTGGTCGTGATCCAGGGCAACCACATTTATAACGCGCGTTGGGGCGATTATTATTACGAGGGCATCGAAATCAGCAAAATGTCAGAGACGCCGGCCTTGGTGCTGGACAACCACATCCACCATGTCTCAGACGATTGCCTCGACGTCAATGATTCCTGGGTGCTCATTGAACGTAACCGCTTGCATCATTGTGCTGACAAGGGTATCTCTATCGGTTCGGCCGGCAACCTGCCACCGGGGGCGCAACCTGCGTCCGCGACGCTGGTCAATAACCTGGTCTATGCCAGTGCGATCGGGGTCGCGGTCAAGGATAGCGCTGTGGCCCGCTTGACACACAATACGCTGGCGGACAATGGGGTTGGGCTGGCGCTTTACCAGGCTCACGACCACCTGGGTTATGGTGGGGGGGACGCTGTGGTCTTGAACGGCATTGTGTGGGGCAACGCGCAAGCTATCGACCTGGATGCGTTGTCGACGGTGTCGGTCACCAACTCGGACATTGAGGGGGGCTGGGCGGGGACAGGGAATTTGGACACTGACCCGTTGTTCCAGGATGCGCTGTCCGGTGACTATTATCTGGGGGATGGCTCACCGGCCATCGACGCCGGGCAGAAAGCCGGCGTGCTGACTGACCTTGAGGGCCGGCGCCGCCCGCTGGGGCGCGCGCCTGACCTGGGCGCTTTTGAGCGCGCTTCCTATTTGGTCCTGTCGGCCTGGCCCGGCGATGCTCAGGTTCACCTGGCGTGGTGGGGCGCGACTCGAGACCCGGCCTTGACCAGTTTCGCCATCAGCTTTACGGTCCGTCCACCTGGCGGCAGCGCGGTGTATCCGTCGCACCCGATTACGGTGGTGCCGATTCGACAATCGACGACACACCGGTATACATTGACGCATCTGGACAATTATGCTTGGTACACGATCGTGGTGCAGGGATGGGACAGCGCGGGGGGCGTGCTTGTACGCTCCAATCCGGTGGGCGTGATGCCGACGGACTGTTACGTTTATCTGCCGCTGGC
>CAZSJU010000063.1:0-9170 GCA_964607235.1 uncultured Anaerolineae bacterium | reverse complement strand
GCTTCTTTCAGAGCCGCCAGCGCGGTCTCGATGCCTTGATCATCGATCCAACAGTGGGTGACGGCCCGAAATCCCTCACCCGGGTAGTAGCTCAGCAGCACGCCACATTCCTGCAAGTGGTCTACCACTTGTTGTGGGGTTGGCTGCTCGTCGACCAGGTCGAAAAAGAGGATATTGGTCTGTACCCGTGCCATGTCTAGCGTAAATTCGGACATGGCATGGATGCCTTGGGCCAGACGCCGGGCGCGGACGTGATCCTCGGCTAGCCGGTCTATCATTTGCTCCATAGCGACGATGCCGGCGGCGGCCAAGATGCCCGCCTGGCGCATGCCGCCGCCCAGCATCTTGCGGGCGCGGCGGGCGCGGTGGATGAAATCCTTGTCACCGCACAACAGGGAACCCACGGGGGCGCTCAGCCCCTTGGACAGGCAAAAGGTCACCGAGTCGACGTATTGGGTCAACTCGCGCACGTCTATGCCCAGGGCCACGCTGGCGTTAAAGACCCGAGCGCCATCCAGGTGTACCTTGAGCCCGTGCTGGTTGGCGATCTCGCGTACCGCGGCGAAATAGTCCGGGGGGATGGCGGCCCCACCGCAGTGATTGTGCGAGTTTTCCAGGGCGATGAGCCGGCTATGGGGGTGATGGGGGTCGTCGGGCCTCACCGCGGCCTGGATGTGGTCGAGGCGGATGGTGCCGTCAGGCTGGTTGGGCAGCGGTCGCGGATGAATCCCGCCCAGCGCGGCCATCCCCCCTGCTTCGTATAGGTAGGAATGGGCAATCTCACCCAGGATCACCTCTTCACCGCGCTGGCAATGGGCCAGGAGTGCCACCAGGTTGCCCATGGTCCCGCTGGGGATGAACAGCGCGGCCGGCTTGCCCGTCCGCTCGGCCGCCATTTTTTCCAGGCGATTAATCGTGGGGTCTTCGCCCATCACGTCGTCCCCCACCTCGGCCCGGTACATCGCTTCGCGCATAGCCGGCGTGGGTTGGGTGACGGTGTCGCTGCGCAAATCGATCATTTTTATACCTCAGTACTTTTTCACCACGGCGCGGTAGGTCGCGGGTTCACGGCATTGGAAGATTTGAAACTCTTCGCGATAGTTTCGCACCTCGTCCAGGTCGATGCGTGCGACAGCGTATCCCTCGATGGGTTCGCCTGTCTCGGCATCGGTCTCGTCCGCCAGCGAGGCATAGACTTGCCCCCGTGGCCCAACGATGGCCGAGTCTCCGGAAAAGCTATAGGTGGGTTCTACACCGACCCGGTTGGCGGCGGCCACAAAGACGGTGTTTTCGTAGGCGCGCGCGCGCAGGTAGGTGCGCCACTCGTCGCTGTGGGGCTTTTCCCAGTTGGCCGACAAGACGAGCAGTTCCGCGCCGCCGAGTGCCAGCGAACGGGCGACTTCGGGGAAGGCCAGATCCCAGCCTAGCATCAGGCCCACCTGTCCAAATTCGAGTTCGACCACCCGGTAGCGGTAGCCAGGCCGAAAAATCATCCGTTCCTCACCGCGCAGGTGAATTTTGTGGTATTCGTCAATCAGGTCGCCGTCGGGGCCGACCAATACCATCGTGTTGTACAAGATGCTCTCAACTTTTTCCTTGGTGACGAGACCAAAGGCAATGTGAACGCCATACTCGCTAGCGCGCTGGGCGATGAGGTTGATCGTCGGGCCGGGCACGCGCTGGGCAAAGTCGGTAAAGCTGACGCCACATTCATAGCCGGTGGTGATGAGTTCTGGAAAGACGATCAGGTCTACTTTTTGTGCCGTGGCAACTTGTTTGATCCAGTTGGACATGTTGACCAGGTTGTCTTCCATTCTTCCCAGTTCAGGCTTCATTTGTACGGTTGCAATGGTGACTTCACGCATAGGTTCCTCGCTTTCATCATGTGGTGGCTCAGATCAGCGCGCTTGTTCAGGCGCGCTGATCGGCCGGTGTTCAGGCTAAAGGGCGTTCGGCGCAGATGATCCACTCGCGTGCGCCTTGGCGCCAGGGTTTCAAATCATAGTCGCCAAACATGCCAATGCCGACAAATCCAGCTTGAGTCAAGAGCCGGACTATTTCGTCGGGATGAAACAGTCGTAAGGAGTAGGTATATTCGAAATGGCGTTGATGATCTTTTCGCCTAATCTCAACCCGCTCGTGTGTCGTGAGTAGCTGGGTCTCGGCATCGTAACGTTGTCTCACGACCTTGCGTAGAGTGAGCTCGGCCGGAGTGGGGCGAGAGGGGCCATAAATGCCGGTCTTGGGGATGGACTCGCGGTGCGCTCGGCGCGCCGTCAATGCCAGCACCCCGCCGGGGCGCAGGTGGCGCCATATGGTGCTCAAAGCATCGAGTTGGTCGCTGCGTGTCAGCAGTTGACCAAAAATGTCGCCCGCGATGATGGCCACGTCTTTGTCGCGCCGGGCTAACGCGGCGTCACGGATGTCATCTTGGACCCAGTGTGGGCGCTGTTTGGGAGGGAGCGCGGACGCGCGTCTCTCGGCGACCAGTAACATCTCTGGCACCAGATCGACACCGATAACTTGAAAGCTGCGTCGTGCCAGGCCGCAGGACAGTTCGCCCGTGTTGCACATCCACTCGACAACGTGTTTGCCGTAGCGACGGGCCAAGCGCGCCCAGCCCGCAATTTCCCACGAGCGGTCGGGCAAGAAATAATCAAAAGTTTCGGCCCGCAGGTCATAGACCGTTCCTCGAATGACGCCATTTCCTAACATAGCTTGTGTGGCTGTGAGTTCCTTACATGTTTACAGGTCTTTTCTTTACCGCACGCATTATAACACAGACGAGGTTTAGCGGCTACACCACGTCTCTCTTGGAGGAGCAAGGCATCCAGGTGAATGTGAGCCTCGGCCAGGTCCTTGATGGCAGGAGTGTATTAACCGATCAAGCTGGACAGGGCGCCCAGGATACCCCGATGGCGCGGCTGGGCGGGTTGTGGTGGCTGGGGAGGCGTTGCTTTGGGTTTCAGCAATTCTTCCAAAGGTCTGAACTGCATATAGCAGTGGGGACACGCTGTGGCGGTCATTGAAATAGGTTGATCGCAGGCCGGGCACAAGGTTTCGTCCGGGCCGATGCTGGGGGCTGCGCTGGGAGTTTCAGCCCCTGACGTGGCTTTGGACGGTTGGGCATGGGATGTGCCATTGGATGGTGCCGTCGTGGGAGTTGCATCACCGGCGAGCGACGCCAGCCGCGCGTTCAGTATGTCCGCTGTGCTTTCCGTCGTGGGGGGAAGCGTGCTTTTTAGTCGTTTCAAGCCCGCTCGGGCATAGACGTTCTGGGGGTTGATTTGCAACACGCGTTCCAGGCAGGTGCACTTTTGGCCGTTCGTTTCCATCAAGCCACTCAGCCATAACCAGGCCATCTCATCTTTGGGATTGGCTTGAATGACTTGTTGGAGAAGTCCTTGCGCTTCTTCACAGCGACCGGACCGGGCGGCGGCGATGCCTTTTTGTAGCAGCGATGTATTCTTGGACAATAGTTTGCTCACGCAATCTCCCTCTATGAATAGTTTGTTAGATTATAGTATAAATTTAGCCGCTAAACATAAAAAAATTATTAAATTGGGCTGCATAACGGCCCGCGTTTTTCTTGTCCAACCTCCCTGGCGCGGTTATAATGTGCCTCTATGAACGCTTGGCGACGTCACGATCGGGTCGAATCGCATATATTGGGGCGCTGGTTATTGATCCTGGCGTTGGCTTTTGTCTTTGGCCGTTTGTCAGCGCCGCGTCCATTGGTTGTATTGGACCCTCCGCAGACCGTCGTGACGCGCAATGCGTTGGTCGGCGTGCACACGCGGTTGACCGATGAAGTAGAAGCGTGGAAGATTCAGCGCACCTTGCGCATGGTGGGTCAGATGGGGGCGCCGTGGACGGTGGAATATTTTCCCTGGCCTTACATCGAGCCTGCTCGGGGACAGTATGCCTGGGGGCATACCGATCAGGTGATCGCCCACGCCCGTAACCAGGGGGTGACCGTCGTGGCGCGCCTGGGCTGGACGCCCGAATGGGCACAGCCCGAGACGGCGGAAATAGAGACCACGCTGACCTATTTGGACCCCAGCGCTTATGATGCGTTTGCGCGCTTTGTGGCGACGTTCGCGGCCCGTTACCGGGGGCGTGTGGACCACGTGATCATTTGGAACGAGCCCAACTTGAGCTTTGAATGGGGCTATCGGCCCGTCGACCCCGCGGCCTATGTGGCGCTGTTGCGAGCCGTTTATCCCCTGGCCAAGGCGGCCAACCCTGACCTGGTGATTTTGGCCGGAGCTTTGGCGCCCACGCTAGAGTCGCCGGGCAGCCTGGCCGGGTTGAATGACTTGTTGTACCTGCAAGAGATGTATCGGGCCGGGGCCAGTCCCTTTTTTGACGCTTTGGCCGCGCACGCTTATGGGCTGCAATCGCCCCCTGAAGCGGACCCGGCGCCGGACGTTTTGAACTTTCGGCGCGTCGAACTTTTGCGCCAGATCATGGTCACGCACGGGGATGCGGAAAAGCCCATCTATGTCACAGAAGCCGGTTGGAACGACCATCCGCGTTGGACGATGGCGGTCAGTCCGGCACAACGTATCCATTATACCATTGGCGCTTACGAGTGGGCCAAGGAACATTGGCCCTGGTGTCCACTGGTCGCCATGTGGACCTTTCGCCTGCCAGCCGCCCGCCACAACTATCGGGATAATTACACCTTTGTGACGGTCGAGTTTGACCCCAAGCCAATTTACCTGGAAGTGCAAGCCTACACGGGAGGCCAATAGATTGTATCACATCCTTGTAGGGAGAAGGGGCGGTCTCGCCGTGGCGCGGTGCATCGCTGTGCTCGGTTGCTTGACTCTGGTCTTGACGCTCGGCGGGTGTGCCGGGGAACCTGATTTGAACTGGCAACGGATTCAAGTGCAGGGCGTGCTACGGGTGGGCATGGAGGCCAATTGGGTGCCGTTCGAGTATGTGGACGGGGCCGGGCAACTGTCTGGCTTTGACGTCGAGTTGGCGCGCATGCTCGGTGAGCGGCTGGGTTTGCAAGTGCAGTTTTACCCTAATCTGAGTTTTGATGGGCTGTACGACGCGCTCACGGCGGGGCGGGTGGACGTGGTCATTTCGGCCGTGGTAGTGGACATGAACCGGAGCGCTGACTTTGCTTATTCTGTCCCTTATTTCGAGGCCGGGCAGGTGCTCGTCGTCAAGGGAGCGGGCGTTGACGAGGTGCATGACTTGGGTGGGCGGGTGCTCGCGGTAGAGTTGGGTGCTGCGGGTGATACGTTGGCCCGGCGTTGGGCACGCCGGTTGGAGGGACTGACGCTATACCACACCGAATCGGTGCAGGCTGCGCTGGATGCCGTCGCCACAGGGCAGGCCGATGCGGCGCTCATGGATCGGGCGTCGGCACTGATGGCGCTCAAGGCCGGTCCCGAGGGCGACTTGCGCCTCAGTGCTGAGCCGGTGACGGATGAACGGTACGCGGTGGTGACCCTGAAAGAGAACCGTGGACTGTTGGGGGCTGTGAACGACGCGTTGGACGATATGCGCCGAGATGGCACGTTGGTTCAATTGGAGCATAAATGGCTGGGACCGTAAGGGGTGGCGGTCAAGGCGTCGCTGTCCCGTCAATGGGCGTCGGGCTGGGCGTGAGGGTGGCCGGCAGGCCCAACGTCATAAAGGTGACCAGGGTCGTCCGCCCCGCGACGATTTCGGCGTTCCCTACGTGCGTCTCGGTGCCCAGGTTGGCGCGCACGGTATAGCGACCGGGCGGCACTTCCCAGAACACAAAGTTCTCGCCCCAGCCTTCGTCGGGATTGACGACTGAACTGGCATAGGTGAGTGTCCGCCGGATGATTTTTTCCCCATCATACAGGCTGATGGTCCGCTCGTGTACATAGTTTCCTTCAGGGTCTATCAGTCGCCCGGCCACCGTGCCGGTGCCATTGCGAGGCTTGAGCCACAATGCTCCGTTACGGGTGTGCAAGGGGTCGTTCTCACCGATGCGCACCTCCAGGTGGACGTGCGGTCCGGTGGTGAAACCGGTGACGCCGAGCAGCCCGATGATTCCTCCTGCTTCTACATGGTCCCCTTTTTCGACCAGCGCCTGGGAAAAGTGGGCATACAAGATATAGATAGGCCAGCCGTCAAAGGTTTGGTCGAGGCGCATAAAGACGTGGATGCCATAAGCGTCGCTCATGCGGCCATTGATCTCGACCAGGTTGTCCCCGGCTTCGATGATCACGCCCGGCGCGACGACTTGGACCGGGTCGCCAATTTCGCCATTGAGGTCTACCCCACGATGGACCCACGTGCCACCAGGCCAGCGTCCGCCATAGGGATAGGTCGATAGGATGCGCCCCGGAACAGGCCAGTCGAACCAATAATGTTCTCGCAGCGCCAGTTCGGTGGGCGAAAATTTATCCGCTTTAGGGGTGGTCAACAGCCCAATATGGGGGCCTTGCAGCGTCGGCAAGGGCGTGGGGGTGGATGAGGGCGCCGGCGTAGGAGATGGCGTCTTGGGCGTAGCTGTGGGCGCGGCGGTTGGCAAGACGGCCAGGGTGACCAGCGCGGTGTCAGCCTCAGCGCGGCGGATACAGCCGACCAGGAGCGGAAATAGAGTGATGAGAAAAAGTTTTTTCCAGAAACTCACTATGGCACCGGTAGTTCAAGTATGATGGCTGTGGTGCGACCGGGCATGACCAGGGCGGCCTCGGCAAATTCGTGACCGTCAACGACCCCCCGCACCCAATACGGCCCGGGCGGCATATCACCAAATACGGCATTTTCGCCAAACACGTCGTCACCGTTGACGTGATCGTCAGTATAGGTCCAAGTGCTGCGATAGGTGGAACGGGGTGACGCGGCGCGGCTGAGCATCACCGGAAAGTCTCGAATCAACTGCCCATCCTGGTTGACCACGCGCACGGCGACGGTCCCGCGCCCCTCGAACGGTTTCATCCACAGTTGGGGGTTGCGGGTATGCGCGTAATCGTTTTCCCCCAGGCGCACTTCTAGGTGCAGATGGGGGCCTTGGGACGCGCCGGACGAGCCGGTCTCGCCGATCAATTGTCCTGGTTCTACGTGTTCGCCCACCTCAACCAGCGTTTGTGAAAGGTGGCCATACAGCGCATACACGGGTTGTCCATTATGGGTCTGATCCAGTTGGATCACGACGAGTATGCCGTAAAAGTTTTCTCTCAACCCATAGAGGATCTCTTGATCCCCACCGGCCACCACGATTTCTCCCGCCGCCACGGCGAATAGCGGCGTGCCATAGACAGCGGCAAAGTCCACCCCGTGGTGTACGGCTAGCTGGCCGTCCTTGGTAGAACCATAGGGATAGTTGGCCGCAGGCCAGTTAGACCCACCCAACCCTAACGGGCGGTCGATGAAATAGTGTGAATCCGCTTCCGACATGATCGTGTCTGCCAACGCTTCCGGTTCGGGAAAGTTATAGCTGGGCGGAATGGGCGTTGGGGTCGGTGTGTTGGTAGGGGTAGGGGTATTGGTCGGCGTCGGTGTGTGGGTTGGCGTGTTGGTGGGCGTCGGTGTATGGGTCGGCGTCGGCGTCTGTGTGGGCGTTGGCGTCTGTGTGGGTGTCTGTGTGGGCGTGTGGGTTGGTGTGTGGGTTGGTGTCGGCGTGGGTGATGGTGTGTTGGTTTGGATGGACACCCCGACAACCATTATTCTGGTCGCTGTCAGGGTCGGCAATGTCACCGATTCTGAATTTGAAAGGGTAAATCCAGATTCGCTGACCAAAAAAAAGCCCACAACGAGAGCTAGTGTGACGCCAAAGGCCGCCAGGCCACGCTGTGGACGCTGTCGTCGTCCAAAAGATGGGTACAAATATCTACTCCGCATTCGCTTGCCAGACCTCAGTATAGAATAGAAAATAGAAAATAGAGATCTGACGGTTTATCTTGTCCAGAGGCGCCCAGACCGGGCCTTAACAGCCGTCTGTCTTGCCGGCGCCCCGTCCTATCCTATTCAATGGTGACGGAAATCATTATACTCGGAAGCAGCGAAAGTTCAAGTGCTTTCGTGAGTTGCCGTCCGGACGGCGGCGATCCGTTTGCCCAAGGGTGGATGACTGTACAGGAGCCACTCGACCCAATAGGGCGGTTCGGCTTCGCTCAAGTTTTGGTCGGCCAGGCGGACCAGCGCGGAAGCAAAAGCTTGGGGCTTGTTGGTGGCCCGCACGGCGTAGCGGTCGGCCAGACGTTCCCGCCAGCGAGACCAGGCGTTGGCCAGCGGGGTCGTCACCAGGCCAAAACCTCCCAACACCAACGCCAGCCAGGGCAACCCGGCCACGTCGTTGACCCCTTGTAGCCCAAACCTATCTACACCCCACTTGAGTGCTAGAGAGGCCAGCCACAACCCCGGGAGCATGATCAGCGGCTGGATCAAGATGGCCAAGGGGATGTCGTGATGTACTTGGTGGCCCAGTTCGTGGGCCAGGATGGTTTCGATCTCGTCAGGGGAAAATTCATCCAGTAGCGTATCACCCAGGACGATGCGCCGGCTGTTGCCCAGGCCCATCAGGGCGGCGTTGGCGGCTTTGGTGCGCCGGCTCATGTCGATGCGATAGACGCCGCGCACGTGGGTGCCGGCGCGTTCTGCCAGGGTGGTCAGGCGCTCTACCAGATCTTGGCGTTCCTCACCGAGGGGGGTGAACTTGAAAAACAGGGGCGCGATCAAGACCGGCGCCAATGCTGACAACACCACCGCAAATAGCAAGTAGACGACCCCGACGGGCAGCCACCAGTGCACAGGCCAGGTACTGAGGGCCAGGTAGAGCACCTGGAGCATGAGCAAGCCCAGCACTCCGCTGACCAGCGCGCCCTTGATTTGATCTACTATCCAATCCCCCAGGCTTTGGGTGGAGAGGTCAAAGCGGTGGGGTAAAACAAAGCCGCTGTAATAGCGCAACGGGAAGTCAAGTAGAGCATAGCCCATGCCGATAATAAGGCTGTACAAGGTGATGAGCAAGACACGGTTGCCCGTCAGGTCGGTCAGGGCCGTGCGCAAGTCGACGGATAGGCCGCTGAGCAGCAAGCCCAAGGCCCAGCATAGCCCGAGCCCCAGGCTGACGGGGATGAGGCGCCGGCGCAGGCGCGCATAGCGTCGGGCCGGGGCTTGTCGTTCCGGATTGGGAGTTCTTTTCGCGTTCATCTCTTTGGATTCCTGATATG
>CAZSJU010000062.1:5376-14053 GCA_964607235.1 uncultured Anaerolineae bacterium | reverse complement strand
GGGCATCGTCAGCGCGCTGAACCGCCAGGTGGGCACCCTGACGGGCTTGATCCAGGTAGAGGAGGCCGTGATCCAGGTAGAGGAGGCCGTGCCGGCGGTGGCCGAGTTGGGCAATTCGGACGCCTTGCAGCCGGGGGCGCGCGTGATCGCCATCGGTAGCGCGCTGGGACGTTTTCAGAACACGGTGACCACGGGCATCGTCAGCGCGCTGAACCGCCAGGTGGGCACCCTGACGGGCTTGATCCAGACGGACGCGCCCATCAACAGCGGCAACTCGGGCGGTCCGCTGATCAACAGCGCCGGGCAGGTCGTGGGACTCAACACGTTGGTGGTGCGCGGCGGGGCCAGTGAAGCCGAAGGCTTGGGCTTTGCCGTGCCCAGCAACACGGTACGCGCGGTGGCCGAGCAATTGATCGCCAACGGTGAGGTGAACCGGGTCTATTTGGGCATCACTTTTCAGGCGGTCGACCCTAATCAGGCGGCCGATCTGGGCCTGGACGTGGGGCAGGGCGTGATGGTCAAAGAGGTCGTCGCGGGTAGCCCGGTCGGGGAAGCGGGACTGCAAGCCCAAGACGTCATTGTCAGCATCGGTGGCCAAAAGCTGAACGCGGACACGTCGTTGTTGAACGTGATGCTGAACTTTGGTGTCGGTGAGCAAGTCGAGATGGAGATCGTGCGCGCGGGTCAGCCCCAGACGTTGTTGGTAGAACTCGGGGCATTCCCAGCCAGAGGATGAGCGGCGGGAGATAAAACGAAAAAGTCGGTGCCCGGCACTTGCGATGGTCCTACAAGTGCCGGGCGCCTGATATCAACGCTCGTAACTTGGCCTCATCTATGACCGGCACGTCCAAATCCTGCGCCTTGCGCAGCTTGGAACCGGGCGACTCGCCTACCAGCAAATAATCTGTCTTGCCGCTGACGCTGCCGGTCACCCGGCCGCCGTGTGCCTGGATCAGCGCCTTGGCCTCTTGGCGGCTCAGCGCCGGCAGCGTCCCGGTGATCACAAAGGTCAGTCCCTCCAGGTGGGTGGCGCTTGATGTGCCCGGCAACGCTTCCGGCGCGGCTTTTAGCTTGACGCCGGCCTGGCGCAACTTTTCCACGATTTGGCGGTGGCGCGGACGTTGGAACCATTCCACGACGCGTTGCGCCGTGATCGGCCCCATGCCCTCGATCGCTTCCAATTCCTCAACCGAGGCCGTGGCCAGCGCGTCGAGGGTGGAATAGTGCGCGACCAGTAGTTGGGCCACGCTCGTGCCCACGCCCCGGATGCCCAACGCCGTCAGCAGGCGGTCCAGCGGCCGCTGCTTGCTGGCCTCTAGCGCCTCGAACAGGGCATCCGTGCTCTTTTCTGCCCACCCTTCCAGGGCCAGTATCGCGTCCCGATTTAACGTCAAATAGTAGAGGTCGGCCACGTCGGACACCAATCCCGCGCTGACCAACTGTTCGGCGCCCTTGGCCCCCAGGCCTTCGATGTCCATCGCGCCGCGCGAGATGAAATACTCGACCCGGCGCACCAGTTGGTCGGGACAGGCGGCGTTGACGCAATAGTAGTTCACTTCACCTTCGGGCTGTACCACCGGCTCGCCGCAACTGGGGCAAACCTCTGGCCGGGGGACGGGCCGTTCGCTGCCGTCGCGCGCGTCCCGGATCACGCGGCTCACCTTGGGGATGACATCGCCGCGCCGCTCGATAAAGACGCGGTCGCCGGCACGCACGTCGAGCCGTTCGATCTCATCCCAGTTGTGTAGGCTGGCGCGCTTGACTGTCACGCCGCCAATCTCCACCGGTTCCAGCACCGCGTTGGGCGTGAGCACGCCGGTGCGCCCCACGCTGACGATGACATCTAATAGTTGGGTGGTCTTTATCTGGGCCGGGAATTTAAAAGCCAGCGCGCCGCGCGGGTCTTTGCCGACGATGCCCAAGCTGTCCCGCAGCGCCCGGTCGTTGATCTTGATCACCAGCCCATCCGCTTCGTAGGTCAATGCGTTGCGACGCTCCATCCACGTTTCACAGTAGGCGATGGCCGCATCTAGCGACTGAAAGTGGCGGTTTACTTGCCGAGCCACGGGAAAACCCAGCGTCTCGAGTTGGGCCAGGGCCTGCCATTGGGTGTCCGGGAGTGCTTGGGGCGGCGCCACGATGTCATAGCACAGCAGTGAGATGGGCCGCGTGGCGGTCACCCGGGGGTCGAGCTGGCGCAGCGCCCCGGCCGCCGTATTGCGTGGGTTGGCATAGGTGCGCCCCTGGGCTGCTTCGCGCTCTTGAAAGGCTTTAAATTCGTCCAGAGGGATGAACGCTTCGCCGCGCACCACGATCCAGGCTGGCGCGTCCGGCGCGCCTGTACTGGTCGCTGATCCTTCGACCGGGATGCGCAGAGGCAGGGCGTTGACGGTGCGCAGGTTGACAGTGATGTCGTCGCCCACCTCACCGTTTCCCCGGGTAGCGCCCAGCGTAAAGACGCCGTCTTCATAGGTCAAGACCACGGTCAGCCCGTCGATCTTGGGCTCGACCACCAGGTCGACCTGTTCTGGATCCAGGTCTGGTGGGAACAGTTTGCTGATGCGCTCCCACCAGGCCCGTACCTCCTCGGCGCTTTTTGCGGCCGCCAGGCTCAGGATAGGGGCCGGGTGATCGACTTTGGTCAACCCTTCGACGGGGGCTTGGGCCACCCTTTGCGTCGGCGAGTCCGGGGTGATCAGCGTGGGATAAGTTTGTTCCAGCGCTGCCAGCTCGTCCATCAAGGCATCGTATTCAGCGTCGCTGATGACCGGGTCGGCCAGCACGTAATAACGATGGGCGTGATAGGTGATCGCGTCGCGCAACTGTGCGATGCGGGCCTCAGCTTGAGCGCGGGAGGCCGGCGCGGATTGCGGTGCGGTCATAAATTTCTGTTCTTCCTTCCGGCGTCAAGGGGCAGGGGCGGGTTCTAGAAACACGTCTTCGTCCGAGCCGGCGGCTGACCAACCCTCTGTGCCATCATCCAGCTTGCGTAACTGCCACCAGGTAAACCCGCCAGATTGTTGCGGGCCGCCGATGACGCTCAATACAGTGCCGGTTTCCAACAGCTCGATCCGCACGCCGTTAGTGTCGGCGGTCTCGCGGAGACTCAGGCCGGCCGGGGCGGCGACACGTGCATAGCCCCCCACGGTGATCGTATCAGGAGCGACGCCCGGGGAGGCGGGTGCTTCTCCGGCCGTCGTCGCTTCGGGTTGCCCCTCCGGGGTGGCTGTGGCCACCGGTATGGGGGTAAACGTGGCCCGTGGGACCAGGGTCTCAGTGGGCGTCATCACGACTATGGTTGCCGTCGGCGCTGGCTCGGCCGGTGGACGAGAGAGCACAAAGGCCGCGGCCAACAGCAAGATGACGGCCAGCAGCGCCCCGACCCCCAACCCGACCACCCAGGCCGGAGCGCCTTCGGTGGGCGGCCGGCGGCGGCGACGGTTGGGCGGCGGCACGCGGCGCACAGGCGGTGACTCTTCTGGCTCCTGGGCTTGATACTCTGACGGGCGCCAGTCGAGCGAACGCGGTGGTGGTGCGCTCGGCTGTGTGCGTTCAAGTTCTGACTGCTCGTTTTGTTCGTTCGCTAATTCTTGACTCATCCTTAATTATCTCCCCCTCGATGTTTTTCTTGGTAGGCAATAATTTGTAATGTCATATCATCAAACTGGGAAGCGGTGTCTTGAAAAATCCGCACCCGGTCAAAGACGGCGTCGCAAACAGCTTGGGCGCCATCCGGAGCGCGTTCGCGGACAATGTCGCTCAGCCGCTCGATACCAAACTGCTCGCGTTCTGGGCTGAGGGCGTCCGTCACGCCGTCGCTAAACAGCACCAACATGTCTCCCGGTTGCAATTGTAACTCGCACTCTTCTATGATAGGCTTTTCAAACAGCCCTATAAAGCGTCCCTCACCAGGCAACATGTTGACCTGCCCACGATGATAGTGCAAAGGCCGGTCGTGGCCGGCGCGCGCATAGCGCATCCGCCCGCTTGCGATGTCAATGATCGCGTAAAAGGCGGTGACAAACATCCCTTCGGCCCCAGAAGTGCCTAACAGCAGTTCGTGGACCCGGTACATAACCTGACCGGGCGATACGCTGTGTAGCGCCTCGGCCATAAAGAGCCCGCGTGTGACCGCCATGAAAATCGCGGCGTGCACGCTCTTGCCGCACACGTCGGCCATCAACACGCCCAACTGGCCCTCGGCCACCCACCGCACGTCGTAAAAGTCGCCGCCCACGTGACGGGCGGGCTGGGCGCGCGCCGCAAAGGAAAACCCCGGCACCGTTGGAAAGCAGTGGGGCAAGATGTTGCGCTGTACTTCGGCAGCGATTTCTAGCTCGCGCTCCAGGCGTTTTTTCTCGACCAGCTCTTCGTGGGCGGCACGCAGGTCTTGATAAGCGCGGCGCAATTGCCGGTTTTTACGCTCGAGTTCCAGGATCGTCAGGTGGTCGGCGTGGCGCAGCCGGCCGCTCACTTGCCGCAGGATGGTCAACGCCACGACCGGGTTGCGCGCTACCACCTGGTCAAAGATCTCTTCGGTAATGATCAATAACTCGGCATCGACCAGCGTGGTCACCGTGGCAGTACGGGGCTTGTTTTCCACCAGCGCCATCTCGCCGAAAAAGTCACCGGCGCCCTTGATGGCCAGCACGTGCTCCTGGTTGTCCGTGAATTGCTTCGAGATGCTGACGCTGCCCGTGCAAATGATGTAAAATTTGTGCTCGATCTCTCCTTCGCGACATAGTACGGTCCCTGCCGGGACACGGCGGCGTATGACGACTTGACACAGCGCTTCCAGGTCGGGTCCCTGCAGCCCATCGAAAACTCGGCGCAAAATTTGGCTCGTGTCGACCATTTGCTTCCTGTTCCAACCGTGTCGCAAGGACGCCAGGCCGGTTAGCGCGCCGCCATACCTGGCAAACCAAGGGCTGTCGTGTCTGCGCTGATGTGATCCAACGCTTAGCACCTGCTATGAGACCACAGTATACACGATTTGCCGCTTACTGACCAGACACCGCCAGCCATACGTCGTCGATGACTAGCGCCGCGGGCGCGTCGTCCCCGTCGTTCCTGACCCCAAAGCGCAGGGTTACCCTTTGATCGCGATAGGGCGTCAAGTCCAGCTCTAGCGTGGCCCATGCGCGGTCGTCCTGGCGCGCCAACCACAAGATGTGGGTCGCGCCGGATTGATCTTCCAGGCTGATGTACTGCAGGTCTCCCTGGTCGTCGTCCGGATAAACGGGATAAAACCACAAAGTGAGCATCAGCGGCTGCTGGGCCGGCAGCACGACCGTCTGCGCCAGCGATGAATAACCGGCCGTGCCCGCCGGGACCCGCGCCTGACCGGCGCGCGCGCCGCTGTGGACCGGGTCGCTGACATAAGTAGCAGGGCTGCCGGTGGCGCTCATATCCCACCCCGCATCCGTCTCAAAGCCACCGTTGACGATCAGACTAGTTGACGGTTCTTTGATCTCACCGTGTTTGTAGGTCAGCGGGAGGTAAAGCAGATAGCGTTCCACCACAAAGCGTCCGGCGGCGCTCCAGGGTGAATGGTTACCCGCCCCGTCCAGCGCCTGGACGCGCCACAGGTTTGTGCCGGGCGCTAGTGCCAGGCGCGGCGTCGGTGTATAGACCACCAACGGCAGCGAGAGCGTGCCGCTGACGCGCTGAATGACGCCGGTTGTCGTGTAGCGCTGCCCCGCCAATTCGAGCCGGTAGACCACGGGCGCGCCGTCGTCGTCCGGCGCGCCCCACCAGGCCAGGGAAGCGGGCGCCTGGGCCAAAAAGGCATCGTCCATTGGCCAGGCCAGCTTGGGAGCGGGCGGCGCGTGGGTGTCATAGATGAAATGACTCTGTGCCGGGTTTGTGTCGGATAGGGCGGCTGTGTCCCAGGCCTGTGCCGCCAGCGTATAGCGTCCTTGCGCCAGGGGCATGAGCATCGTCGTGCCGCTCGGCACCGTCGAGGAAAAGGGGTAGTGCCAGTGTGTGGTCCCCAGCGCCGTCAGCCAGCGGGTTGACGTGACCCACGCCCGGCCGTCCCAGTAGCGCCCGTCAGGCGCGCCGACCTGCACTTTTACTTGTGCGACAGGATTAAAGCCGGCGGCGCTGCCCCCAAATTTGGGCACAGTGTTGAACGCCGCGCCGCTCAGCGGCGTGGTGATGGCGGTCTGGGGCGCGGTAGACAGGCAACCGTCTTGCCCCAGGTAGCGCAGCACGCGGTCCATCACCGGCGCCCGTTGGCTTGCACTGAGGGTCTCAAAGGGAAAGCCCATATAGACCACCCGGCGGCAGTTGCCGGCGTCATATTGCACTGCCGCGACGCCACCCGCGCCGCCGCCCGCGCCGCCGACGTAATGCAGCGCGGCGACGCTGTTGCCCACGGGGCACAATTGATCGGGCGCGTCGACGTCATAATTGTCATGGAAGGTTAGCAGTCCCAACCCATCAAACAGGCCCGCCGTTGTGGGGATTGCCTCGTAGGTGCCGGCATCGTCGCCGGCCATGTCGGCGCCCAGGTAAGTGCGGTAAAAGTCAGGACCGTGGCCCAGCGTGACCAGGTCCCAGCCGACCTCGGCGCCACTGACAAACAACCCGGCGCCCTCATCGAGGTAGGTCGCCAGCGCTGCCTGTTCGGCGGCGTCAAAGGTGTGGTCGACCGAAGACTCTTCGCCCAGGATCCAGTCGACGATGCGGTACAGCGAGAGGTTCAAGTCTGCGTCCCGCACCGCCTCGTTGACCGCGCTGTCAAAGGGCAAAGAAATCGCGTGGCCGTGCTCGATCACATAGTCCGAGCTGTTGATCTGCTCGGGCCAGAGGCGCGCGTTGAGCCCCTCGATCGGGTCATCCTCGATCAAGGTACCGTGACGGTCGATACGGTCAAAGCCGTCCACCACCAAGATTTGCGCCAGGCCTTCCCCCGGTGACGCCACCCGCGCCCCCAGGACCGGCGTGGGGAATGATTCGCCCCCGGCGTTGAAAGCCGTGACGCGCACGAAAACCAGCGTGTGCGCCTGCAAGCCGGTCAGGATGTGGGTCGTGCTGACCACGGATCGCCCGTTGTCCCAGCCCAACCCGTCGTGACTGGTATATACGCGATAACCCTCGGCCGCATCGCCCCTCAAGCCGACGCTGTCGATGGGCGAGGGCTGCCAGTGCAGCGTCAACCGGCCGGGTCCGCTGTTGCGGACCGTCAGGTGGGTGGGCGGTTCGGGTAACAGTGGCAGGTCCGCCCCAAAGTACTTGACGATGCCCTGATAGACAGCGCGGGCGCTGAGCAGCGCAAAGCGCGGGTCTTTGAGCGCGTCGGTGTCGGTAACGTGGTCGTGATAGGCCACCTCGATCAGCGCGCCGGGGATCGCGTTGGCCGGGTCGTCATCCCACAGCTCACGCAGTTCGCCCAGGTCCTTACTGGCCTGGCCCATGTCGCGCCAGGTTGGGTCCCACCCGGCGCGGGCGTCGTTGACCAGTTCACGGTGGATGGCGTCGCGCAGCGCAGCGCTGCCGGGCGTCGGTTGAAAATTGTGGATAAAGCTGACCGTGCCCCAGGCGGTGGTGTTGTGTCCGTTGTAGCCGTTGCTGTGCCAGGAGACGTAAACGGCGTCGTCGCCGGTGTTCTGGTGTTCCCAGCGCGCCCATAGGGGGCGGGCGATCACGTCGTTGAAATAGGCGAAATCATTCAGGTCCAGCCCCATGCGCTGCACGTGATAATAAGTCGCACTCTCCCACCACGGCACGCCCGGACCCATAGGCGCCTCGGTCTGGACCGGACCGCCATAGCATGCCAGGTCCGCGTCGTCAAACTGGCCGCCGCCCACGCGCACCGCGTCGGCGACCACCACCTGGCCAGGGCACCCGGCCTGGTTGTTCAGGCTGACGCTCATCCGTTCACCGGCCCGGACGGGAAAGCGTCCGACAAAACGCCAGGTGTGGCCGTGGTGGCGTTGATCCACGGTCAGCGCGGTGCTGCCGCCCGCGTGCTGCACGACATAACGGGCGTCCGGGGCGCGGTCGGAACCGGGCACGTACCACACGTAAAGCGCATACTGACCGTCGGCGGGCAATGGGTCGCTGTGCCAGGTCAAGGCCGCCGTGGCTGCCAGCGCGGTCTCGGCGACCAGGTGGCGGCCGCCGTGGCCGCTCGTCGTGAGTGTCTCCCAGGCGCCGGCAGTGCTTAGGCCGGGCGCGTCGTCGTCGATCACCTGTTCAAAGATGTTCATGTCGCGCTCGCGCGCGGTCCACACGTCGGCGCCGGCGTTCCACAGGTAGCGCGCCAGGTACTGGTTGACCACCTCGGCATTGTTGTGGTCTTCAATGATGGGGCCGACATAGCAGGTGCTGGCGTCGGGGTAGGGCGGGCGTTGGGTGCGCCAGCCCACGCCGTTCCATTGCCAGCCGTGCCCGGCGCTGAGATAGACCGTCTTGCCGCTCAGCGCGCCCTGCCCTTCGGCAAACTCGGGACTATGGGGCCGGCCCGCGACATCGACCGGCGGCTGGCTGCGTGGCAGCGCCGGCGTGGCTGAGGTCGCAGGGGTCTTGGACGGCACCGTCAACGGCGGCAGGTAGGCCGAGAGCGGGCGGTAGCTGCCCGGCGCAGCCGGGTTTTCCGCTAGAACGTGGACGTTGAGGGCGCCCAGCGGCAGCAACGTGTGGGCTATTTGTTCGACGATGGCCTCGCAGG
>CAZSJU010000062.1:0-5276 GCA_964607235.1 uncultured Anaerolineae bacterium | reverse complement strand
GGCAGCGCGCTCTCGATCCCTTGGGCGCGTTCCTGGGGCGTGGGGCCGTCGACCAGCGCCGCCAGCAGCGTCCGCGGCGTCGGCGCCGCGCGCTCTGCGCGCGTGACACAGTCGAGCTGTCCGGCGCGATAAAAGCACAATGGGCCAAACTCTGCCCCCACTTTTGTGGTCACCTCTGCGGCCAGGGCCGTGCGGGCTGTGCCGCCGCTCAAGGTCATGACCCAGAACAACATTGCGCACGCCAGCGCCAGAGCAAAAGCCGCCCGCAGTGACGGGCGACCGCATAAGCGTTTCTTATCCATCATCCCTTCCCCCCATGTCGTGCTTTTCTATCCACTGTGTCTTGGATTATAGTCACAAAGCACGCCACTGACAATAGTGCAATAGTCCTGAGCGCCAAGGGAAACACCGGGTTCCCGCCACTATCTTGCCTTGTTTGTCGCTTTGCTTCAAGGGGAATGCCAATTCCCCGCCTTGGCAATGTAAAACTGACCTTTGCCCATTTGTTCTAGTGCCATCACACCCTCAATCCGTGTTTCTCTCCGCCCACGCCAGTACCTTTTCCAGCGGCCAGGTGTTGACCACGTCCGCCGCCGTGACCCAGCCGCGCCGCGCGGTGGCGACGCCGTACTGCAGGGCGCCCACGCCCTCGGCGACGTGCGCGTCCGAGCCGAGCGTCAGCTTGACGCCCAGCTCGACCGCCCGCCGCGCGTGAATGTCGCGCAGGTCCAGGCGATGCGTGTCGGCGTTGATCTCTAGCGCGGTGCCGCTCTCGGCGGCCGCCCGAAAGATGGCCTCCATGTCCAGGTCGGCGCCCTCGCGCTCGCCCAGCAGCCGGCCGGTGGGATGCGCGATAATGTCCACGTGTGGGTTGCGGATGGCGGCCAACATGCGCGCCGTGGTCTTTGCGCGGCCCGCGCGCAGCCCGGTGTGCAACGAGGCCAGCACCAGGTCCAATTCAGCCAGTACCTCGTCGGGATAGTCCAGCGTGCCGTCGGCGCGGATCTCCATCTCGACCCCGGCCAGCACGCGCAATTTGCCGCCCAGCCGCTCGTTCACGGCGTCGATCTCGGCCCGCTGGCGGCGCAGATCCTCGGCCGTCAACCCGCCGGCGATGCCCAGGCTGTGGCTGTGGTCGGTGATCAGGATGTATTCCAGCCCGCGCGCCAACGCCGCCTCGGCCACCTCGGCCACGCTGTTGACGCCGTCGGACCAGGTCGAGTGCATTTGCAGGTCGCCGCGGATATCGGCCATGGTGATCAAGTCCGGCAGGTCGCCGTCAAACTCGCCGTGGTCCTCGCGCAGCTCGGGCGGGATCCACGGCAGGCCCAGCGTGGCATAGACTTCGGCCTCCTCGGCGCATAGGATCTCGCCCCCGTCCTCGCGCTTGAAACTGTTCTCGCTCAGGCTCAGCCCCTGGGCGCGGGCGCGCTCGCGCATGCGCACATTGTGGGCCTGGCTGCCGGTAAAGTATTGCAGCGCCGTGCCCCAACGCGCCGGTTCGAGCACGCGCAGGTCTACCTGTAGCCCGTCGTGGGTGCGGATCGAGGTCTTGGTGGGACCGCTGACCAGCACCTCGTACACCTGGGGCAGTTGGCGAAAATGGGCCATGATGCCCTCGGCGTGCTCGGGCGCGGCGGCGACCAGCAGGTCAACGTCACCGATGGTGTCCCGCATGCGGCGCAGGCTGCCGGCCACCATAGTCCTGAGCTTGCCGAAGGGCGAGGTGGCACGCACGCCGGGCAACCCCGCCAGCGCGTCCAGCATCGTGGCCGCCAGCGGCCAGGCCAGGCCCAGCGGCGTGCGTCCCGAGCGCCGTTTCAGCGCCTCGATCCCGGCCAGGATGTTGGCCTCGGTCTTTTTGCCCATGCGCGACAGGGTCTGAATCTTGCCGGCGCGGGCTGCGCGCTCGACCTCCTCGACGCTGGTCAACCCCAGCTCTTGCCACATGCGGGCCGCCGTCTTGGGGCCGACGTCGGGGATGCTCAACATCTCGACCACGCCCAGCGGCACCTCCTCTTTGAGCCGCTCTAAAAACTCGAGTTGTCCGGTGCGCAGCAGCTCGTCGATCTTGCCGGCGATGGTCTTGCCGATGCCGGGGATCTCGGTCAGCGTCTCCGCCTGCCACAGGTCGTGCAGGTCCTGGCTCAACGCGTTAATGTTTTCCGCCGCGCGGCGATAGGCCAACACGCGGTGGACGTTCTCGCCCTTGATCTGCAACATGTCGGCGATGGTAGAAAAAATTTCGGCAATCTCTTGGTTATTCATCCTTCACCTCGCTCTCGCTTTATTGCCACGGGGACACAGAGAGCACAGAGAAAAAATTCGAGATTTTCCCTCTGTGTTCTCGGTGCCTCTGTGGCAGCTTTTTTAGTCCCGCCAGCACACGGTAAGGACCTCCCACGGTCCGGCCGTGACCGTCACGGCGCCCTCGTCGTCGGGCAGCAACGGCTCGCGCCACTTTTCGTTTAGCGCCAGCAATGAGGCGCGCTCGAACGGGCGCCAGGGGCGCAGGCGCACTGTGAGCGGCGCGTCGCTCAGGTTGACGCCGCGCGCCAGCAGCCCCGTCATGCCTTCGGGTTGCTTGATCGCCGTCAGTTGAAAGGCCTCGGGCGTGACCGCCACCATGCTGGCCGCGGGTGCTAGGGATCCTGGATGGACCCCGGCGGCGACGGCGCGCGGCGGCGCGCGGAACGCGTCGGCCTGGGCATGCGCGGCGCGCCAGTCACCGCTGTGGGGGATCAGGGCATAGTGAAAGGTATGCCGGCCAAGACATTGCGCCTCGGGCGTGGGCAGCGCCGGCCCGGCGTGACCTTGCCGGCAAGCCAGGTCGTCCCGCGATAGCCAGCCCACGCAGCGCAGCAACGTCAGGGCGACCGTGGTGCCCGCCTCGTCCGGGATAAATTCGACCTCGGGCAGCCCGCGATTGGCCACCATCAGCCCGGCCTGGCCGTCGCTCACGTCGGCCCAGCCGCGCTGGGGCACGGTGGGCGCCGGTTGCTCGGCCCAGTCGCGGGTGTCCAGGTCCGGCGGGACGGGCGGCACCGGTCGGCGCGCCACGTAATAGTGGGCGCCGGTGTGGGCGTGGTCCACCGTCACCGGCACGGGAAAATGGACCCGCAGCCGGTGGTCCCGCGCGGGGTTGTCCACCGTCGTCTCAATGTCCACGCGCGGCACGTCCGGATACAGGCAGATGCGGCTGACGATGGGCAGCGCGACCGTCTCTTCCGCGCGCGCCCCACGCTCCGCCCCCAACGCGCGCGGCACCTGATAGACCTGGTGCACCTCTAGCGTCTGGCGCGCCGGGCCGCTTTCAAGCACGTGCACCTCGGGCGGCGCGGCGGGCGTGGCAATGATTTGATCCCCGTCCGGGGCGCAATAGTTGTACTCGTCGCCCCGGTCACCGCCGTCGACAAGGCGGTTCAGCCCGGCGTAAACCGTGCCGTTGGCCTTGTCGGTCAGCGTCAGTGTGCCGTCGGCCGGGTCGACCGTCAACTGCAGATGGTCGGTCTCGATCTCTAGAACGCGATCCGCCGTTTTCGGTTTGGGCGCCGGGTCCGGTACGGACGCGGCTGGCGCTTCTCCCTTGGACCGCACATAAAAGGTCGCGTACCCGTGCGGCGGCAGGTTGGGCGCGACGAAGATCAGGTCGCGTGGTTGGGCGATGACGGTGCGGATGACAAAGCGCGCCACCTCCCCGCCGGACAGCAGGCTTTCCAATTCGGCGCGCGCCGTGGCGATGCCGGCGTGGTCCGGCTCGCCGCTCTGGCCCATGTGGAGCAGCACGTGGACCGCGTCGCCGGCGCGGCGCAGCGTGACCCCGTGGATCACATAGTTCAAGGCGCGCCCGCCCTGCAGCATGCCCAGGTAGGTCTGGAGTTGTTTGGGCGTCGCTTCCACGCGGAAGAAGAAACGTTCGGCGTCACCGGCTTGGGTGAGCACCTGGTGGGGCAGGACCTGCCCGTCGGGACCGCGCACCTCTAGCGCGTCGGGGGCGTCGGGCAGGCGCAGCCGGGCGGTCACGACGTCGGTGCGCGGCCCAGCGCCGGGGTTAAAGACCACCACGGGCTGCGCGTCCGGCCTGGATCCCCCCGACGTGTCGACCCGCGCGGCCAGCGCCGCCATGCTCTGGGCGGTGATGGCAGCGCCGATCTGTTCGGCCTGGTCAAAGCGCGGCGCCATCTCGCGGTGCACCTGGTCCACACCGCAGCCGCAGATTGAGTCGTGGGGGTGATTTTGTAACAACAGCCGCCAGGCTTGCCACAGCAGCGCTCCCGGCTGATGCACGCGCGTCAGCGGCTCGTGGCCCGTCAGGTGCACGTGCGCCGTCGCGCCGCCGGCGTCATCGTCGACGTCGACCGCCTCGGCCCAGGCGGCCAACGGCTCGGCCCAGCGGGTCAGCAGCGTCTCGACGGCGTCGTTGCGCTGCTTGATCCACATGCGGGTCGAGAGCACGCCCGGCAACAGGTGGTGGCGCTGCGGGTCGCGCAGCTCGCCGTGCACGCTGGGCCAGGCCGCCGCGCCCGCGCGCAGCGCCTCGACGTAGGCCGGCAGCGTGCTGTACAGCAGTTGGTCGTCGACCAGCTCGCCGCCGCTGGCGCGGATGATCAGGTCCGGCAGTTCTGGCTGTGGCTCCTGATGGTCGGTGCCCGCCAGCAGTAGCAGGTGCCCGCTGGCGCTGTGGGGCGCCAGGCGGTCGCGCGCCTCGCGCAGCGCCCGCGTGAATGCCTCGGGCTCGGTGGCAAAGTGGGCCAGGTTGTCATAGCCATCGCGCAAATAGCCGAGCAGCACGCGGCTGCCGTCGGGCGCTGCCCACCACAGCTCGGTCGGCTCTGGCCCCAGGCCACGGCGAAAGACGGCGTTGTCCAGGCCAAAGCCGCGCAAGATCTGGGGCAGTTGCGCCACGTGGCCAAAAGGGTCGGGCGTATAGCCCACCGGCATCGGCGCGCCGAAACGGCGGCAGACGCGGTCGCCCAGCATGAGGTTGCGCAGCAGTGATTCGGGCGCGACCAGGAACTCGTCGGGCAGCACGTACCACGGCCCAATGTCCAGCCGTCCCATGCGCACGAACCGGCGCACATCGTCGGCGCGTTCGGGTCGCACCGCCAGATAATCCTCCAGCAAGATGGCCTGGCCGTCCAGCATAAAGTGGCGGTACGTCGCGTCGCGCAGCAACAGTTGCAATAGCAGGTCCATCAAGTGCACCAGCCGCACGCGCGACGTCTGAAAAGGCAGATACCATTCCCGGTCCCAGTGGGTATGCGGGACGATGTGTA
>CAZSJU010000061.1:0-14096 GCA_964607235.1 uncultured Anaerolineae bacterium | reverse complement strand
GGCGCCGCGCAAGGGGATGCCGAGGGAGAGAGACACGAGCGGGGCGGCGCTTTGTCCGGTGAGCGGGAGACGCGCCCGTTGAGCGCCTTGGAGGCGGTGGTCGCCAACCGGCGCCTGGTCCTGTTGGGCGATCCCGGCGGCGGCAAGAGCACCTTTGTCAATTATGTGGCCTACAGCCTGGCCTTGTCCGCGCTGGGCGGCGGGGAAGGGGCGAGTGTGGCGGAAGAGTCCTCCCTGCCCGGTTGGCCCGAGACGGAGCGGGAACGTTTGCCCATCCGCGTCATCCTGCGCGACTTTGCCCGCTGGCTGCCTGACCCTCTGCCGACGCGCGCCGAGCCGTGCCACCTGTGGGACTTTATTGAGGCGCGGCTGAAGGCGCAAAAGCTCGATTTCGTCGCCAAGCCGTTATGCACGGCGTTGGAACAGGGCCGGGCGCTGTTGTTGCTGGACGGGCTGGACGAGGTGCCGACCCCGGCGCAGCGCGTCTTTGTGCGTGACGCGGTGCGCACCTTTGTGGACCGTTATGACGATCCCAACCGCGTAACTCGCAACCGCGTGCTGATCACCTGCCGGGTGCTGTCGTATCAGCTGCCAGCCGATCCCGACGCGCCTGACCTGCGCTTGTCCAGTTTCCCGACCTTTGAGCTGGCGCCGTTCGACGCCGACAAGGTCGATGGCTTTATCGACGCCTGGTACGCCGAGTTGGCGCGCACCGGCGTGGTGCGGGCACAGGACGCTGGTGGGCTGGCGCGGGAGCTGCGGGAAGCGGTGCGCCGCCCGGACCTGTGGCGGCTGGCGTCCAACCCGCTGCTGCTGACGGTGATGGCCTTGGTTCATACCCACACGGGCCGTCTGCCCGACGCGCGTGCCTTGTTGTATGAGGACACCGTGGACATCCTGTTGTGGCGCTGGGAGCAACTCAAGGCAGGAGGTGGGGGAGCGGCGCCGCGCCTCCAACAACTCTTGTTGGAGGCCGGGCGCAGCGAGATGGACCTCAAGCGTGTGTTGGCCCAGTTGGCGTACCAGGCACATACCCAGGTGGACGATGGGACCGAGGACGGCGAGGCGCTGGCGGACATCGGCGAATTCAAGCTGCACAAGGCGCTGGCCGCGCTCAAAGACGGCGATTTGAACTGGGCGGGGCAGGTGATCGAAACGATGAAGCTGCGGGCTGGGCTGCTGTTGGAACGTGCGCCCGAGGTGTTTACTTTTCCGCATCGCACCTTCCAAGAGTACCTGGCGGGCGCGCATTTGGCAACGCAACCGGGCTTTGCTCAACAGGCCTGTAAGTTGGCCGAGGCGGGCGCGGTATGGCGCGAGGTGATTCTGCTGGCCGTGGGGCGGTTGGTCTATCGCCTGGAAGACATCGCTAAGCTGCTGGCTTTGGTGGGGGAGCTATGTCCGGCGGCGGCGCCCCAGGACGCGACCGGTTGGCGCAAGGCCTGGCTGGCGGGGGACGCACTGCTGGAGGCGGGGATCAACCGCGTGGGCGACAGTGCGCTGGGATGGGACCTGCTGATGCGCGTCCGCGCGCGGCTGGCGGACCTGGTGACGGAGGGGCGTCTTTCCCCGCGAGAGCGTGTCGAGGCCGGCGACACGTTGGCGCGGTTGGGCGACCCGCGTCCCGGCTTAGGAGTGGATCCAGAGACCGGCCGGCCCGATTTTGTATGGTGCGAGGTTTCGGCCGGACCGTTCTTGATGGGTGAAGGCGATAGGCAACACACAGTCGAGCTGTCAGGCTATTCTATCAGTCTCTATCCGGTCACCAATCACCAGTATCGATCTTTTGTCGAGGCCGGCGGCTATGAGGAGCGGCGTTACTGGACGGCAGAAGGGTTAGAGTGGAAGGAGCGAGAGGGATGGAACGCGCCTAGGGACTATGGTACGCCGTTCAATCTGGAAAATCATCCCGTCGTGGGTGTCTCGTGGTATGAAGCGTTGGCCTATTGTTGCTGGTTGACTGAGGTGTGGCGGGAGGCAGGCCGCATCGGGCCGGATGAGGCGGTGCGTTTACCCACAGAGGCCGAGTGGGAAAAGGCAGCACGCGGTACGGATGGTCGTCGTTATCCTTGGGGCAACGATGCGAACCCGGCGCGTGCTAACTATGATCACACAAGCATTGGCAGCACCAGCGCAGTGGGCTGCTTCCCAAATGGTGCCAGCCCTTATGGTTGCTTGGATATGGCGGGCAATGTGTGGGAGTGGACGTCCAGTTTATACGAAGCTTACCCCTACAATGCTTCCGACGGACGGGAGGACCTGGGGGCGCGGGGACGCCGCGTGTTGCGTGGTGGTGCGTTCAACAACCTTCGAGACAGCATTCGCTGCGTGCCCCGAGACGACGTCGACTCCAGCGACCGTTACTTCGTTGTTGGTATGCGCGTGGTTGTGTCTTCCATCCCTCCCGCTCTGAAACACGAAGGGCGCGAAAGGTAAACATGAAAGACACAAAAAGAGGGCACGAAGGGGTACCAGGGGTGAGCGGCACTAGGATGACGATAAACTTGCGGAAAGGACGATAGTATGGCAGATCAGAATCGCCAGGCAGAATTGGCGCTATTGAAGACGCTGTACGAGCAGGGTCTGCTCTCCGAGGCCAACTATCGCGCTGCGTTGACCGGTCTGGGCGTGGACCCGGAGACGGCCTTGCATCGTATCGACACGGGTGGCGGCACATATGTCGAACGAGACGTGCAGGCCGGCACCTTTGTGGGCCGTGATGCGGTGGCGGGCGACAAGATCAACGTCGCCGGTGATCTCCTGATCACCGACCCTGACCGTCTCTGGCGCGCCATTCGCCGGCAGGCGCCGACGCCCGACCTGCATCAGGCCACTAAGCGCTATCTGACCTACGTGGTTGACCGCTACCGCTACCTGGACCTCAAGGGGATGGGCGTTTCTGAACGGGTCCCGCTGCGCTTGCCGTTGGACGAGATGTACGTCCCGCTCAAGGCGCGTATCGAGCTGCCCGAGGGGGAGACGTGGTCTCGGGAGAACAAGTGCGAGGGTCGGATGCTAAAGCTGGCGGGGCGGACGATGCCTGACCAGGATGGCCTGGCCCTGGGTGAAAGGTTGAGCGCGCAGCAACCGGTGCTGGACCTGCTGCAGCACAATGACGCGCTGGTGGTGCTGGGCGACCCCGGCGCCGGCAAGACCACGTTTCTCAAGTACCTGGCGCTGCGCCTGGCGACGGGCCTGGGAGAGGGATTAGGGCTGAGCGTCCATCTGCCTATGCTGGTGCCGCTGTCGGCCTACGCCAACGCCTTGGCAAAAAGCGAGGTGCGGTTGGATGATTTCATCGCCCAGTATTTCCACGATCGAGGGATCGACTTGCCGCTGGACGCGATGTTGGGCGAGGCGCTGCGCCAGGGCGGTGTGTTGGTGCTGCTGGATGGGCTGGACGAGGTGCAGGACCTGGGGCTGCGGCAGACGGTCGTCCGGCGCGTGATGGACTTTTACACGTTTCACCGCCGGGCCGGGAACAAGTTTGTCCTCACCAGCCGGGTCGTCGGCTATCGTGAGGTCCGCCCAACCGGCGAAGGGCTGGCGGAATGCACGTTGGTGGATTTTGAGGCCGATGAGATCGAGGCGTTCGTCGAGCGTTGGACAGCAGCCATCGAGCGGGCGGCGCGCGGTGACACTGCCCTGGCTGCCCAGGAAGCGGCGCGGGAACGGGAAGAGTTGCTGGACGCGATTCAGCGCAACCCAGGGGTGCGGCGTTTGGCGGCTAACCCGCTGCTGTTGACCATTCTGGCGTTGATGAAGCGCCAGGACGTCACGCTGCCCGAGCGCCGGGTAGAACTGTACGAGCAGTACGTGCGCACTTTGCTCAGCAGTTGGAACCGGGCACGCAGCTTGGGGCGGCCGTCCGCGCGCGACCTGGATGTAATTGAGACGGTGCGTATCCTGGCGCCGTTGGCCTTGTGGATGCACCAGGTCAATCCCGGCGTGGGCCTGGTCAAGCGCGAGAGGCTACGACGCAAGTTGGTGACGCTCTATGAACAGATGCAGGTAGATGACCCAGAACGGGCCAGCCGCCGCTTTCTGGCCGACGTGCGTGAGTGTGCCGGGCTGTTGCTGGAGCGGGGAGCCGGACAATATGGCTTTATCCACCTGACCTTCGAAGAGTATCTGGCGGGGGTGGGGGTGGCGCGGCTGGGGCAACGGGACCTGGCGCCGGTGGTGGACCTATTGGCGGCGCACGTGGGAGACCCCGCCTGGCGCGAGGTGGTGCTGTTAACGGTGGGCTATCTGGGCATCGTGCAGCAGCAAGAGCAGGTCGCTGGGGACGTGGTGGCGGTGTTGTTAGAGCGCGCGCCAGGCGAGCCAGGGCAGGCAGAGACCTTGGTCGGCGCAGCGGTGCTCGATGCCTGGCCTGGCGGTGTGACCACGGCCTGCAAAGAAGAGGTGGTAACGACACTGGTGCAGACCCTGGGCGACGAACAAGTGGCGGCTTCCTTGCGCGTCGAAGCCGGACGAATATTGGCGCGGTTGGGCGACCCGCGCTTTCGGGCCGATGCGTGGGGGTTGCCGGATGAGCCGTTGTTGGGCTTTGTGCACGTGCCGGCCGGGCCGTTTTGGATGGGCACGCGACGAGAGGATGTGCCGGCGCTCAAAGAGGCGTTCGGTGAGATCAAGAATTATGATTACGCGTGGGAGACGCCTCAGCACGAGGTCACGCTGCCAGATTATTATATTGCTCGCTACCCGGTGACCAACGCGCAGTTTCAGGCCTTTGTGCGGGCTGGCGGCTATCGAGAGCGTCGCTACTGGCGCGAGGCCAAGGCCGCCGGGTTATGGCAGGCGGGTGAGATTAGAGTTTATCAGTGGCGGCGCAAAGAAGATGATTGGCAGTCGTATCAGGTGCAGAGTGACGCGCCGCAGGATTTTGGTGTGCCGTTCAACTTGCCCAACCATCCTGTGGTAGGGATTTCGTGGTACGAGGCCTTGGCCTATTGTCGTTGGTTGACGGAGCAGTTGCGCGAATGGGCAAGTCAGCGCGTGAGCGAGTCGGTGAATGGGCAAGGCCGTGCGATGAGTATAGCAGGACGGGCGCTGTGGGAGGGGGTGGCGGCGGAACGACTGGTCGTGCGCTTGCCCACCGAAGCCGAGTGGGAAAAAGCAGCGCGTGGGACCGATGGGCGCCGTTATCCGTGGGGCGATGAAGCGGACCCGGCGCGTGCTAACTATTATGATACAGGTATAGAGAGTACCAGCGCGGTAGGCTGTTTCCCAAACGGCGCGAGTCCTTACGGTTGCGCCGGTATGGCGGGCAACGTGTGGGAGTGGACGTCCAGTTTGTGGGGGAAAGATTGGAACAAGCCAGATTTCAAATACCCTTACGATGCCTCCGACGGGCGGGAGGCTTTGGAGGCGAAGGGCCACCGCGTGTTTCGGGGCGGCGCGTTCTTCAACTCGAACCTCATTGGTCGTTGCGCGGACCGCTACTACGGCGACTCCATCACTCGTAACGGCAGCGTTGGTGTGCGTGTGGTGGTGTCCTCCAGCCCTCCCGCTTTGTAATCTGGTGTCTCTGCACGCTGGTGCTCTGGGAAATCTGCTCTCCGGGGGAGTCCTCCAGCGGAGCTGGATGCTGCGCAAAGAGGGAGACTCCCCTCTGGCCGCGCGTAGCGCGGGGGCTTGGAAACACGAAAGATCAAAGGACGTGAAAGGTGAGGGCGCTCCGGACTTTTCATAACGTCATGGAACTGGGGGAACCGATCCGCGTTTGTCCTTGATCCGTGGTTCTCACCCGGCGCGCCTGGCGTCTTGGAACCACTGAATCACTGAACCGCTGATTGCACTGAAAGCGTCGCGACCGATCCGCGTTTGTCCTTGATCCGTAGTTCTCACCCGGCGCCTGGCCCCGGTATTAGCGCACAATCTGACCAATCGTCCCTACGATCTGGGTGGCGATGGTCAGGACGGTGGGCATGACGTCGGCCAGGTTCTGGGCGGCTTGCTTGAGCCCTTCCCCTGTGACCTGGACCATCGTCCGGTTGGGCTTTTCCTTGTTGGCCTTCTCGACCAGTTGTTGGGCCAGTTCGGCCACGGCCTCGGCGTCCTCGCCCTTGTCGGGCGGCACCTGTTGCAGGGCGTCGTTCAACTGCCGGATCAGCGTTTCCAGTTTGGCTTTGGCTGCGGGGTCTGCACCGGGCAGCGCGCCGATGGTTTGCGTGACGTTGGTCAATGTCGATTTGACGTTGACGTTCGCCCCACGAAAGTCGCCGGACATATTGATATTGTCGCCATGGACGACCTTGTCACGCCCGACAAAGTCGCCGCCGCTGACGTTCACACCGCCACCAATGTACGCGCCGCCGCCGGTGTCGACGCGCGTGTCTCGGTCTCGTTTTTCCTCGTTCATTTGTCTTTGCTCCTTCTGCCGTCGAAAGATGTCGCCATCTTGGACGCGCATAAACAGGACGGGTGTGGCCCAGTCGGGCTGGGCGAACGGGTCGTCTCCCAGCGTCTCTAGGATGGCTTTGCGCCCTTCGACCACAGCCGCGTCAATCGGATAGTCGTCGGCCAGCGCCTGGTAGAACTCGCGGGTAAAGGCGATGGCCGAGGGGTCGGGAATCTCGTACTGCATGGCTACCACGGCGGGCAGGCGCGTGGTGCGCATCAGTTGCTGGGCGATGCCGGAAAAGCGCTTTTGCGTCGCGTCGGCGGCCGTTTGGCAGGCCGACAGCACCACCAGGCGGATCGATGACCCGTCCAGGTAGGTGGCCAGCATCTCGCCGCTGAGTTTGTGCGTGCCGCCCCCGGCGTCGTGGAGGTAGAGGTGGCCGCCGCTGCCCTCGAACGCGCCGTGGCCGTCGTAATGCAGCACGTGGTGTGTGCCTTCCCGCAGCACGTCGCGCAGGGCGGACGGCGTCGTGGCGTGCAGCGCCGTCACTTTCCCGGCGTCGCCCAGCGCCTGGCGCAGCACGCCCTCGCTGGCGGCCGCGTCCAACAGAGTGGTGCTTTGGGGATTGGCTTGCAAGTACAGCACGCGCAGCGGGCGCCGCGAGGTCAGCAAAGCGGGCGGTGTGCCTTGCTCGACATAGCGCACGATGGGGCGGGAGGTGCGCGCGGCGATAAAGGTCCGGTCCAGCACGTCGTAGGTCAGCTCCCACGGCAGGTGGCTCAGCGCCGGCGGGCGCACGATGAGCTTGATGCGCAGGTGTGTGCCAGGTGGCAGGTGGGTCTTGGCGCCTATGAAAGTGGGGAGGATCTCGTAGGGAAAGAGCGCCTTGAAGAGCATGGTCCCCACCTGCTGCATGCGTTCGCGCGAGGGGGCATAGCCCGACTGGATGCGGTTGAGCGCGACGCGCACCGCCTCCGTCTCGTCAAAGACAAAGGGCAGCGGCGGCACGCGGACCTCGTCCGGGCCTTGGGCCGTGACGGTATAGTGGCCGGGTGGGCCGTCGATGGTCAGAAAAAAGTCCTTGTATTGGGGAATCATGGGGCTTCCTTTCACTGGTCCAGGCCGGCATAGGTGGCCGGCCGGCGCCATTGGGGACGGATGCTGCCGTCGCGTCTAAAGCGGGGGCCGGTGGGGGCGCCGCCGACCTTGTTCACCCATTTGTCGCCGGGCCTTTGCCATTGGTACGACCCCCAACGCCCCTGGAAATCGGTGAACCAGGGCTGGTCGAGGGGCTGCGGTTCGGCCCACGGGATGCCGCCCGGGGCGCCGACCGTCACGTCGCCGGTGAGAAAGGCCTTGTCCGGCAGGTGCGCCTGGGGCGTGTGATAGTTGGCGTGGGAACCAGGGGCCACATAGACCACCGGGCGCTGGTCCTGGAACGTCATCTGCGCGGCGTCCCAGGGCCGTCCCAGGGCCTTGCCGTGGCCGACGTGGGAAGAGTAGGTGGTCCAGACCGGTTCGTCGCCCCGGAGAAACAGGTGCACGCATTCCCAGTCGCCTTCGTGGTCGTTGACGCCGTCGTGCGAGGTGGCAAAATCGTTATAGGCGTAAAAGAGCCAGTACTGGAGGACGGCATAGCCCCCGTCCTGGGTGACGCGGTAATAGTAGGTGGGCGGGCGGCGCTGGATCCCGCCATAGTTTTCCAGCGCGCGCTCAAACACCTCGCGGGGCAGGTCGAGGGGCAAAAAGATCTTGGCCAGGTCGATGCCGATTTCCTGGACCTTGTCCTTGATCTCGTGGAGAAAGCGGCGGAAATCCGGCCCTTTGACCGTTTTCTGCCGCTCTATCCAGCGACGTAGGGCGGCTTCTTCTTGCGGGTCGGCGACCCGTTGCCCGGCGTAGACCAAATAGTGCTGTGGGGTGGGGAACTCGGCCAGGGCCAGGAGGTCGACAAAGGGCGGCGGGATGCGCATCACCCCGCGACCGGCCTCTATGGCGTGCAGGCTGCATTGCCCCACATAGTCGGCCACGTTCATGGGAAAGAAATTCTCGCCCTTGGCAAATCGCAGCACGGGCGCGTAGCGGCGAACCAGGGTTTCGTCCATTTGCGTTTCGATCTCCTTTCGGCCAACCTCTTTGGCCAGCGCTTGTTAAACAGGTCTGGCGATCTATGCTTGCGCAGGCCGGCGGGCGGTCTGGGTGATCGCCTGATCCCGGCGCTAGCGCACGATCTGACCGATCGTCCCTACGATCTGGGTGGCGATGGTCAGGACGGTGGGCATGACGTCGGCCAGGTTCTGGGCGGCTTGCTTGAGCCCTTCCCCTGTGACCTGGACCATCGTCCGGTTGGGCTTTTCCTTGTTGGCCTTCTCGACCAGTTGTTGGGCCAGTTCGGCCACGGCCTCGGCGTCTTCCTTCTTGTCGGACGGCGCCTTTTGCAGGGCATCGTTCAACTCGCGGATCAGCCTTTCAAGCTCGGCCTTGGCCGTGGGGTCTGCATTGGGCAGCTTGCCGATGGTTTGCGTGACGTGGGTCAATGTCGATTTGACGTTGACGTTCGCCCCGCTCAAGTCACCGGACATGTTAAAGGTGTCGCCTGAGCCGCCAAAATGCATCCCGCCTTGCACGTGGGCGCGGTCGCCGATGATGCCGACCTGTCCCCCCTGCACCTGGATGTCGTATTTGCCCAGGGCTTGCTGGCCGGCCGGGGTCTCCTTCAGGGCCGCGATCAGGTCTTGGGCCAAGGAAAGGAGTTGGGGGTCTTGGGCGGCGTGGGTGACTCGGACCTGGGTCGCCAGCTCTTCCTTCCAACCGGCCGAGTTGGGTCGCTGTTGCAGTTTGTCCACGGCTTGGGCCAGGTCACTGTGTGGGCCGTGTTTGCGCTGGATCGCCGCTTGGAGCGCCTGGTAAGCGTCCGCGGCAGGGCCTGCTGTCGCGCCGGCGGCCAGGGCGGCGGTGATGGCTCTGCTGATGGGGTCCATGGGGGTGCTCCTTTCTGGGAATCCGCTTTACTCTGCTTGCATCAAGGCCTGGAAGCAGGACGCGTCGCGGATGGGGGCAAAGTCGCAGAGCCGATTAGCCAACGTCCACCTCCACCCTCCCCCTCGGGTTCAACTGTGTCACGCTCTCTTTGACGCTCAAATCGATCAGGTCGGCGTCGAGGTCGCCGGTGGCTTCCAGGTGCAGTTGCACGCGCAGCTCGGCGCCGGTCTCGATGAGGGGCTCGATGACGGCCTGGTAAAAGTCGTACCACTGTTGCCAGTCGACGGGCGTGTCGATGACGACGCGCTGGTAGGCGCGCGGTGGGTGCGTGGGTTCTGGCCGTGGCCGGGGGAGCTGCGCTCCGGTCTCGGGTGCCCTGGTCTCGCCGGCCGGCTCGGTCACGCTGGCCCGTTCCGCTTCCGGTTCGGACACGGGTTCCGTCGCGGGTTCTTTTTCCGGGGGACGGAGCAGCCGCTCGGCCAGCGCGGGGCGCAGCAGCCAGGCGCCCTCGATGATCTGGAATTGGCCCGTGGGCAATGCTTCCTGATAGTGGAGGGTGTCAAAGGCCTCGCCGTCGCCCAGGGCGTAGGCAAAGAGGCCGCGCTGCACGCCCCAGGTGAGGGTCTCTTGCAGGGCCTCGGGGCCGGTGAGCAGCGGCAAGTAGGGGAAGCGGCAGAAATAGTCCCACAGTTGCGCGACGTTGAGCCGGTCGACGTCGGCAGGCCACAGGCGCCACTGCTCGCCCTTGCCCTCGGTGATGAGGCGCGGGTCGAGTCGCGAGAGCAGCCGCTGCTCGTCGGCGAGCCGTTGCCAGACCCGCTGGGCCAGGCTGTGTTCGCCGGGCCGGTAGCCCGTGATGCCGTATTCTTGCCGCACCCACAGCTCGGTCTGCCCGCCGTTGTCGCTGCCGGTGGCAGTGCCGGCAGGCGCGACGACGATGGTATAGGCGCCCCATATGGCGCCGGGGAGCCCCTTGCGCGCCTGGTCCAACTGACGGCGCAGCTCGTCGCTCTGGGTCTCAGACAGCCCGCCCGCCTTGTATTGCCGGTCGATGGCTTCCAGGGCCAGCAGGTTGACGGTGGCCTTTTCCATGTTGCGCACGCCTTGCGCCGTGGGCAGGACAAAGGCCAGGCTGTTCTTGTACTGGCGCGGGGTGGTGGCCTGGGCCAGCAGGGTGTGGATAAAGGCGCGCGCCGGCGTGCCGGCGTCGAGGTCTGCATCCTGGGGCCAGGCCTGCTCGGGCGCCAGGACGACGAGGGTCAGCGTGCGTTGGTCGTTGAGCTGGCGCGGCCCGGTGGGCCAGAGGTTGACGCTGGGAAAGGGCCGCCGTCCGGCGACCGCTTCGACCGCCTGGCGCAATTGCCGGCTCAGCGTCTCGGGGTCCTGGCGGATGGCGTCGCGGCGGCTGACCAGCATCTGGTTGAGGTTGGGCTGGCTGTCGATGCGGTAACTGCCCTCTTCTACGTCAAGGTACCACAGCCGGCGGTGGAGCTTGTCCAGCGCGTCGGCGGCCAGGGCGGGCACGACGCCCGGCCGCAGGGTGGTCAGCCAGAGCTGGGGGCGCTCGGCGGTGGCGGCGCGCTGGGTGGCGCCGCTGTGAGAGTACATAAAGATGGCCGTGGCCAGCCCGGTGGCAATGTGGTAGCGGGCATAGTCGCCGCCGGTGAAATGGTCCAACAAGGGCGCCTTGGACTCGTCGGTGCCGCCGATGTCGGAAAAGATGGCCGATTCATAGCCCCCGCGCTGATCGACGTATTCGAGCAGCTCGGCGCGGATCTCACCGTCGTCCAGGTTCACGTGAGCGGGCTGGATGAGGGGTGCGCTGTGCTGATGGCGGTACAGGTCCCCGATGACCAGGGCCAGCAGGCGCAGCACGCCGCGCGTGCGCTGAAAGCCGCTGATGCTGCCCCAGCGGTCGCGCAGGATCTCGATCAGGGCCGGGTGAAAGGGGTAGGCGCGGACCATCAGGTCGCGGTACTCGGGGGCCTGGACTTTTTGTGGAAAGTCGTCGGGATTGGCGCGATAATAGTCCCAGTAGGCCTGGGCCACGTCCCGCGCCTGGGCCTCCAGTTGCGTCGCGGGCGTGTCAAAGAGGCGGCGCTTGAGGATCTCGTACAGCTCTTTGCGCTCGGCGGCGACCTCGACCTGGCGCGTGCGGCGCATGATGCGCACGGCGGTGTCGATCTCTTTGGCGGCGCGGATGGCGGCCTCACCGATTTGCTCTTGCTCGCTGGCGGTCATTGTCAACACCAGGGCGACGTCCTCGGCCGCATTGACGGCGCGGGTCAGTTCGAGCAGGAACTCTTGGGCCTGGTCGGAGAGATAGCCGCCGCCCACGGGGATGGCGGACGCTTTGGTGATGTAGGACAGGGTCTCGTCGAGCAGGATGAGGCAGGGGCCGGCAGTCTCAAATAACCGCTGCAGGACCTCACCGCCGGGCGCCACACGCGCCGTGTCGCTCTGGCGGACCCGCTCGTAAAACTCGGCTCCCCGGTCGGGCGCACCGAGGCGATAGGCCAGCTCGCCCCACAGCGTGTGGAGCACCAGCCCTTCCGGCGTGACGCGCGGTTCGCTGACGCTGAGGTGGGCACAATCGATGGCGGCGACGCGGGCCTGGGGGGGCTGGGTCAGGTCCACCTCGTGTAAGATGTCGCGGATGGCGTCCATATTGGCGAGCTGGGCACCGTGCCGGACGACGTGGTACAGGGCCAACAGGGTGTGGGTCTTGCCGCCGCCAAAGACGGTGGCCATCTGGGTGATGGCGACGCCGTTCTCCTGCCCGGCCAGGCGCCGCAGCACCCCCTTGAGGGTAGAACACAGCCCTTGGGTGAGATAGGTGCGTCGGAAAAAGGTCTCGGCGTCCTGGTACTCGGGCACCGCGCCGCCATCGACCACCTGGGCCAGGTCAACGGCAAAGACCTTGAGGTCGAGGCGCCCCTCGCGGATGTCGCGGTGGGGCATGGCGGTGTGCCACCAGGGGGCCAGGGCGTCTTGGGCCGGGGCAGCCTCAGCCGGCAATCGTCCCGTCTCGCGCAGGATGACGGCCACCTGGTTGACGACATAGGCGGCTTCGGCTTTGTCGGGGTGGTAGCCCTGGTGCACCACGCGGTTGCGCAGTTGGCGCAACGGCTCTAGGTTCTGGGTGCTAAAGTAGGTGAGGGAAGTGTCCAGCAGCTTTTCCAGGTCTTTGTGGGCGTCACTGACCCGAAAGGCGCCCATCTTTTGTCCCAGGGTGAGTTGGTGCAGGGGCTGACCGCCCCCGACCTGGGCCAGGGCATCGGCCAGCTCTTTCTGGCGCGCCGGCGTCGCATGGTTGAGAATCTCTTGGTAGAGCTCTTCCAACAGTTGCTCCAGGCCGTTGGTCGCCGTCTGGATGGCCTGGGCGTAGTGTTTTTGGGATAACAGGGTTTGGGCCTTTTTTAGAGTTTGGGAGTAGTTCATTCGCTTTCCCTCGTTTCGGTGTAACGAATCGGTCTATAAGGTTTAACAGGGATAGGTAGGATGAACAGGATATTTGGGCCTCTCAGAGGCTGAATTTTTTATCCTGCATATCTTGTCCATTCCTTTTGATATATTTCGGCTGAGCGGTTACGTTTCCGTTATATTTGGTCAAGCAGCGCTTGCAGGTGCGGGTCTTGCTCAAACCAGCGGCGCAGCTCGAACATCTGGCGCATTGTGTCTACGTTGACCGGCATGATCTTTTGGAATTCCGACCGGACTGGCTCGGGCAGTATGGCAATCAGGTTTTCTAGCGCTTCAAAATACTTGATGGCGTCTGTCTCTAGGTCAGTGGGGCGGGCTTGTATCTCTTTGTGTAATTCTAGAACGTTTTTAGCGGCTTGCATGAATGCCTGGGTTTGCGGGAGCGCCATCTCACCATGTGATTCTTGAAGCGCTGCAACCGATTCTTGCCAGGCTGCAAAAATCTTGTCAGGGGTATCCGATAGCTGATCTAACTGGCCAAAAATATCCGTTATGAAAATGGGTGCGTCGGAGGGCAGCTCGGCCAAGGGTTCGAGATAGGTTGGCAAGGCATCTGCTCCCGGTCTGAGCATTGGCTTGCCATCTTGGTTGAAGCTCAAGACGGGCAGAGGGACAACGTCCAAATCTCCCTTCGTCCGATCTTGGGACCATTCCTCAGGCGGAAAGTGATAGATCTGCAGCCAGATCATCGCCAGTTTCGCCGCCCAATGTTCGACCGTCTTTTGTAGGGGTTTGTTGATGGTCAAGACGTACAAGGTGCCCTCGCCTAACGAAACCAGCGCGCGATGCAGCGCGCTCAAGGGGTAAGACCCAGGGCCTGCTTGCATTTCGTCGGTTAGCCACATTGATTGGGCGAGGGTCGAATCGTCGATCGGTTTACCAGGATCGTGCGTTTCCCACAGGATCCAGTAGTCCTGGACACCGGCTTGGGCGTACACCTGGTGGTTGGCCTCGATCTTGGGAATGCTGACGTTCTTGTTGACGACTTCGTAGACCCATCGACGACCGTCGAGATGGGTGACATGGATATCCGGTTTGAGGTTCAGGTCTGGGACAAGGCTGCCCTGCGACAAGGCGGCCTCGGGGTATGCCAGTTTGAGGCACCGACTGAGAGCGGTCACGACGAGTTCATGCTGTGGATCGGGGGCGCCCTTGCTCATTTTTCCCTTGTGCTCCTCTGTGTATTGGATCTCTCCATGCTCTATTCCCCATGGTCTCTATGAATCTATGCTCACAACAACCTATCCTGCCGTTGCGCCTCTGACAACAGGTCGCGGCCGGC
>CAZSJU010000060.1:1872-14123 GCA_964607235.1 uncultured Anaerolineae bacterium | reverse complement strand
CAGGGCAAAGTCCTGGCGGATGTTTGTCAGGGCAAAGTCCTGGCGGACGTTTGCCAGGATCTGTCGCAGCCCCCGCGGCAATAACTGCCTCGGGGGTCCCGTCGACCACACAAGTGACGGCCTCTTGCACAATGACCGTCCCGCCTGCTCCTCGCACCTTTAGCGCCCCTTGGACACCATCTTGCCCAGCGCCAGAAAGGATCACACAAAGCGCCTCCGGGCCATACTGGTCCGCCACCGAAGCAAGCGTCGCGTCGATCGAGGGACTGGAGCCATTACGACGCATCCCCACGACCAACTTTAACTGACCTGGCGGCACAACCGTCAAGCGATAGTCACTGAGTGCAAAATAGGCGACGCCTTTTTCAAGTTGCAAGCCATCATCCGCCTGTTGTAAGCGAAAAGCGATCGAGGGGTCAACGTGATCGAGGAACCAATACAAGTAACGCTTTGGCAGCGAGGAAAAAACCAAAAGCGCGGCATCCAAATCGGCGGGAATAGCGGTTAGCAACTGTAACAAGGGCCCCAACCCGCCGGCAGAGCTGCTGACCACTATCAGGCGATCCCCATGAGAAAAAGGACGCGGGGTCGCCTGGGGACACGGCGCCAAATCAGGCCAACGTTCGACAATCAAACGCAGATT
Organism: uncultured Anaerolineae bacterium; assembly: GCA_964607235.1. Classification (GTDB taxonomy): domain Bacteria; phylum Chloroflexota; class Anaerolineae; order S140-20; family S140-20; genus CAZSJU01. The sequence goes on along the minus strand of CAZSJU010000060.1, from coordinate 13,480 downwards.
GGCCCCTGCCAAGCTCCGCACCTTGCACAACAAATCAGGGGTAAAATCGACGGCGCCCAGATCGACATTAGGTCGAACGACAACCTCCGCGGCCCCTGCCTGCAGCGCATTAAAAGCCAGCTCGGCCCCCTGGTCCGTCTGAGAACAAAGCGCCAACACCGGCAACCCAAGCTCCAGCGCAGTCTGTTGAAGGTTTACCAAATCTTGCGGCGATTCCAGATCGACAACAGCCAGATCGGGCCGCAGCAAGGCTTGTTTGTAGGCGATCTCGTCCGCCATACGCGCCGTCCCCACGACAAAAAGATCGGGTTGTGAGCCCAGCTCGCCCGAAACAAGATACCGCATGTACGGAGACGCACTGACGACCAAGATCCTCGCTTGCTGCGATTGAACCACTCTGCCCTCCCCCTGGCAAACGTCCGCCAGGACTTTCTGATAAACACAGATGCAGTCCAAGCATAACGCATTCGGCCACATACGTCTATAAAGGGGGCGTGAAAGTGACGTAAAAAAGACGTAAAGAATGCTCTAGAGGAAAAACAAACAGACCTGACGGATATCGATCGTAGCGCTATCCCGCCGGAAGCGGCAGGGAAACCTTGAAGGTTGTGCCCTCGCCGAACTCGCTGTCTATCTGAATTTCACCGCCGTGTTGCTTGACGATGCGGTAAGAAGTGGACAGACCCAGCCCCGTGCCTTTGCCAGGATCCTTGGTAGTAAAAAAAGGCTCAAAAAGGTGATCCAGTTGCTCCGCCGTCATCCCTATCCCATTGTCACGGACGCTAATCTCCAGGCTGCCATCCTCGCGCAGGCACGAGCCAATCCACACGTGCCGGTCACCCTCGGGGCATTCAGAGACGGCGTCACGGGCATTGAGCAACAGGTTGAGCCATACCCCTTGCAAATGGCTACGGCTGGCCAACGCTTTGGGCAAATTGGGCGTCAATTCTTCCGTTACCTGCACTTGGGCAATGACAAACTGCGGCTTGACCAACTCGAGCGTAGCGCGTAACGAAGCGTTAATATCGGTCGGTTGGAACTCGTACTGTTCCTGGCGCGCAAAGTCAAGCAAGTTACGCACGACCTTGACCGCCCGTTCGCTGGCTTGGCGGATCAAATCAATCGACTCATAGTTGATATCCTCCGGAGGGATGTCCATCAACAACAACTGTACATTGGCGATAATCGCAGTCAGCGGATTGTTAATTTCGTGAGCCAGGCCCGCTGCCAATTGCCCCAACGAGGCCAGCTTTTCCGACCGGCTCAACGAAGCCTCCAACATACGTTGTGCGGTCACGTCGCGGGCCAGGACGATGGCATGTTGGGCACCGTTGCGCCATCCCTGGATCGGATAGGCGCTCATCTCCCACTCTTCCCGCAATCCATCCGCTCGCTTGCGGTGACCGGTCCACTGGGTGCGCTGGCCAGAGCGCAACGTCTCTATCATCTGACAGCCTTGGCAAGGCGTCGCCCGTCCATAAAGTATCTGATAGCAAATCTGCCCGATCACCTGCTCGGTCTCAAAGTCCTCACTTGCCCTCACTTGCCCGCCCTGGCAAACGTCCGCCAGGGCGTGGTCCGTCGCAGACGTATCCTCAGCGCAGCGCGTGGTCAACCATTGCTCCAGAGCCGCGTTGAGCGCGGTGATGCGATAATCTGCATCCACCACGTAAATCACATCCAGGATACTATCAAACAGTGACTGCAACCGGTTACGACTCGCCAGAATCGCCTGTCGACTGCGCTCCAGGTCATCATAGGCGACCGCCAGGTCGTGAAACAGCCGGCCGTTCTCTATTGCGACCGCGACCGTCGCCATCATCAAGCTGACCAGCTCTAAATCTCGCGCGTCAAAGGGCGCGCCGACTTTGTTGAGCAACTCTATCACGCCAATCACACGGTCCCGCACACGCAACGGCACACACAACAACGTGCGGGTCGTAAAACCCGTCATCTGGTCGAACGTGCTGTAAAACTTTTTGGCCTGGACGTCATTGAGGATGAGCTCCCGCCCTTGCCGAACCACCCACTTGACGACATCACGCTCGTCTTGGATCGCGCGAGAGATCAAAAAAGCATCTTGATCACGCACCGTGCGCGCAAAAGTCAGCGCTTCACTGGCACTGTCGAGCAGTAGCAAAGCCCCCGCTTCCACCGGCACAATCTGCCCCACGCGCTGCATCGCATTGTTCAAAATGGCGTCCAGGTCCAGACTCAAGTTCACGGCCTGGGCCATCTTGTACATGGCGGTCAATTCTTCACCCCGGTCCCGCACTTGCCGATAAAGGCGACACTTTTCTAGCGCCTGGCCGATCTGGTTGCCGATGGCCATCAGCAAGTCCAAATCCCAGACGTCCTTATCCGCCTGCCCCCCCACCAGCAGCGCCCCTAGCACGCATCCTGCTTGCTCCCCGGTTTTCTCATCTGGCCTGGCGCTCAAGCGCCCGCGAGACCTGGTCTCAAGGGGCAAACAAGCCAACCAGCCCTCAAACGCCATCTCCCCTTCGACAAGCTCAGGGCAGGCTCCTTCGACAAGCTCCCCTGGCACTGCCCGCCCCCAAAGTCCTGGCGGACGTTTGCCAGGGAAAGTCCTCACTTGCCCTGGCGGGCAGTGCCAGGGGGCGGACGTTTGCCAGGGAAAGTCCTCACTTGCCCTCACTTGCCCTGGCGGACAGTGCCAGGGGGCGGGCAGTGCCAGGGGGCGGACGTTTGCCAGGGAGGGCAAGTGAGAGCAGGCTCCTTGCAACCCAGCCGGCCAGCCGCGTACCCCGGTCTGCAAGCGCCAGCGCCCCGAAGCAACTACCTCGCGCGCCAGTTGATAGACCTCTTGGTCTTGCCAGGTCCCTTTAGCATCCTTGCCCACCGGCTGCGTCGGACCGGTGATCTCGATATCCAACCAGCGCGTCCCGTCATTATACAAGATGCGCGTGAAATGGTCCGAGTACGGTTCACGCAAAAAGATCGCTGCATAAACCAAGTCCAACCGCCCCAGCAGCTCAGCCAAAGCTGCCTGCAGCACCTCATCTTCTTCCAGAGACCCTCCCACCGCGTCGTTAAAGGCATTGACCACGGCCAACTGCCAGTTGTGCCGACGCACGGCCCGGTCTGCATCACGCACGCGCAACGCCGCACGCACGCGGGCCAACAGATCCTTGGGGTCAAAAGGCTTGACCAAATAGTCATCGGCGCCCATATCCAGGCCGCGGACCATGTCCTCCGTGGAACTGAGCGCCGTCACCATGATGATCGGGATATAGCCCAACTTGGCCGTCTGTCGAATCCTCTCACACACTTGGTAACCGTTGACCTGGGGCATCATGACGTCGATCAATGCCATGTCGAACGGGGCACCCTCGCCCCGCTCGACGGCATCTATCAGTTCCAGAGCCTCTATGCCCGAATTTAACACGACCACCTCGTACCCCTGGTGTTCGAGCAAATAGCAGATCATTTCTGCCGTTTCAAGGCTGTCCTCTACAATGAGGATGCGAAAAGGAGGGGAACCGTCCCGGTTAGCGAGAGACATGGTCTGCAGTGAACATCAATCAGTGCCCTGGCAAACGTCCGCCAGGACTTTGTCGTCAGCGGAGACAGTGTAGCCATGCCCCAGAACGGTTCGCAAGTAAATGGGGTTAGAGGGATCAGGTTCGATGCGCTCTCGGATATTTCGCACGTGTACCCGGACCAGGTCGGGACTGCCCGTCTCAAAAGGATAATCCCATACCTCACGCAGGAGCCGCTCGGCGGAAAAGACTTCACCGGCGTGGCTCATCAAAAAGCACAACAAATCGAACTGGATGGGCGTGAGCAAGATTTTATGATCCGACGCCACCACCTCAAAAGTCCGGCAGTTCAGAGCCAAATCGCCCACCTGCAACATCCTGGACGGCTCAGGTTCGGGCTTGTACTCACGCGCCGGGCGGTTACGCCTCAAAATGGCCTTTACGCGCAAAATCAGTTCGTCAATGTTAAAAGGCTTGGTCAAATAGTCGTCCGCACCAGCCCGCAAGCCATCTATCTTGTCCTCGTCCCGGCTCTTGGCCGTCAGAAACAACACCGGAAGATCCGCAAGCAACGGATCGGACCTGAGTTCGCGGCACACAGCATAACCATCCATGCCCGGCATCACGACGTCGAGGACAACCAGGTTCGGCGCTTCTCGCCGCGCCTTTTTGAGACCCTCGACACCAGAGTAGGCTACAGACACCCGAAACCCGCTGCGGCGCAGGCTCAACTCTACACTCCTGGCCACAATCTCGTCGTCATCAATGACAAGTATCATTGTCATTTTGTGCACTATCCCCTTTATAGAGACAAGACTCCAAGTCTTGCGACCTAAAGTCTTGTCTCATCGTGCTCATCATCTAATCGTCCAACGCCGCCACACCCGGCAACATCTTGCCCTCTAAAAACTCCAGGCTGGCCCCGCCACCGGTGGAGATGTGCGACATATGGTCGGCAAGTCCAGATTGCTGGACGGCTGCCGCCGAGTCACCACCGCCGATCACAGTGGTGGCGTCGATTTGGTCAAGTTGGTCAAGCTCGGCCAGCATTTTGGCCACAGCAAAGGTGCCCCTGGCAAACTGGGGGAACTCGAACACCCCCATCGGACCGTTCCATATTACCGTGCGCGCCTGGCTCAACGCTTTAGAAAAACGCTGTAACGTCTCAGGTCCCACATCCAGGATACGCCAACCCTCCGGCACCTGGTCTACCGGCACCACCTTGCTATTGGCCTCGGCGTCAAAGGCATCGGCAATGACGACGTCCACAGGCAGCATCAACTTGTCGCCCGCTTTTTCCAGCGCCTGCTTGGCGATGTCTAAAACGTCATCTTCTACCAGCGAGTCGCCCACCGGATAGCCCTGAGCCTTGAAGAACGTGTTGGCCATGCCGCCACCGATGAGCAGTCGCTCGACCTGGGGTAACAGGTTATCGATCACCTCGATCTTACCCGAGATCTTGGCGCCGCCCAGAATGGCGATAAAGGGATGTTCCGGCGCTTCCAGCACCCCCCCCAGGGCCTGCAGCTCTTTTTCCATCAAAAAGCCGGCCACGGCAGGCAGGTACTCGGCGACACCAACCACCGAGGCATGGGCCCGATGGGCCGCGCCAAAGGCATCGTTCACGTACAATTCAGCCACAGCAGCCAGTTGTTTGGCAAACTCGGGATCGTTCTTTTTCTCCCCGGCGTGAAAGCGTACGTTCTCTAACAAGATGACGTCGCCCGGTTGGGCCTGGCCGATCGCCCGCTCGACGTCCGGGCCGATACAATCATCCAGCTTGGTCACAGGACGATCTAGCAGCTCAGAAAGGCGCGCCGCTACAGGCGTCAGTCGTAAGTCTTCGACCACCTGGCCTTTAGGGCGTCCCAGGTGCGACATTGCGATCACCGTCGCACCCTTTTCCAGCAGATATTCAATAGTAGGCAGAGCAGCCCGGATACGCCGGTCGTCCGTGATGGCGCCGTCTTGCAACGGCACGTTAAAGTCAACGCGCATCAAGACACGCTTACCCCCTACCTCGACGTCACGAACGGTTTTTTTCGCCATTACACCCCCTTGTCGAACATCAACTTGACCAGGTCCACGCAGCGCACCGAGTAACCCCACTCGTTGTCGTACCAGGTGACGACCTTGGCCATATTGCCGCCTATCACCTTGGTCATTGGCGCGTCGATGATGGAGGAACGGGGATCGCCCTTATAGTCCATACTGACCAGTGGTTCCTCAGTGTAGCCCAGGATGCCCTTCATTCGCCCCTCGGCCGCTTCCTTGAGAACCGCGTTGAGCTCCTCGACCGTGGTATCTCGTTCCAGTTCGCAGACAAAGTCCACGATAGAGACGGTGGGCGTGGGCACCCGCAACGCATAGCCGTCAAACTTGCCTTCCAGCTCGGGAATGACCAACGATACCGCTTGGGCCGCACCGGTGGTGGTGGGAATAATGTTCAGCGCTGCCGCCCGCGCCCGGCGCTTTTTGCTGTGGGCCAGGTCCAAAATGCGCTGGTCGTTCGTGTACGAGTGGATGGTGGTCATCAAGCCCTTGACGATGCCAAATTTGTCCAAAATGACCTTGACCGGCGGCGCCAGACAGTTGGTGGTACACGAAGCGTTAGAGATGATGTGATGCTTGGCTGGGTCATACATCTCGTCGTTCACGCCCAACACCACGGTCAAGTCTTCGCCCTTGGCCGGTGCCGAGATCAAGACCTTTTTGGCGCCAGCTTTCAGGTGCTTGGAAGCGCCGGCGCGGTCCCGAAAGACACCCGTGGACTCGATCACAATATCGACGCCCATATCGCCCCAGGGCAGCGCGGCAGGGTCTCGCTCGGAAAACACCTTGACGCGCTGACCATTGATTTGCAGGTCACCCTCGACCAGGGTCACCTCGCCGTCGAAACGGCCATAGTTCGAGTCATACTTGAAGAGATGCGCGTTGATATCCGCGTCTACCAGGTCATTGATAGCCACAACCTGAAAATCATCCGCGTAATCTTCCAGGGCTGCTTTCAAGACCTGACGACCAATACGTCCAAAACCGTTAATAGCGACTTTCATCTTTTTGCCTCCTAAATCTAATTTGAATGTTCCATCCATCCAACATGGGCAACGCAGGTTGTTGAACAACCTGTGCCCGTCTGTTGGTCACTACACATTGCGCTCGGCGCGGTACACACGGAGCAGCACCTGGCTCAAACGCGCCGGATCGTGCCGCCAGGGACAGACCGCATCCACCAGGTTGGCTGTCACCATCCGGCTGGTCCCCCCGTCCGGCACAACCATCTGAACGCCCTCGGGCAAATCGTGCTCTGCAGCCATATTGTCATTGGCTAACACGATTGGAAAAGCGCCTGCGCCCAAATGGGCATCCAGCGCCACCACATGGTCGGCCACCGTATAATGGTCTGTCTCACCTTTTTGCGTTGCCACGTTGCAGATGTACATCTTGACCGCCTGGCTGGCGCGCACCGCCTCGGCGATGTCCGGCACCAGCAGATTGGGCAACACGCTGGTGTACAAACTGCCCGGTCCGGCGAGAATGAGATCGGCCCCCAAAATGGCGTGCACGGCATCAGGATAAGCCGGCGCTTTCCCAGGCTCTAAAAACACACGCTCGATGATTCCCTCTGCCTCAGGGATACGTGATTCACCCACGACACGGCTCAGGCGCCCGTCCTCTTTGCGACGGAGATGAGCCACCAAAGTCACATCCTGCAGAGTGCTGGGCAACACGCGCCCCTGCACCGCCAACACCTTGCTCGATTCGACCAGGGCTTGCTCAAAGCTGCCGCTAATTTCAGCCATCGCCGTAATGAACAAGTTGCCAAAACTGTGCCCACTCAGGCCCGACCCCTCGCCAAAACGATACTGAAACAGTCGGGTCATCAAAGATTCAGAATCAGCCAAAGCGGTGAGACAGTGGCGAAAGTCACCAGGTGGCAACACGCCCAGCTCACGCCGTAGCTTTCCCGAGCTTCCACCGTCGTCGGCCACTGTGACGATGGCCGTCAAGTCAGCCGCATGCTCTTTCAAGCCACGCAACAAGGTAGACAGCCCGTGACCGCCGCCCAAGACCACAATGCGCGGGCTTGTCGGTTGGTGATTTACTTTCAAGCCAGACATTGTCCGCGATCCCGCCACAAGATAAAGATATTATAACCGATGTAATCGAGTGCGTCAAAATGCATTTGTATCTCAAACACGCTAACGCCGATCCCCTGTGCGAAACGGCCCCATCGTTAACAAGCGCCGGCTTGATCCAACCAATCGCGCACGAAACTTTCCGCCGTCTGGGCCACCTCCCCCAAATCTGTGGCGTCGAACCAGTGAATTGCCGCGTCCTCAGGTTTGAACCAATTGGCCTGGTGACGTACAAAGCGATGGGTCTGATGCTTGATATCCGCGACCGCCTCTTCTAACGTCACTACCCCGCGCAGGTACGCACCCAACTGCGCATAGCCCAAGCCCGACATCGCGGGCACGTGCCAACCGTAACGCTTGGCCAGTCGCTGGGTCTCTTGCAACAGCCCGGCTGCCATCATGCGCTCGACCCGGGCGTCCACACGTTCGTGGAGCTGCGGGCGGGGCAACGCCAGGCCAACCTGCAGGATACGATAAGGGGGTGGCGTCTTGCGCTGTTGCTCGCTGATGGGGCGCCCGGTGACCAACGTCACCTCTAGCGCCCGGATCACCCGGCGACGGTTGCGCCGGTCAATGCGCCCCGCAGCGACCGGGTCCAGGGTCTGTAACCAGCGATCCAACGCCTCGGTGTCCAGCTGCTCCAGCGCCGCGCGCAACCGCTTTTGAGGCGCCACTTCCGGTATCCCCCAACCCTCCACGACCGCCCGCACATACTGCCCGCTGCCACCAACCAACAATGGCAAGCAGCCCCGCGCCAGAATCCCATCAATGGCCGCATACGCCAGGCGCTGAAACTGGGCCAGCGTCAGCGTCTGGTCGGGCGGCAGCACGTCAATCAAATGATGTGGCACCTGTGCACGCTCTCGCGGCGTCGCTTTGGCAGTGCCAATGTCCATCCCTTGATAAACCTGTCGCGAGTCAGCCGAAACGATTTCCCCGTCTAATGCCTTGGCCAGATGCAACGATACCGCCGTCTTGCCCACCGCGGTCGGCCCCACAATCACCACTAACGATCCCTCGAACGTCACCCTTTCACCCCGTAATAGCGTTCTCGTACACATCCACCCGCACCAACTGGCCTCCCCGCGTCAACTCGACGGCCACGACGTCAATGCGCCAATCCACCGTCCCTATATCAAACTCGAGCAGGTAGCTCTGGGCCACCTGGATCAGTCGCGCCTGCTTGGCCGGCGTAATGGACGCTTCAGGGCTGCCCAGCTCGCGCCCGCGCCGGGTGCGCACCTCCACAAAGACCAAACAGTCCCCATGCGCGGCGATAATATCCACCTCACCGGCCCGACAGCGCCAGTTGCGCTGCCGGATGACATAGCCACGCCGTGCCAACGTCGCAGCGGCCAACGCTTCACCTCGCCGGCCCAGTCCCCGTCTCGGATCTGTCATTGGGTCCATCCCAATAGAGCGCGACACCCCGCAAAGGCCCAGCGTAGGGAAAACGTAGGGTACCCGTCCAGCACCATTACACCCTCCATGATAACATAACAATCGAACAGATTCTCTTCTTCTCCTCCTTTTTGCACGAGAGCTGGGGTTCGGCGTCCCCGGCTCTCTCTTTTTTTCCCTGGCGTGACGTCCCCCTCAGCACTTTGACCGCTCATCAATAATGTATGACCACCGGGGTACCCACAGCAGCCCAATTATAAAGCCATTGTGCCTCCGGGGTTGGCAGGTTGACACACCCATGGCTCATCGGCTGCCCAAAGTTGGTGTGCCAATAAGTGCCGTGCAAGCCATAACCCCCGTAAAAGTACATCACGTACGGCACGTTGGGTAAATAATAGCCCGGTCCGGACATGGGAGCCTTGGGATACTTGACGTAAATCTTGAAACGTCCAGTGACCGTCGGCGTGCCCGGCAACCCGGTAGAGACAACGACTCGGCGCACTGCCGTCTGTCCTTCATAAGCGACCAGCAATTGATGGGTCAGGTCCACGTCTATCCAGCGAAAAGCATCGCCAATGGCCGTCGTGGGCAGCGGCGTTGGCGCGACGACCTGGGTTGGCACCGGGGTCGCTGTTGATGTTGGCGTCGGTGACACGGTCGGGCTGGGTGTCTCGGTGGGCGTCGAGGTCGACGTAGCAGTTGGTGTAGCGCTAGGCGTCGAGGTCGACGTAGCAGTCAGTGTAGCGCTAGGCATAGCGGTGGGGGTTGGGCTAGGCGTGCGACTGGGAACCGGCGTGCTCGAGGCCGCCAGGGTAGCGGTCACTGCCGGACGGCCCAACGCCGAGCCGGCGAAAGCCACAGTAGCCAGCCCGCCCACCAACAGCAGGGTCAGAGCGACCAGACTCAACACCATACGGCGTGGACGCTTGGGCGGCGCCGGGCAAAAGACGGCCGTGCCCGTGCTTGGCGCCCGTTCGCGGGTGCGCGCCCAGCGAATGGCGGCCCGTGCCCGCGGGTTGCTCGGGTCTACTTTTAACACGCGCGCCAGATACGCCAGGCTGGGACGCCCCCCTCCAGCTACATAGGCCAGCCACAACAAAGCGTCGGGATGCTCGGGGGACAGCTCGAGCGCCGCGTTGAAAAAATAACGCGCCTCGGCTTTGCGCCCTGCGCGGGCTGCGGCCTGCCCCTTGAACAGCAAGGCCTCCAGTTGCGCCCGGTCAAATTCACGCTTGGCCATCGTTTACTCTAGCGCCTTGCCCTGGGACTGTAGAAAGCACAAGAGACCGTCAATGATACCCTGCGCCACCAGGTCAGGACGCCGGGTCAAAAATGCCCGATCGGTCAACATAAAACCTACCTCAATGATCGCCCCCGGTGTGTTGGGATCAATCTCGTAAAAGGTATGGTAGCGCGTCATATCGTGAGTAATGCTCCCCTCGTGAAAAGGCAATCCGGTGCGCTGGCCATAATGCTCTACCAGACAAGCGACCAACCGGTCTTCGATCTCTGGCACGTGGCTGTCGGACACGCGCGCGACTTTGAAACCCGTCGCTTCGGGATAAAGACAGGCGTCGGCGTGCACCGAGACCAGCACCTCGGCCTGGTAACCGACCAACCGCTCGTCCCACTCTTGCAACAAGTCCACCTGATAGCCGGCCTTTCGCAGTTCAAAGACCACGCGCTGGGCTACTTGCAGGTTGATCTCTACTTCGGTCAACTGGTTCGCCGTCCCTTCGTCGCATACTGCGCCCACGTCGAGCGATTGTTGGCCATCCTCGCCCAGCCACCAGTGGCCGGCCACCACGCCGATGCGCGGCACGGACGGGGTCGGCGTCAAAAAAACCGTCGGGCGCGGCGTGGGGCGCAGCGTCGGCAGCACGGGCACATCAGACGGCACAGGCGAGGGAGAATACGCCGGCCCCCCGACCTGCTCCCCTTCAAAAGTGAGCGACGGGTCAGCCAGGTCGGCCGGGTCGCCCACCCCCAGCATCGACAAGATCAGCAACACCCCCAGCCCTAGCACACAGGCGATAACCATCAGCCGGGCCATCTTTTGCCCCGCGCCGAGCCATTCCCGGCGTAACCATCCGGTCGAGTTGCTCATCCAGTCTCCTCCAAAAAGTCGCGAGCGCCAGATCCTGAAACGGTTGGGCGCCACGCCCCTGAGCCGTCGCACCCTGGTGCTGAGCCAGATCGCCTTGCGGCTGATGATCGCCCTGGCACAAACGGTCATCATCCTGGCCTTTGGGCGCCTGGCCTTTGGCGTGCAACTGGGCGATCAAATCCCGCTTATGATAGGCTTTATCTTGCTGGGTGGCCTGACCTTTGTGGCGATGGGTTACATGGTGGCCGCCCTGGCGCGCACCGAAGCGGCCGGCAACGCCATCGTGCAAGCGCTGCAATTCCCAATGATGTTCCTCTCGGGCGTCTATTTTCCTCTCGACTTTGCCCCGGATTGGATGGGTGATCAAGGTGATGCCGCTGACCTACCTGGGCGACGCCTTGCGTCAGGTCATGGTCGAGGGCAGCAGCAAGCTGTTCTCCCTGCCGGTGGACGCGCTG
>CAZSJU010000060.1:0-1772 GCA_964607235.1 uncultured Anaerolineae bacterium | reverse complement strand
ACCACCTCTTCGGCGGTGACAATGACGCACCGGCTGGCCAGCCCCAACTCCATGTCCACGGCCTGGTTGCCGCCCACGTGCGCGTTGCCCTGCCGGTCCGCTTGCAGCGCATGCACCACAAACACGTCGGGATAGACGGCCGGGAACGCGACGTACTGCCCTTCCCCATAGGGATCGTCTACCAGCTTGACGTCGGGGCGCACTTTTAACAAGTCGGTGCCGATCCAGCCCTGTCCTGGCATGAAACTGACGCCCGCCAGTGTCGCGCGCAAGCCAAAGGCCAGGCTGGCCTCCGTCTCTTCGATCACCTCGACCTCTCCAGCCGTGGCCAACTTGGTAAACATGGGCGCCAGGCCAAAAGCTTCCAGACCGAAATAACAAGAGCGCACCCGGCGCACCAACCCGGCGCCGACCAGCAAGTCGCTTTCCATGCCGGCGGTAAAACACAACAAGGTCAAGTCACGCGGGGGCGTCTCGCGCTGCAGCAGCGCGCGCACAAACGCCATCGGTCGCCGATAAAGCGTCATCCCGCCCAGGGCCAGAGTGTCGCCATCCTGCACCATCTGCGCTGCCTGGCCCAACGTCATCCGTCTATCTACACCTGCCACAGCTACCCCCTATGTGCTTGCCCCAACGCCTCACCACCGGTTCCTCGTTACGCCCGGCTAGTGTAACGCAAGAAAGGGGGAAAATCAAGCCTCTTTTCCCCTCTTTAGGCTAGTTGTAGGCCTCACGGGTCGCCTCGTCCGCCATCGTGGGCGCAAGTAACGGCGCCCACGCCGGGTCCTGCCAGGTCCCCAGACGTGTATGCATATCCAGATACTTGGTCGGGATGGGATGCGTGCCGACCACAACCCGCACGCCATAGCGCGCCTCAAGGAAGGCTTTGAACGTCTCGATGTAAGGACAAGGCGGATACCCCACGACCAGGCCCGTCGCCAGGTGAATCACCTGCGCCCCGTTCTTTAGCATCTCTTCGCCGGCATATTCAATGTTGCCGCCCGGACACCCCTCACAGGTCGTGTAACCGACCAGCTCTACTTCAGTGTCAGCATAGATGCTAAAAGCACCCTCTCTGTTTTTCATGGCCCGCAGACACTTTCCCCCCGCACAACGGCGGTAGCGGTCACAAATGATGATTCCGATCTTGGTCTTGTCACTCATTGCTACTCCTTATACGTGTTATTCGTGAGCTTGTCCATCTTTAAAAAAAGCCAAGCAAACCCTTGCGTTTTGGCCAAAGTGTGATAGAATAGTAGCGTAATGAAGTAAGTTCTGGCTGAAATCCAAAGACTGCCCCAGCTTGCGGAAATTGGGCGGTCTTTTTTTCTGTTTTGCCACGCTGCTTCGCAAAAATTCAAACAGATCAAGGAGTAAGGAAAATGACCGAAAAAGAAACTGGTACCGTCAAATGGTTCAACGACGCTAAAGGCTATGGCTTTATCACCCGCGAGGTCGGAGAGGACGTATTCGTCCATCACTCGGCCATCGAGAGCGATGGGTTCCGTTCTTTGCAAGAGAACCAGCGCGTCGAGTTTGTCGTCGAGCAGGGCGCCAAGGGTCCGCAGGCCGTTCAGGTAAAAGCGCTCTAGCCAGACCTGAGCAGACTCTTGCTGCGTAGCAGCAGGGCCAAACAGACCAAAAGATAGAGGACCGCACGGCTTTTTTTCCGCAGGCCGTGCGGTTTTTTCTATTTCCGGCCTTCCGCATCGCACACCTCTCTTATCCCACAAAAAATCACCCGTCTATCGCGACGTCAAACCGCCAACGGT
>CAZSJU010000059.1:10583-14440 GCA_964607235.1 uncultured Anaerolineae bacterium | reverse complement strand
GTTTATACTCTATGTAAATAAGGCTTTCAAGCTCCGATTTGCGTTGCTTGATGAATCTCAAAAGAGTAGCAATCCAAGATAGCATTGACCGGCAAGGAGGGCGGAATGAACGAAAAGTCGATTACCCATGTCGTCAAGCGCAGTGGGGCCACCGTGCCCTTTAACCCTGATCGCATCACCAACGCCATTTATCGTGCCGCGGTCGCCGTCGGCGGGCGCGACCGCGAGCGGGCTGAATGGCTGTCCGGACAGGTGATCCAAGTCCTACAAGAAACCACGCCTGAAGGCCATATCCCACACATTGAAGAGATCCAGGACATTGTCGAAAAGGTGCTGATTGAAAACGGTCACGCCAAGGTCGCCAAAGCCTACATCCTGTATCGAAACGAGCGTCAACGCCGTCGCCGGGACAAATCTCAGCGCGCCTCGCACCCTTCACACAACATTCCCTGGGCCAAAATCTGGCAAACGCTCGACTGGGCCGTGACCCACCACGTGCACACTGTGCAGGCGCTGAACGAGCGGGTCATGCGCGGTGAATTTCCGCAGCTCGTGCACGAGTCGGAAAGCGCCTACGAAGAGCAGATCGCCACCGCCGCCGAAATGGTCGCCCAACGACGTGAGGCGCTCAAGATGGTCATCGTCAGCGGCCCCTCTTCCTCGGGCAAAACCACCACGACCACCAAACTGGAAAAGCGCCTGCAGCGCATCGGCCTGGCTTTTGTCACCCTCAACGTGGACCATTACTTTTTCAACCTAGAGATGCACCCCAAGGACGAGTTCGGCGATTATGACTTTGAGACGCCCCAAGCCCTGGACTTGCCCCTGATTAACGAGCACTTGCAACAATTATGCATCGGGGAAAAGGTCATGATCCCGTTCTACGATTTCAAGACCGGCCAGCGCCATCTGGACCAAACCCCGATGCAATTAGCCGAGGGCGAAATCCTGCTCATCGACAGCCTGCACGGGCTTTATCCTCCAATGACCACGGGCATCCCCGACGAGCAAAAGTTCAAATTCTATCTAGAGCCCCTATTGCAGATGAAAGGCCCCGAGGGGCGTTACATCCGCTGGACCGACCTGCGCTTGATTCGCCGCATGTTGCGTGACGCGGTATACCGCGCCTACAAGCCCAAAGACACCCTGGAACACTGGCACTATGTGCGCGCCAGCGAACTGCGCAACATCATCCCATACGCCAACACGGCCGACTATATCATCAACAGCGCCATGCCTTACGAGTTGCCATTGTATAGCGCGCGCCTGCTCGATGATTTTGCCCGCTGGGAGAGGCAATACCAGGATGACCCCTTGCGCCAGGACGCGCTTATGCGCGCGACGCGCGTCCACAAGGTATTAAAAGCTATCGAGCCAGTCCAAGACGACTCGCCCATCCCACAGGACTCGGTGCTGCGCGAATTCATCGGAGGTAGCATCTATCAATACTAGCGCCCACACACTATACCTCCACCCGTCGCCCCGCACAGCCACTACCGGCGCCGTATACATTAGAGCTGTACACCCACAAAGACATGCCGATAATACATATATGGTAGACGCGATGAGAGGAAGAAAATGACACCCAAATCACCTGCTGACTCGCACAAGCGAGCCCCAGATCCCCCAGAACTGCCCGAAACCCTGGACGGGCGATCACCCGTGGAGATAAGGCGCCTGTTTCATGCGCTGCGCCAGCGCCAAGCCGAGTTGGAAGCGCAAAACCAGGCGCTAGGAGAGCGCGCGCAGCGCTTCCAAACACTCTTTCAAGATGCGGTGGATGCTGTGTATGTGCACGATCTAAAAGGCAACATCCTCGACGTCAACCGGCGTGCCTGTGACATGTCCGGCTATTCTCGGCAAGAACTACTGGCGATGCACGTCGGTGATATTGATATCCAATACAAGCATCAAAAACCGCCCGAGATTGACCCACTGATCGATGCAGCCAACCAGACCTGGCTGTTCAAAAGCCAACATCGAAACAAAGAGGGCAGCGTCTTTCCGGTCGAGGTGCACGTGGGGCCGCTTGTGCTTTCCGGTCAACCGGTGCTGGTGACCACGGTGCAAGACATCACTACCCGCACGCAAAGAGAGAAAGCGCTGCAAGAGAGCAAAGAACAGTACCGGCTCTTGCTGGAATCCATCTCTGACAGCGTCTATGTCCTGGACCGCGAGTGGCGGCACATCGTCGTTAACGACGCAGCAGAGCAGTTTGTACAAATCCCCAAAGCACAACTACTAGGTGGCAAGCTCACCGACCTGTTCCCAGACATTGAGCAAACGCTGTTCTTTGAGACCTTTGAGCGCGTGATGAACACCCGCCAGCCAGACACTGCGGTAGATGAATTCATCTTTGAGAACGGCCGGAAACAGTGGTACGAGGTGCACGTATACCCCGTACCTGAGGGCATCTTGTGTATTTCGCGCAATATCTCGGCGCGGGTGCGTGCTGAAGAAGCGCTGCGCGCTAAAAATCAGGCCCACAAATTTCTCGCCGAGGCAGCGCTCAAACTGATCGAGCTTTCCACAGTCGACCAAGTTTTTGAGTTGATCAGCACCTCGCTGGCGCAAGTGTTGCCTGACGCCATCGTTCTGGTCAACAAGGCCGTCAACGGTGGACAATACCTGGAAATCACAGATATCACAGGTTTGCCTCCCTCTACGATACAACGTGCCATAACGCTGATAGGATTCGACCCTCGGGACGTCTGTTTCAAGATCAGCGAGAAATTCAAGGACCTCTACTTTCAAACCAAGCTATATCGGCACCCCGATGGGTTGGCCGAATTTGCGACCGGCATATTGCCCCAGATGGCAGCCAAAGCTGTGGAGAAACTTTTAGGTATTCAGGACATTTATACCATCGGCATTGCTGAAGAGGGAAACAACCGGGGCAACGTGCACATCTTTAGCACCCGCCAAACGACGCACATTCACCCGCTTTTGATCGAATCGTTCCTCCATCAGTGTTTTCTGGCACTGTCTAGAATCTCTTCGTATCAACGCTTGGCCGAGAGTGAAGCCCGGTACCGTACCTTTATAGACGCCAGCCCTGACTTGATTTTCGTCAAGGATGAAGCGTTGCGCTATATCCTGCTGAACCAGGCCAATCAAGCACTCTTTGGCAAGACCGAAGCTGAAATTGTGGGCAAGACCGATCTCGAACTCATGCCCCCACAGATGGCGGACGCTTGCCGCCGCTCCGATCAACAAGCCATCGCCCAAAACGACCTGGTGGTGGTCCAGGAGCGGTCCAACGATAAAATCTATGAGACGCGCAAATTTCCCGTGCTGATGGGAAACGGCCAGGTGGGTGTGGGCGGCGTGATCCGTGACATCACTGCGCATCGCCAAGCGGAAGAGGCGCTACAGGAAAGCAATCGTCGCCTGGAACAAGCGCTGCTAGAACTGCAAGCGGCACAAGCACAAGTGATCCAACGGGAACGATTGGCCGCCGTGGGCCAACTGGCAGCCGGCATCGCCCATGACTTTCGCAACCTGCTGACCACCATCATCCTACACACGCACCTGGCGCAGCGCCAATCCAACTTGTCGCCGGACTTGACGCGCAAGCTAGAAATCATCCTGGGGGAGTCGAAAAAAGCGGCGGATCTGATACAACAGATCCTCGACTTTAGCAGCCGCTCGATGCTCGAAGCGCAGCCCGTCGACCTGTACGACCTCACACAAAGCGTCGTGGATATGCTGCGTCGTATACTCCCGGAAAACATCCAGTTGTCCCTGGATACCGCGCCAGGCGCGCGGGGCGCCCCCGGGTTTGTGGTCCAGGCCGACCCTAACCGCATCGAGCAGGTGTTGATGAATTTGGCGCTCAACGCCCGCGACGCCATGCC
>CAZSJU010000059.1:1476-10483 GCA_964607235.1 uncultured Anaerolineae bacterium | reverse complement strand
CCAGGTTGGCATCCTAAAAGTGCTCCACAAACCCTTTCAAATCGACGCCCTGGCGCGGGCGGTGCGCCACGCGCTGGACACAGGTTAAGAGCAACAACCCGCCGAGGACGCCTGCGACCGTCTTTACCGCTCCGGCCTTTTTCAATCCAACGCTTCCGTCGTGTGCAGCGTTCGCCGCGCCGCTGGCCCCCCGGTCCGCCACACCCTAGCCCCGCAACGCACGCTGGACCACCTCGGCCAGTTGCTCCAGGTTGATGGGCTTGTGCAGCCAGTCGACAACCAATGGCCCGTCCGTAGCCGCCGCCTGGGTGCGCAACGCTTCCAGTTCCCCATCCAGCGGATGACCGCTCAGCAACACCACCCGCACCGAAATGCATCGCTCTCGTAGTGCGTGCACTAGTGCCTGCCCACCCATTTCTGGCATCACCAGGTCACTCAACACCAAGTCCACGGGGCGCTCTGCCAGCAACTGCAACGCCTCACGACCATTAGACGCCGTAAGCACCTGGTAATTCAAAAGATCGAGGCTGTCAATCAACGCTTGCCGCGTGGCCACATTATCCTCCACCACCAGGATCCATTCTCCTTCTCCCTCGGTGAGGTCAAGCAGGCCCGGCTGGGCACAAGTTGAAAAAGGGGCCGCCAGGGCCGGCAGGTAGATGAAAAAAGTCGTCCCCGAGGGCGACGCACCAGCTCCATCGCCGGCGAACTGGGTTTGGACGTCAATGTGCCCGTCGTGGGCGCCCACAATGCCGTACACCTGGGCCAACCCCAGACCGGTGCCCTGGCCCGGCGCTTTGGTGGTGAAAAAAGGCTCGAACAGGTGCGGCCGCACGTCGGATGGAATACCTGTGCCAGTGTCCGCGACGCTCAGACGCACCCAGTCACCGGCCGCCATGCCCGGCACGTGCCCGGCCTTGACTTCTAGGACGTGCAGGTGTTCCAGTTCAAAGCGCAATTGTCCCCCACCCGGCATCGCGTCTCGCGCGTTGAACGCCAGGTTCATCAGCATCTGCTGGATACGCGTGGGGTCACCGTTGACGGTGTAATCCCCGTGACCATAGGCCAACGTCACCCCGATGCTCTCCGGTAACGTGCGTTCTAGCAATTTAACTTGCTCTTTCAAAAACGCCAACAAATCCAACGGACTGCGTTCCAACACCGCTCGCCGGCTAAAGTCCAGGATCTGTTGGATCAGGTTGGTGGCATGCATCGCCTGCTGATTGACTGTCTTTATGCGCTCCCGGTCGCGGGCCGAGAGCCCGGCGGAGCGGGCCATCATCTGCGCGTACAGCACGATGGTCGCCATAATGTTGTTAAAGTCGTGGGCGATCCCTGCGGCCAGTTGTCCCACGGCGGCCAACCGCTCTTGCTGCTGGACGTACCGTTCTGTTTGTCGCTGCTCCGTCACGTCACGGACCACCATCACCCAACCGCCCGGAGTGGGTCCGGCTTCGATCTGCCGGGCGCTGACCTCAAAGGTTCGACCTTGCTGTTTCACCTCGTGCCACAATCCCTGGGGCGGGGAGGTCAACAATTCCGCCAAGGGGCGGTCGCCCAGGTGATCAAGCGTCTCTCCCAATGCCACGCCAGCCAACAGCGCCAGGCTCCTCTTTCCCAGGACATTAGTCAATAGCACGCGCCGTTCAATGTCCAACAGTAACACGCCTTCCGGCACCGTGTCTACAATCTGCTGCATCTGTTGCGCCTTTTCCTGAACCTGTGTCAGCAGACGCGCCCGCTCTCGTTCCGCGCGCTTGCGCTCGGTGATGTCGTGCACGACGGTCTGAAACCCTGTGATTGTCCCATCTTTTGCACGCTGCAGCGTGGCGTTGAGCAACGCGTGAACGACGCTGCCGTCTGCACGCCGGAGCTGTGTCTCAAAATCACTGACGACCTCTTTTTGCTCCAACGCTTGCCGGAACCGGACGCGGTCAGCAGGATCGGCGTACAGTGTATGCGCCAGTCGCCCAATCAGGGCCTCGCGCTCATAGCCGAACAAGCGCTCCCCGGCCGCGTTGATATCCACAATATGTCCTTCTGGAGTGGTGACACTGATGGTGTCGTGAGAATCCTGGAACAGCTTGCGATACCGCTTTTCACTGGCCCGCAGAGCCTGGTTAAGGGTCGTCAGCTCTCGCACCTTGGCCCTGATTTCAGCGGCCATCGCGTTAAACGTCCCGGCCAGTTGTCCCAACTCATCCGTGCTGTCTATACGAGCGCGTACATCCAGATCGCCCCGTTGCAGTTCGGCGGCTGTGCGGGTCAAGGCCACCACATTGCGGGTCACGCTGTCGTTGAGCAGCTTGCCGATGAGCAAAGCCACTGCCAACCCCGCCCCGGCCGTCATGATCAGGATGCTGTTGGCCAGACGATTGGCTTGCGTGATCTGACGGCGCGCTCGCGTCACCTCTGCTTGAGCCAGCGTCAGCATTTCCCTCGAAATAGGATCTATGGACTCGGCCTGCAGGTCGAAATCGCGGAATGTGCCATCTATTGCGACGTACAGTTCT
This sequence comes from uncultured Anaerolineae bacterium, assembly GCA_964607235.1. Classification (GTDB taxonomy): domain Bacteria; phylum Chloroflexota; class Anaerolineae; order S140-20; family S140-20; genus CAZSJU01. Next base: position 7,970 of record CAZSJU010000059.1, on the reverse strand, counting down.
GCGATGGCCTCGGCCGTGACCATATAACTCTCCAGATGCGTCAAGGCCTCCGCCGTTTTATCCATGTCAAAATTGGGCGCCTCTTGAATCGCTTTACGCAGGCGCGTCCCCACGTTAAGGGCAGATTGTAACAACGGGCGTTGGCGCGTCAGCAGATAATCTTTTTCAAAAGCTTGCATCTCTCGATACATCACCATCAGGTCCGGCGCGGCCCCACTGTCTAGCGCGCTTTGCAACGCGGTGGCATGGCGGGCGAGTTGAGCCAGCAACCCATTCTCCTCATCGGCCAAGGTAGCGACCAACTCGACCGCCTCTACAAAAGTCTCAATGTTTCGCCCGGCGGAAGAGAGATACAAGTTGAGGTCCACGTCGCGTTCCCGCAACGCCGCGCTGACACCGGATAGCGCGATGCGCGTTTGCAATTCGGTGCTGAGCACAATCACCTGCAAGAGTCGTTCGGTGGCCTGCGTTGCATAAAGGTCCTGCGCCTCCGCAAAGCCAACCTCAGGATAACGCAGAAAAAAGTCACGCTGCAGGCGGCGCGCATGTTCCAACTCCCGGTCCATCTCTAAAACCAGGCGTTGTATCTCGGTGCTGTTCAAAATGGCGGTTTCCATGCGCCGATGAATGACGGCGGACGTAATATAGCTGCTAATCACCACCAGCAAAATCAGCGCCAGCAGCAGGGCAAAGGCCACCCCAAACTTGGCCGTGATACTCGATCCTTGCCAGCGCTGATATACGGATCTACACAAGTTCATCTCTCCACACTATAGGTGCCTATAACGTTCGACAATAACCCATCGACACCGGCAGTCGGATCATACAGGCGCACGATATCAAACTTTATCACGGCGCAATCGCCAAAAGCGTCACAGGTAATGCGCCCGGTCACCCCCTCAAAATCGGCGGTGGCGTACAAGGCATCGCGCAGCGCCTGGCGCCCAATGTGCAAGGTCCCATCTTTTTCCTGTACGGCCACGCGCGTGATCGCGTCCAACATCAAGTTGGCCGCGTCGTAAGCATAGCCATAGGTGACGGTCTGCGGGGGTTCCCCGTAACGCGCCGCATACGCGGCGACCAGCGCGTCGTTGACCGCACCTTCCGGAGGTGGTGTGGAGCCGATAAAGTACATCCCTTTGCCCCTCGCACCCACGGATTCGAGGAACGTGTCCGTGCGCAACGCGCCCCCGCCCAGAAAAATGATGTCTTTCAGGCCACTCGCCTCTCTGGCCTGCCGCACAACCTGTGCACCCTCGGGCGGAAAGAGTGACAAAAAGACCAACGTCGCCCCCGAGTCTGCCACGGCCATCAGCACCGGGCGCATATCCGTGTCGCCCTTGTTGACGGTCACGTCCAGCACGATCTCACCGCCCAGTTCGGTGAACGTCTGCTCAAACACGTCCGCATACCCCTGTGAGAACGTATCGCCGTCGTCGATGGTCGCGGCCCGTGTCACTTGCAGTTCCTGAAAGGCAAACGCCGCGCCCACCCGCGCCTCCTCCGCCACGTTCATCATGGTGCGATAATAGCCCGGTTGCCAGGCTTTGCCGGGCGTGTCCCCAATCGCAGTCAGGGAAGGCCCACTGTTCACCCCCGACACCATCACCAACCCCGCCTCGGAGAGGATGTCCATTGCGGTCTCGGCGGCGCCAGAGCAGGTCGTGCCAAATACCCCGACCATCTGGGGATGCGCGACGATGCGCAAGGCAGCATTGGCGCCTCCCTCTGGTGTACACGCTTCATCCTCAACCTGGTACTCGATCGGGTGTCCCAGTATCTGGCCGTCACGATCCGCCACAGCCAACGCAAAACTGTTGACCTGTTCCTGGCCGAAAACAGTGCCCCCGCCACTCAGGTCTTGAATCACGCCCAGTTTAAGCGGTGCATCTGGCGCGACCGTCACACAACCGATCGCATCGCTGCACTCGAAAGGTTGATCAGCTTGACAAGTCGGCATCAACAGACTCGTACCGAGCAAAACGAGAAACATAAAACGCTTCATTTGCGCACCCCCTCAGTACGAAGCGATTATCAAGGTCGCTCAACGACTTGAGCCTGAAACCCTCAACCATGTGATCAGGCCTTACACATCATTATACACCTATAGACCCTCTATGCACAAAACTAGATCTCTTGGGTTGCGATAATCTCTTGCCGCGTCGACCTGCGTGGGGCTTGCACGTGTCGCGAATGATGATACAATCACGGCACAGGCGCAAGCATCGATTCGCAAAGCAGGCGCCTGATCACACATGCGAGGTGTAAACATGACTAGCCTTTCCATCGTGCTTCCGGCATACAACGAAGCAGAAAACGTAGCACGCGCCGTCCAAGAAGTCTCTGACGTGGCCCAGAACTTGGACCTGGACCACGAGATCATCCTGGTCAACGACGGCAGCAGCGACCGCACGGGCGAGGTCGCCCGCGAGCTGATAGGACAAATTCCCCATTTCCGGCTGGTGGAGCACCACCCCAACCGTGGTTACGGCGGAGCGCTCAAGGCCGGATTTGCAGCGGCCATCAAGGAGTGGATCGCGTTCGTCCCGGCGGACAAACAATTCAAGTTTAGCGAAATCGAGCGTTTCCTGGAAAAAACGGACCAGGCGGACATTGTGTGCGGCTACCGGGCCGACCGGCAGGACCATTTCGTGCGCAAGCTAAACGCTTTTGGCTGGAACACTCTGGTGCGGCTGCTGTTCGGCTATCTGTGCCGAGACATCGACTGCGGCTTTAAACTGTTCCGGCGTGAGATACTGCAACACGTGACACTCACCTCGGACGGCGCAATGATCGACACCGAGTTCCTGGCCGGTGCCCGGGCGCGCGACTTTTGCATTGCCGAGGTGCCGGTGACGCACCTGCCGCGTGTGGCGGGCGCCGCCACCGGCGCTAACCTCCAAGTGATCCTCAAAGCCTTCCGCGACCTGGTCGACTTTCGGCGGCGGCTGAGCCGCGAGCTACGCGCGGGTCGGAAATAGAGCAAAAATTCCTCTTAAAGGAGGCATCATTTCATGGGTTGGAACACAGCGGTATTGCTGGCCCAGTATGATGCCATAGCCGGTTGTCAACAGGTTGCCTGTATGTTATACTGGCGCTGACCTGACATAATCCCCCCATCCCATCATCCGCGAGGCGCTTTCGTCCCGCTCGGGTGGCAATGCCATCTGAACCGGGCTGCTGTCCAAGCCGTGAGGGCATAAACGCCGCCTCGACTGGGCGGCGTTTATGCTATTTGCCAAGGAGACCATAGGCGTCCATCCCATGGCGGCCTGTGGTAAAGGAGAAAATGATTATGAATGTCCTGTTGCTTTATCCCCAGTTTCCCGACACCTTTTGGAGCTTTAAGCACGCGTTGGGCTTTGTCCGCAAAAAAGCCTCCTCGCCCCCGCTAGGCTTGTTGACCGTCGCCGCGATGCTGCCCGCCGCATGGGGCAAGCGTCTGGTCGACGTCAATGTGAGCAAGCTGAACGACAAGGACCTGGCGTGGGCCGATTACGCGTTCATCAGCGGCATGACGGTGCAGCGGGACTCGGCCCATCGCCTGATCGCGCGCTGCCAGGCAGCCGGCCTCACAGTCGTCGCCGGCGGTCCGCTCTTTACCAGCGAGCACGAGAGTTTCGAGACGGTCGACCACTTTGTGCTAAACGAGGCCGAACTCACCCTACCCCCCTTCCTGTCCGACCTGCAAGCAGGACATCCCCAGCGCCTGTACGCCACATCCGAGTTTCCCGACCTGGCACAGACGCCGGTCCCCATGTGGGAGTTACTGGACATAAAGCGCTACGCGGCGATGAGCATCCAATACTCGCGCGGCTGCCCTTTCGACTGCGAATTTTGCAACGTGACAGCGCTGCTCGGCCACCGGCCCCGCACCAAAAGCCCCGCGCAAATTAGCGCCGAACTGGACGGCCTATATGACCTGGGGTGGCGTGACGGCGTCTTTTTCGTGGATGACAACCTGATCGGCAACAAAAAGCATTTGAGAAATGAACTATTGCCCGCGCTCATCGAATGGCGCCGCGACAAAAAAGGCGTGCCGTTCCACACTGAAGTCTCGATCAACCTGGCCGAAGATGAAGCCTTGATGGCACTGATGGTCGAGGCGGGGTTCAACACGGTCTTTATCGGGATCGAGACGCCCAACGAGGCCAGCCTGACCGAGTGCAACAAGCGGCAAAACCAAAACCGTGACATGATAGAGGACGTGAAACGCATGCAGCGCGCCGGGCTGCAGGTACAAGGCGGCTTTATCGTGGGCTTTGACCACGACACGCCGTCCATCTTTCAACGCCAAATCGACTTTATCCAACAAAGCGGCATCGTCACCGCGATGGTGGGCTTGTTGCAAGCCCCGCATGGCACCCGGCTTTACGAGCGCTTGAAAGGCGAGGGCCGCCTGCGGGACCTTATGTCGGGCGATAACGTGGACGGCACGACCAACATCATCCCCAAGATGAACCTCGACACGCTGCGCGAAGGCTATCGCCGCATCCTGGACAACATTTACGCGCCGGAGCACTATTACCAACGCGTTAAAACCTTCCTGCGCGAGTACAAACCGTCCGAGATCAATTCCCCGCTGCACGTCGAGGACATTCTGGCCCTATTCCGCTCGATCTATCGTCTGGGCATCCTGGGCAAGGAACGCGTCCACTACTGGAAGCTCATAGTATGGACCATATTCCGTCGCCCCAGACTATTCCCGCTCGCCGTCTCGCTCACGATTTATGGCTACCATTTTCGCAAGATCTGCGAGTTGCACGTCCGCTGAAGAGTGTGTCACTCTGACGAGTGCGTCACTCTGACGAGTGTGTCACTATGGGACGCCAATCATCCCATAGGTAGGAGGAACGACCATGTACGCGTCTTGGAAACAACGTGCCAGAGGGCTGGCCCTGTGCGTCGGCGCCGCGGTTCTCGGCGTCAGCTTGTTGACCGGCTGGGTCTGGCTGGCGCGTCCCCAACTGGGACCTGACTACACGCAACAAGCCTGGCCAGGAGAGCACGTCCTGTACGCCCATGTGCTGACCAACACCGGCGACACAACCGACACGTTCATGCTGGCAGTCGCCTCGACGCAGGGCTGGGCGGTGACACTGCTGGGAGACGACTATCCGGCCGGCACGGCCGCCCTGCCCTTGCGCGTTGGCGCGGGAATGACGGCGCCGTTCCAGGTCAGCCTGACCGTCCCATCCGACGCCGGTGGCGTCACGGAACGCACCCGCATCACGGCCACCTCGCAACTCAGCCCGGCGCAGCAAGCCACTGCCATAGACACGACCCATGTGGATTACCTGATTGATCTGCCGTTCATAGTCAAGCGCTGGCCCCCACTGCCCTATCCAACCACGCTGAACGCCATCGAGAACACTGACGGCGACGGGACCTATACCATTACGTGGCTGCCGGCCGAGTTGGCCCAGCGCCACATCCTGGAAGAGGATCAGGATGCCACTTTTGCCAATCCTGTCATCGTCTATGAGGGAACCGCCACCCAGTGGACGGTGCCCCTTCCTGGCAAGGCAGCCGGCACCTACTACTATCGTGTGCGCGGCCACAACGAGTGGGGCAGTGGCGAACCCAGCAACGTCCAAGGGGTCAGCGTGTTGCTCCCTGCGACCCCGGTATTGCACGACATCGACAATCCTAGCGGCGCAAAAGAGTATGACGTCACGTGGAACGGGGCAGCGCGGGCGACCGGGTACACCTTGCAAGAGGACCAAGACGAAAATTTCAACAGCCCCGCCACCGTGTACAGCGGCGCCGAAACCACCTGGCCGGCCACGGAAAAGGCGCCGGGCAAATATCACTATCGCGTCAGGGCCAATGGCCCCACAGGGGACAGTGGCTGGAGCGACGTCAAGATGACCGAGGTGCTGCGTTTCCGCGCCGACGACGCCAGCCTGACGGCCGGCCAGTGCACCACGTTGCGCTGGAGCTTCTCTGGCATCAAGGCGCTGTACATCTCGTTCGGCTATGGTTATGACAAAGAAGGCGTGGCCGGGAACGGCACGCGCGAGGTTTGCCCCAGCGTCACCACCACTTATGAAGCGCTAGAAGTCAAGACCGACAACAGTCAAAGGGCACACTATTTCGAGATCGAGGTCAACGGTGACGGTTGTGGCGACCCGGTGATCGAGCGCTTTGCGCCCACCACCTATTGGGTCGATCCCGGTCAAGCGTTCACCATCTACTGGGACGTCGAGTGCGCCGAAACTGTGCGCCTGATCCAGGGTGGCGGCGCCGAGGAACCCGTCGTAGGCCACGGTTCCCGGGAAATAGTCCTTTACAACGACACCATGTTTCAACTCAAAGTCGAAAAGAACGACGGTAACTTTGTCTACGCCTCGTTCACCGTGTACGTATCGGCTGCCAAGCAGTGAAAGTTGCCACAGAGGCACAGAGCACACTGAGAAAAGATCAAGAACCTCTGTGCTCTCTGTCCCACGGGGAGGCTACGCACTGCCTCTGTGGCAATTCATTTAAAGGAG
>CAZSJU010000059.1:0-1376 GCA_964607235.1 uncultured Anaerolineae bacterium | reverse complement strand
TCTCTGTCCCACGGGGAGGCTACGCACTGCCTCTGTGGCAATTCATTTAAAGGAGGTCAAGCGATGACTTTTGAACTCACGAGTACAGCCTTTGGCGCTGGGGAATCGATTCCCAGTCTTTACACCTGCGATGAGCAAGACATCTCACCGCCCCTGACGTGGAGCGATCCTCCCACGGACACACAAAGCCTGGCTCTCATTTGCGACGACCCCGACGCGCCGGTGGGCACCTGGGTCCATTGGGTACTGTACAACCTGCCGGCCGAGGCGCGCGCCCTGCCCAAGGACGTACCGCCTGACGCCGAGCGACCTGACGGAAGCCGGCACGGCCAAAACAGTTGGAAACGCTTGGGCTATGGCGGCCCATGCCCGCCCAGCGGCACCCACCGCTATTTCTTCAAACTGTACGCCCTGGACAGCGACCTGAACCTCAAGTCCGGCGCCAGCAAGAAAAAGCTGCTGCAAGTAATAGAGGGTCACATCCTGGCTCAGGCGGAGCTGATGGGGATCTATAGCCGGCAACGGTAAAAAAGCGCAAAACCTATGGTCCCTGCGCGTCAGGAGAGACGAGCCATGACATATGCAGATTACCCCCGTCCCGTGGTGGAAGACATCGCCCGGCTGCGTCGGCGCATCCGGGCCTCCCAGATCCCCGGCAAACTGACCGACCACAATCTACTGGTCGGCACGTGGAACGTCAGGGCTTTTGGGGATATATACGCGCGTTGGGAAGAAAATCCCAATTCACCCAAACGTAACTTGCGGGCGACAGCCTACCTGGCCGAGGTCGTGCGCCATTTCGACGTCATCGCGATCCAGGAGGTCAAGCGCGACACATCGGCCCTGCGCACCCTGCTCACGCAATACTTGGGAACGGACTGGGGCTTGATACTCAGCGACGTGACCGCCGGATCGAGCGGCAACGCCGAACGCCTGGCTTTTATCTACGACCGGCGACGGGTCGAACCTTCGGGGCTGGCCGGAGAGATCACTCTGCCGCCCACGGACGCGGGCGACCCCAGTCAACAGTTCGCCCGTACCCCGTACATCGTCGGGTTCCGAGCAGGCAGCGAGCGTTTTGCACTTCTGACGGCCCACATCAAGTACGGGGACGTGCCCGAGGACCGCATTCCAGAATTACAAGCGTTGGCCCGTTATGTGGCGTTCGAGATCCGCGACCGGGCCAAAACCGCCGACGCCGAAGAAACCAACCTCATTGTTCTGGGGGACTTTAACATCGACAAACGCGGCGAGGATCCCCTCTTTCAGACCTTTGTCTCTACCGGCCTGATGGTCCCGCCCCAACTGATGGGTCTCAAAACCACCTATGGCACCGAACCCAAGTATTACGACCACATCGCCTGGTTTATGGGCGA
>CAZSJU010000058.1:6456-14508 GCA_964607235.1 uncultured Anaerolineae bacterium | reverse complement strand
GTGGCGTTAAGCGTGCCGCCTTGATAATCGGCAGGGTCGTCAACTAGACCTGTCGCTGCCCTGTTATTAGAGATGTTATTATAGTGCACACGGATGCTGTCAGTGACAACGCCGGTTTCTAGATGTCGTATCACGAGACCGCGATAGTTGTCGGTCAATTCATTGTATTGGATCGTGATATTTTGTACGTCGGCGTAGAGACTAATTGCGCCTTCGTCATCATTATCAGAAGTGACCGTGTTGGTAATAGTGTTGTATTCAATGATGGTTTCTGCGGGGGTTAGTGGGCTGCTAGAGAGTTGTATCCCCTTGCGAGGCGTGTTCCGAATCACATTGTGATGCAGATGTATGCCTTCCATATTCGAGAGGACCATTCCAGCATAAGCCGTGTCATCAATTTCATTGTAGCTGATGGTGCTGTTTGCCAGTCCGTCTAGGAAAAGCCCTGATTCGTTTGCTCCTGTAACCTGGTTGACATAGTTATGGGTGATATTCCAGCCTGATTGTACCCCGGGCGTGTAACAAGAGACCGCTTTGGTGTCTATATCTACAAAGCTGTTTGAGTATACCGTGAGGTTGTCTGCGTCACCTGTGATGACGCTGTTGGCGGGAGAATTGATATTCTCAAACCGGAATCCTGTAATGGTGACATCTGCTGCACCTACACTCCAGGCGACGTTTCCAGAAATGATGGTGCCACTCGTGGCATAATCCCCTGTGTTAGATGTGATAGTTATGCTTTTGTTGATGCTTAAACTTTCTGTGTATGTCCCCGCTGCCACGTTGACAGTATCCCCATCGCTGGTGGCGTCAATGGCGGCCTGGATCGTGCAATATGCGGTCCCGGTGCCATCGTCATTACAGCCAGGGTCGCTGCCGTCTACAATCAGTGTGTCGGCATGTGCGACCGGCAGTGGCCCTGTGCTCAGTACCAGCCCCAGCGCTAACGCCAGCGCGATTAAAATTTTAACCCGATAATTCATTGTCGAGATCTCCCTATTAGTAGATAGTGGTAAGTGATTTGATAAAATCTATGCCTGTGATGTATGATAGAATGTATTTACTGCATATGAATGTTTTACAAGATGTCGCATTGCGAGGATGTGAGCCACAAATATAGATGATTATGTCTTTATATTTACTGCCTCCCTGTAACGCGTTGACTTGTCACTTTGAAAGGATTTTGAAATACGGGTGTTATTATAACAGTTTGTGCGGTCTTTGGGCATAAAGAGGGCGTAAAAAAACTCCTCCGTTCTTTGATATTTGAGCAAGTTGCAGTAAACGTTCATGAAAAAAATTGTAAAAATTGAGCGATGGAACCGGTTCCAGTGTAACATAGAATGAGGGCAATGTTAATCAAGGATTTTTTTGCAATTGCACGCATTGTTATTTGCGCACATGTGGCCCGCGCTCAGCCTCGCTGCAAGGGCTGGAGGAGAGGTGGATACAGGGATGCTGTGTTGGCGGTTTGGTCTTGACTCTGGTAAAATAACCCTATATTATAGTGATACTGGATAAAACCCTGGGGAGACATGCGTTCATCCCGTCCTCATAAAGCTGTCCTTTTGATGTGGCCTGGACGTCGCATCCATGCAGTGTGTCGTATTGGAATACTGGCCAATTACTACCAAGGAGGCGTCATGAAAAAGCTCATTTTACGGATTTTTATAGGCATGATTTTTATCGGCATAATCGTCTTTGCGTCGGCTTGCTCGGGATCTGATCCAACCAGCACGCCCAAACCATCGCCGACAACCGCGCCGCCCACCGATACGCCTGCACCCACCGAGGCCCCTACGCCTACCGTCGATAGCGGCGTGGTTACCGCTTTGCAGGGCGTTCAATATGCCACCATCCAGATCGAGGCTCAAGGCACTTTCGTCGACCCGGAGGGGGAGCGCACCAGCGGGGCCGGTCATGGTTCCGGGTTTATCATCGACCCTTCAGGCATCGCGGTCACCAATAATCACGTGGTGGCAGGGGCCACTTTGCTAAAGGTCTGGATCGGCGGGGAGAGTCGGACCTACAATGCCAGGATTCTGGGCGTCTCTGAATGTTCCGATCTGGCCGTGATTGACATCGAAGGGGAGGGTTTCCCCTATCTAGAATGGTACATGGGCGATATCAGCCCCGGTTTGGACGTCTATGCGGCCGGGTTCCCCCTGGGTGAGCCAGAATATACTTTGACGCGGGGGATCGTCTCAAAAGCGCAGACCAAGGGCGAGACCAATTGGGCTTCGGTCGATGCCGTCCTGCAGCATGATGCGACCATCAACCCCGGTAACTCGGGCGGCCCCCTGGTGACCGCCGAAGGTCAGGTCGTCGGCGTCAATTACAGGAGTCGTCCGGATTTTGATCAATATTTTGCCATCGCCCCGGATGAAGCGCTGCCCATTATCGACAAGCTGGGCGACGGTCAGAACGTGGATTCTATCGGTGTCAACGGTGAAGCGCTCGTCTATGAATCCGGACTTTCCGGGATCTGGGCCTCTTCGGTGCAACCAGGCTCACCGGCGGATAAAGCCGGTATCGCGGGTGGCGATATTATCGTCGAGTTCGGGGGCTTGGAACTCGCGAGCGACGGCACGATGGAGAACTATTGTGACATCATCCGCACGCACAATCCGGGTGAGGACACGATCAGTGTTCAGGTGGTACGTTTCGCTACCCAGGAAGTATGGGAGGGGCAACTCAACGGGCGTGAACTCGCGTTATCCTTCTCGTTCGCCCAGCAGGGCAGTGACGACATTGACGCACAGGAAAGCGGCGCGACCTATACCAACTATGTGCGCGTCGAGGATGATTATGGCGCCATCACGATGCAAATACCGCAAGAATGGGATGATGTCGACGGCAGCCCCTGGACCGGCGATGATGGAGGGGTGATCGGTTCACAGCTCATCGCTTCACCTAGCGGCGCGGGCGAGAATCCCTTTGTCTATTTTGGCGCGATGCCCCTGTCGGAAGCGTTTGACCCCGATGAACTGTTAAACACGGCAGATTTTAGCGATCTGTGCGGCGAATATGGCGGGCGCTCTGACTATGCAGATCAACTCTATACCGGAAAATATGATTATTACTCTGATTGTGGCGATACCGACAGCGTCGTCTTTGTGGTGGTTGCTACACCGGAAAACCAGGCCTATCTGACACTCGTCATGATTCAAGCCATCAGCCAGGCCGACCTGGAAGCCGCGGATAAAATCTTTGATACCTTTGAGGTCATTGGCGATTTGCCTGGTGCAAGTGAGAGTACTATGCCGGGGACGGAAGCGACCCTGGAAATCACCAATGAATCGGACGAGATCGTTGCTGCCGTTTACATTTCTCCATCAGACAGCGATAGTTGGGGGGAAGATTGGCTAGGGGGAGCGGCTATCAAACCTGGCGGTACCTACGTCATCAGCGGCATTCCTGGTGGCGTGTACGATCTCCGTCCGGCCAATGCGGCGGACGAAAGCCTGGGAGCCCTTTATGGCGTCGAACTGGTTGATGAACACACCTGGACGGTGCAAGGCATGGCGACCCTGCCCGATAACGCAGAGTTGCGCTTTGCGGATGATTTCAGCGACAATCGCAATAACTGGGGGTTGGGGAGTGGAGAAAATGTAGAGTACTTTCCACCGGCCGATGGGGAATTCTGTATATGGATCCAAAAAGAACAATTGTTGGCTTGGGAATGGTATGAGCCTTTCCGCACCGACGAGTTCTTTGCCGAGGTCAAGTGCACGTTGGACAATGCCAACAGCGAGTGTGGCCTGGGCTTTGGCCCGGACGGGGATAATCTGTACTGGTTCAAGGTGCGCCCGGCGATGCAAGAATTCTCCCTCGAGTTGCTGCAAGACGACGTATGGCAGGCCGATCTGGTTGAGCCAACGACGTCCTATTACATCTCTCCTTTCGGGGCAAACTATTTAGCATTAGGGCGCGTTGACAATGTCGTCTCTGTGTACGTTAACGGCATTTTGATCGGTCAGGTGGGAAATGATCTGTTCCCAACAGGCCGCATCGGCATCGGGGGTGCGACGTATGACGCGCCCGATACAATAGTCTGTCTGGATGACCTCAAGGTTTGGCATTTGCAATAAACCGATTGAGAATCACATCAACGGTGGTGGGTAGGACGCAGATTTTCTCTGATGCACGCAGATTAAAAGATCAGTGTTAATCAGCGTCATCTGCGTCCTCCCTCAAGGTGTCGCTTTGCTTGTTTTGTCTCGCCAATGATAAAGCCTGTGGGACGGATTGCATAATCCCTTTTTAAAGAGGCATATGGCTACCTCAAACACGACTTTGGATGCGATCGTCGGTGAACTGGCGTTGCTGGAAGGCCGGCGCCAGTCTGACCTGACGCACGTCACCGTGTTGACGCCGCCCCGGCGCGCCCGCGCTGACCGGCGCGATGAGACATTGTTCGCGTTCCTGGATTTGGGTGGCGGGGGCACTGGCGCCTTGGCGCGGGTGATGCTAGAAAAGCTCAGCCAGGTGTACTGGCATGCGGCAGGTCCGGTCACCAGCGCGCTGCGCCAGGCGGTCGGCGTGGTCAATGACCACCTGTTGGAAGAGAACCGGCTGCTGGCGGCCGGGCAGCGCCGGCAAGGGGGCCTGGTGTGCGCCGTCTTGCGGGAAGACAATCTCTATCTGGCGCAGATTGGGCCGGCCAAGGCGTTGCTGGCCCAGGGCACGGGCACGACGCAAATTCCGACCGAATCCACGACCGACGCGACGCTGCTGACCCCGCCCACCCGGTTGCCGCTGGGGGTCTCACGGGGGCTGGACATTCATTTTTCTCACAGCTATCTCAGCGCCGGCGATCGCATGTTGTTGACCGGGGAGAGCTGGAGCCGGGAGGTGCCGGTCGAGATGTTGACCCAGGCCCTGGAGACCGGCGGGGATGCCAAAGGCATCATGCGGGCGCTAGAGCAAAAGGTCGGTCAAGCGACCTTTTCGGCCTTGATCGTCGAGTGGGCGTCCGACGTGGCGATACACGCGCCGGTGGAGGTGCTGCCGTCGACGGCCGGGATGGACCCGCCCCCGGCGACCGGGGCGCCGGAAGCCGAGATGCGCGTGGAGCTGTGGGAGGACGCGGTCTCAACGGACCAAGAGGGGCAAAGACGGCGTTTCCCCAACCCGCTGAGCGGCCTCACCTTGCCCAGGGAGCAACTCGACCGGGCCTGGCAGGGGCTGCGCAAAGCTGGAACGGCCTTGAGTAGCGGCGCGCACACATTGTTGACGCGCGTGTTGCCCGAGCCTGAGCCTGAACCGCCGCCTCGGCGCCGGCGCCGGGTCTCGGCGGAAAACGTGCCGGTGATGGTCGCCATCGCCGTGGCTATTCCTCTGTTGGTCGCTTTTGTGGTCGTCACTTTTTACCTGCAGCGGAGCGAAAGCGCGCGGCGGGAAGGGTTGATGCGTCAGGCGCAAGAGGCGATCGAAGCGGCGCGTCAAGCGGACGAGTCGGCCGCGCGCGAGCGTTGGGGCGAAGCGCTGGTGGCGGCTCAGGAAGCGTTGGGTGCGGCGCCGGATGATGCCGAGGTCGTGGCGCTGCGAAACGAAGCGCGGGATATTCTGAATGCGCTCGATCGCGTCTTTTATCCCCAGTTAAACTTGTTGTGGGATTATGGGCCGGGCCAAGACCGCCGGCTGGCTGCGGCGCGTTTACAAGTGTACGTGCTTGACGCGGAACAGGATCAGGTGACTCGGCACACGCTGGATCAGGAAAGTGCGACGGCGGACCCATTGACCCTGGTGGCCTATCGAGGGGAGCGGGTGGGCGATGCAATAGTGGACGAGTTGCTGGACGTGGTCTGGTTGGAAGCGGGCGGCGGGTGGGGCCGGGACGTTCTGCTCATCCTGACCGGGGACCATCAGATCTTGCAGTACAATCTATCGTGGGGGGTGAGTTGGGTGCCCTTTGACCTGGGCCTGGCGCACGTCAACGGGCGGGTTATGCAACCTTTTGACGGCAAGCTGTATGTCCTGGACCCTGAGCACAGTCAGGTGTGGCGTTTTCCCACGACGGGTGAGGGCTTTGGGCCGCCGGAGGGGTATTTTGCCGCGGCGGCCCCTGATTTGAGCGCGGCCGTGGATATGGTCATTGATGGCGCTGTCTATGTCTTGTTAAAAGATGGGCGGATTTACAAATTCTTTGGGGGGGAGGCGCAACCCTTCCAGCCGGTCGGGTTGCCCCAATCGCTGGGTAACCCGGTAGCACTGGCTGTCGAGGGAGATGCGGCCGGTGGCGCGCTGTACGTCGCCGATGCGGACGCCCGGGCCATCGTCGCCCTGGACAAAAACGGTCAGTTTATCCATCAGATCAAGGCAGAGGGGGATGTTTGGGCGGGCCTGGAAGCCTTGGACATTGAGGAGAACAGCCGCACGCTTTACGCTCTGGCCACGGGACGGCTGTATGCGTTGCCTTTGCCGCCTTTGCCGGAGAGTGAGTGAGGCGCAGTCAGAGATTGCTTCGTCGCAAAAAAACGCTCCTCGCAATGACAGATTTGGAATTGCTACGTGTCATTGAGTCGAGTTGTATCTGCTCTTGTTTGTGTTATAATGCAGCGTGTTTTGGCGCCGCCTTTTTAGGCGGCGCGCTTTGTGAGAAAAAGACCTTCGAGGTCTGAGCGCTTGCTGAAATGATTCTATAGCCGGTGGGTATTGAATGAACTTGCAACATAGTGAACCGCAGAGGGTAGGGGCAGCTTCATCGGTGGGTGGTCGGTTTCAAATCCCTTCTTGGTTTTGGGGCGCCCTCGCTTTCGCCTTTATCGGCACGCTGTTTGTGTCCAGTTATTTTATTTATGTTGTCGTGCGTGACTATTTCGCAAATCAGCAAATCGTCAAGTTGTCTGATTCGCCCTTTGCCGTCGCGCCTATACCTGAACCTGACGCCACGCCGTTGCCAGATTTGCCCCGTTGGAGCGCTAACGAGCGTGTGAATGTGTTGTTGATGGGCATCGACCAGCGTGAGGGTGAAGAAGGTCCCTGGCGCACCGACACGATGCTCGTTTTGACGTTGGATCCGGTGACCATGAGCGCCGGTATGCTCTCCATCCCGCGTGACCTGTGGGTCACAATCCCCGGCTATGATCTCAAGGACCGCATCAACCGGGCCCATTATTATGGCGAAATGTACGATTACCCCGGCAGCGGGCCGGCGCTGGCCCGCGATACGGTGACCTGGAACCTGGGCATCCCCATCCACTTTTTCGTGCGGGTCAATTTTGTCGCTTTCGAGATCCTCGTCGACGAGATCGGCGGGATTGATATTTATGTTCCAGAGACGATCGACGACCCGCATTATCCTGATGAAAAATACGGTTATGATCCATTTTACATCGAGGCCGGGTGGCAGCACATGGATGGCAAGACCGCGCTCAAGTATGCCCGCACCCGGGTGACCTTTGGCGGAGATTTTGACCGGGGGCAGCGGCAGCAGGCGGTCATTATGGCCGTGCGGGAGCGGGTGGTCAAGCTTGACCAGTTGCCGGGGCTCGTCGCCAAGGCGCCGGCATTGATCGATACCCTGGGGGACGCGGTGCGCACCGATATGGACGTGGATCAGGCGCTGCAGTTGGCCCGGCTGGCCGCGGACGTGGACTCGGAACAGATTGTCAGCGCCGTCGTAGACCATAGATACACCTGGGCGCGTGAGACGCCCGATGGTGCGCAGGTATTGGTGCCCAATCGTGAGGCCATCCGTGACCTGCGCGACTTTTTGTTCTCCGGCGCCGAGATAAACAGGGACACGACCGATCTCGCCACAGCTCTGGCCCAGGAGAACGCGCGCGTCGCGGTGCTGAATGGCAGCTCCACGGCCGGCCTGGCGCACCGCGCGGGCGATTACTTGACCCAGCAAGGCTTTCAGGTGGTGCAGGTCGGTGACGCCGCGACGCTATATGAGGCCACGTCGATCGTCGATTACGCCGACAAGCCTTATACCAGCAAGCAGTTGGCCGCTGCCTTTAATCTCCCCGCTTATAGCGTCATCCATGGCATCAGCCCCGAAGGTAACTATGACGTGATGGTGATCCTGGGGCAGGACTTTGAGCT
>CAZSJU010000058.1:0-6356 GCA_964607235.1 uncultured Anaerolineae bacterium | reverse complement strand
GATAACATCTGGGCCAGACGACTTTTGCCGCGCGCTTCGACCACGTGGTGTTTTACGCCTTCCCGCAACAACAATTCACCGGTGACGCGCCAACGGCGCTGGATGCGCGCCGAGTCGTAACGTGAGCGCAGGGTGATGACGGCGGTTTGCCCACGGATGGACGCGGACTGTTCAAACCCTACCACGGCGTTGTGGTTGAGCTCGGGCATCTCTTCGAAAAAGGCCCATACCTTGGCATTTTCGTTAAACTGGGTCTTCCAGCGGCGGGCGACCGGTTGCAACAGGCCCGCGCCATAGACGACCGGCGCCCGGTCGCGCAATGCGCCGGCCAATTGTTTGGCCGGGTTATCGGACGTGGGCGCCTCGGGGCCGATTTCAGCTTGCCATGCGTGCATCACGTCCACCGCTTCGTGTAGGGCATTCGCCTGGCCCGTGACCAGCCCCAGTTGGCACAACAGGTTTAGCAGGGGTACAAAAGAGTATCCCAACGCGGCGCGGGGCTGAGACGGATAGTTAAAGCGCAACACGGGCACATGCCACTCGTTAGCCAGGCGCAACATTTCGCCCCCGGTTGTCAGGGCGGTCAGCAAGGCGCCCCGCGCGCGGGCCTGGTTAAAGGCGCTCAGGGTCTCTTCGGTGTTGCCGGAATAACTGACGCCGATGACCAGCGTCTCTGGCCCTTGGACAAAGGCAGGCAGTTGATAACCGCGTTGGACCATGATGGGGCAGGGGCACTCGTCGGCGACGAGGGCGGACAGCAAGTCTCCGCCGATGGCCGAGCCGCCCATCCCCACGATGACGATGTGTTGAAAGCCGCTGGGCAGATTTAGCGTGGGATAGGTGCGTTGCGCCAGCTCCCAGGCGTCGGCGCAGGTTTGAGGCAGTGCCAGGACGTGGCCCAACATCCCTTGGGGGTCCACGCTGGCAAACTGGGTTGTGGCATTCAAATTGCTCATCTCTTATCCTTTCCCTTTATGGTCGAGTGTCAATTGGTAAACGTCGCGGCGTGACCAGCCACTGGTTGATGCGACCTGTTTGGATGCTTGGCGATGTGAGAGCCCTTGGTCCATCAGGCGAACGACAGTTTCGCGCACTTGCGTCTCGCTCCAGGTCGCCGGGGCGCTGGCGCCCGCGATGACCAGCGTGATCTCGCCGCGTATCTTGTCGACAAAGTGTTGGCGCGCCTGGCTGACGGGGCCACGCCAGATTTCTTCGTATAGTTTGGTGAGTTCGCGGGCGACGACGATTTGCCGCTCTCCCAGGATGTCCTGGATGTCCTCCAGCGTCGCGGCGAGCCGATGCGGTGATTCAAAGGCGACCAGGGTGGCGCGTTCGCCGGCCCGGTCGGACAATATGCGCCGGCGCTCGTGCGCGCGGCGGGGGAAAAAGCCCAGGTATACAAAGGCATCGGTGGGCAACCCCGAGACGACCAGGGCCGCGGTCAGCGCTGAAGGACCGGGCAGGGGGACGACGCGAAAGCCGTGCGCGATGACGACTCGCACCAACTCGTAACCGGGGTCCGATAACCCGGGCGTGCCGGCGTCACAGACCAGGGCCACGTCACCGCGTTCTAGCGCCCGCAGCACCGCGTCGAGGCGGGTGAGTTTGTTGTGCTCGTGGTAGCTAATTTGCGGCGTGTTGATCTCATAGTGCGCCAACAAGCGCCCCGTGTGGCGGGTGTCCTCGGCGGCGATCAGGTCCACCTCTTTCAACCGGCGCAGGGCGCGCAGCGTGATGTCTTCCAGATTGCCAATAGGAGTGGCAACGAGATAGAGGTGACCCATTACCGGCGGTGTGGACTGGTTTGGACGCGATGCGGGGCGCCACTCAGGATCCCCTCTTGATCTTCAAAGATACCGGTCACGTGGATCCCGCCTTTTTGAATCTCGTAGCGGCGGATCTCTTTGACGTGATCACTGCCCCGCATCTTGAGCACCAAGACGGCGCGCTGGATGGCGCTTTCGATCTCAATGTAGCGCAACAAGATGATGACATCTACGACAAAGGAGAGCCGTCCGCGTTCTTCGCGTCGATAATCCGCGCGGTTCTCTTCGCCAATGAGGATGGCCGTCATCTGTTCCCGTTTAAAGGCGTTGATGAGCGTGTTGTAGATTTTGCGCAGCTCTTGCGTATCGTTGCTGAGCCGGCGAAAGTGCGAGACGCTGTCTACCACGACGCGCCGGATGTCATGCTCTAGCAGCATACGATTGAGTGGGCTGGTCGGTGATTGCAAGCTGGTCAACAATACCTGGGGCGAGGTGAACATTGTGAACAGGAGGCCTTCTTGTTCCAGACGTGACAGGTCCCAGCCCAAGGATTGCGCGTCACGGTGTAAGGATTGGGGAAACTCTTCAAAAGAGATCAGCAGTCCTTTCTCACCCAGCTTGGTTGCGCCGTGCACAAGAAACTGTAGTGCCATTGACGTCTTGCCTGCCCCTGGGGCGCCGCGCACCAATACTGCAGACCCTTCTAAAAACCCGCCGCAGAGCATTTCGTCCAGGCCTTTGATACCCGTCAGTACTCGGTTGTCTGTCATATTTTTTTCACTCCAAAATTAGGGAACATATTCATCCCAATTCAACTCAAAGATTAACACAGTAAGGTTGGTGCGGCAATCGGCGCGGGTGTGCACCTGGACCTGGTCAGAGATGGCTTGGCCTTGCTTGTCGTACAATTGGATGCTAAAGTCCCCTTCTTTGACCTGACTGTCTATAAAGTGTTCCCACCCTGACTGGCCATAGGCAGGGGCGTCGCCCGAGTAGGTGACGACATTTTGAAAGCCGCCCCCGTTGAGTACCACGGGCAGCCCTACGACGTGATTGCCGGATTTGTCCAGGACTTGCCCCGCGATGCCCAGCCAGTTACACTCGCTGCTGAAAAAGTACTGCGTATAGACGATTTCGTTGTTCTGCAAGGCGAACGGATAGTTGGAACGGGTAGGGAGGGGCCGGTCAGGGTCGTTTTCGGCCCCCTGGGGCGTCCAGGTAGGCATAAATGTGGGGCTGGGGCCGGGGGTCGGGCTGGGTGTGGGTGTGTTTGGCACAGTGGTGGGCCAGGGGGTGCGGGTAGGTAGTGGTGTCCACGAGGCGACCGGCGTGTCGGTCGGCCGGTACGTGGGTGTGGGGGTGGGCAGCGACCGAACCTGGGCCAGCGTCGGCACCGGTCCGCTGTTGGGTAACACCCCCTCCAACAGCGCAGGCTGAACAAAGATGGCCAGATAGCAAAGGGATACCAACGCGGTCAGAACCAGCGTGGCGAGCGTCAGCCGCTGCCATAATCGGTCACGCGATGTGTTGGGCGCCCTCTTGGACATTCAACCTCCATTTACAGTTTACAGTTCGCTGGGGCGGCACGGGCTAAGGCGTATAGCCTTCCCAAGCCACTTGGAAAATGAGATAAGCCAGGTTTTGCCGGCAGTCTTTGCTCGTCCGCACCTCGACCAGCTCAGAAACGGGCTGACCCTGGTGCCACAGTTGGATGGTAAAGTCGCCTACTTTGGTCTGGCTGTCGAGAAAGTGCTCCCAACCCGAAGGGGCATAGTCCGGCGCGTTACCCGAGCTGGTGACGACGTTGTTCAGCCCGCCGCCGTTGAGCACCACCGAAATGCCCGTGATGGGATCTCCTTCCTGGTCTATCACCTCGCCAGCGATGCCCAACCAGTTGCACTCGGAGCTAAAAAAGTAACGGGTATACGTGACCCCTTCGTCCGAAAGTCTGAACGGATAGGGGTGAGTCGTGGCCGTGGGTGGGCCTGGTGTCTCGGTTGGCGTCGGAGGGAGCGTGAAAATCACCGTGGGGCGTGGCGTCCGGGTCGGCATGGATGGCTTGGGCGTGGCCGTCGGCCGCAGTGTTGGAGAGGGTTGGGGCGTCCACGATGGGATCGGCGTGTCGGTCACGGCGATGGTCGGTTTGGGCGTGGGCGTGTTGAGCAGGGTGACGAGGGTCGGCTCTGACTTGGCGCCAAAAGGGGCCAGTTCAGGGGAAAAGAACGCCACGATGTAATAGATGCTCACCAGTACCGTCAGCCCAAGCGTGAACATGGTCAAAGTTCCCCATAGGCCTTCTTGGGGCTTTCTGGGGGGCCGTTTTGAATTCGATGCTACCCTATTTCTCAGTTTCATTTTGCTCGCTCCATCCTACAAGGGGCAACGTGCTTGATGCAATGATGTTCAGTTGTCCTTCGGCTACGCTCAGGACAGGTAGCCGGTCAGCTGCGTTAGCGGCCTCGGCCAAGCTGACTAGCGCTTCTACAGGGGCCTGGGGATACATGCCCCAGTATGCTGCCAGCAGGGCTTGGCGTGCCGCCTGGCGCGCGCCGTGTTGTGCCGTGTATGCCGCTAACCAGTCCGCCCAGGCCGACGCTAACGCCTGGTCTATTTGTTGATAGTCTGCTTCCCATTCCGGCACCAGCCCGCCCCCTACGCCGCCCAGCGCGACGCGTCGTTTGAACGAAATCCAGTGCAAGCGCGTCTGTTGCGCTGGCAAGTTCTGCTGACGCTCCAGGTATTCGTTGACAGCGGCATCTTCGACCAGCAGCGCCTGGCGCAAGGCCTGGTGCGCCCGCTCGATTTTATCACTATCAAGGTCTGTGGTGGACAGCGCTGTCAGCCACGCAGCAGCGGCCGCACGCCGGGCGTCGCCGGCTGCGATCAATGCTTGATCTTGTCCAGGTGTGATCGCATACCACGCAAAGTTGAAATCTTGACGCTGCCCTTGGATCAGGCGGTTTTTGACCGCCTGATCCAGGGCCTGCCAGTCTTGGCGGCTCCCTCCGACCTGCAGGCTGGCCGGGATCAGCCGCTCGAGTAATCCACGGCGATGATAATCGCTCAGGCGTGGCGCGTATGCGCCGACCAGTGCGGCCTGGTTGAAATAGAAATGTGCACTGGCGTCATCGTGCAAGGCCTTTAATTGCTGCCCTACGGTCAACAAGGTCCTGGCGCGTAGCAGGTCAGATAACTGACCGCTCAAGATGGCGCCGCTACCGGCCAGACGATAGGCCTGCGCTGCCCGTTGTGTCTGGCCTGCTGCCTGGTAGTTTTCGGCTAACCACAGCCAGCCGTTCAACCGCCGGGTGTCGCTCAGGTCGGTGCTGAAAATCAACACTGTGCGCGCCGTTTCCAGTTCGCGCAATTCCACGGCCAGTGTCAGCACCTCGTCATCAGGCGCGCCGGCCAGGCTCAACAGTGATAAATCGGTCGCGACCGCGCCCGGCTGAATGTCTTGGGCCGGATCACTCCAGGTCGCAGCGCTGGCGCGCCGTTCGTCCCAAGTCGCCAATAGGACCAACCCCAGCGCCACGCTGCCTAGCACTAGCGCCAATTGCAAGCAGCGGCGCGCCAGCGTGGCGCGACAGTCTGCGTCTGGGGCTTGCCAAAACTTCATGGGTTGATATAGCGTTCGATGTTCGCGTCGGCCCACAGTTGTTCGCGCCAGCGCCGGACGATTTCGCGCTGGTTCGCGATGATCATCTCCTTGTCTTGTTCACTGATGGGGCGCTCTTGGCGTTCCAGTACCTGGACGATGTGATAGCCCAAGAGCTCACTGGTAATGATGCCGCTGATTTGCCCCGGCGCCAGGTTAAAGGCGGCCTCTTCCAGTTCCGGCGCCAACAGCAATCCCCGGGGGAAAAAGCCCAGGTCGCCGCCCCGGTCGCGGGTGGTGATGTCTTGGGAATAGGTCTGGGCCAGCGTCGCAAAGTCGGCGCCCGCTTGCAGTTGGGCCAGGATCGCTTCAGCCTCTTGCTGAGTGCCGACCAGGATGTGTCGCGCGTGGACGTGTTCGGCGGTTTCGGGCAGCTCTTCTGGGATTTGCATCTGTGCCCGCCGGACCAGCAACTCTTGGCGTGAGGCGGCCCAGTATTCTTGTTGGGTCATATCGTTGGCGGCCAGCCAATCTTGAAAGGCTTGCTCACCGTTGGCCTCAATGTCGGCCTGGACGATGGCGTCCACCTCTTGATCGGTGACAGTGACCCCGGCCGCGATGGCGGCTTGTTCCAGGAGCAGCATTTCGATCAGGCTATCCAGAATCTGTTGGGGGGTGGCTGCCCCTTGCGCACGGGCCACCTCGCGCTCAAATTCAGCCAGGGTGATGGTCTGCCCGTTCACGCGCGCTGCCAGCGGGACGGGGGTCGCCGTAGGTGTTGGCAATGGCGTCTCTGTCGGCAGCGGCGTGGCAGAGGGCACGATGACCGTCGGGGCCAGCGTAGATGTCGGGTTCACTTTTGGGCTGCAGCCGACGAGCAGGCTCAACAAGAGCCAGACCACAGCTAACCGCTTCCAGTTCCTCAAAGTGTGCTCCTTCCTGAAACGCTTGTATGTCTGGCAATTATACTACACCGTCCATTTTCCGCAACC